>JBEIRZ010000501.1:0-2948 GCA_040375695.1 Planctomycetaceae bacterium
TCACGGTCGCATCTTCGTCGTTGTAGCAATAGAGCCGACCGTCGGCGAAGGCGATCGAGCCGCTGCGGTTGGGGCGGATCCGTTCTTCCCACAGCGTTTTGCCCGATTGGAGTTCTTGGGCCATCCAGACGCCGCCTTTGGCTTTGCTGGCACCGAAGATGGGGCCATCGACGAGGACCACGCCGCCGTGGTGATTTTGCATCGACTTTTCTTTGATGGCGTAGAGTTTTTCGACCTTCACCTTGCCGGCTTCCTCCGGTTTGTCAGCAGCACCGGGAGCGAGTTTCAGGAGGACGTTGCCTGCGCCGTAATCGCTGGTGTGGTAGAGGAGATCGCCGTGTGGGATGGGGGTGGGGATGACGGCGGTGGGGTTACCGGTCGAATTATCGCTGAAGAGGAGTTCGCCCGACTTGGCGTCGAAGGCGACGATTCCCGCTTTGCTGGCGGTGACATAGAAGGCGGTTTCGCCGATCGTCTGTTTCATGATCGAGACGTATTGGGCCTGTTCGGCGTGCCCTTTGGAAACGAAGGTTTGTTCGCCGGAAGTTTTATTGAATCCGACGAGGAACGATTCGCCGCCGGGGGTAGCGACGACACGATCGCCATCGATGAGGACCGATTCGGCAAAGCCCCATTTGGGGATGGACGATTTGTACTTTTCGACGAAGTCGACGCTCCAAACCGGTTCGCCTTTATCGGCTTTGAGGCAGGCGAGGACGCCGACGTCGCTGAGGGCATAGACGAATTCGCCATCGAGGGTCGGGGTGCTGCGGGGTCCGCCGCCCCAACCGAAGGCATAATCTTCGGAGGCGCCGGGGCGGCTGATTTTGGTTTGCCAGCGTTGTTCGCCTTTGGCGGTATCGACGCAGATCACATAGCAGCCGTCTTCGCGGGCCCCGAGGGTGTAGAGGAGGCCGTCGCGGATCGCGAAGGCCGAATAGCCGACGCCGGCTTCGCGGAATTCCCACTTCATTTTGGGGCCACCTTCGGGCCAGCTCTGGAGCAGCTTTTGTGGCGCGGCGTGGCCATCGCGATTCGTGCCGCGCCATTGGGGCCAATCGCGATCACCGGCCAGTGCGGGGGAGAGTGGGGAGAGTGCGAGGGCGAGGATAAGGGGTTTGAGGGACCGGCGGAGCTGCATGATGTGGCGGGCGCGGGAAGGGGCATTTGGGAGGGGACCGACGGCTCGGTCCTGGCAGATGCCGGTCCATATTAGCCGATTCGGTGCGGCTGTGCAGAGACTTCTTCGGAGGAAGCGAAAGCGAGGTCAGGGTCAGGGTCGGTTTGCAGTCGCAGCATGTCGCGGTAGCCGCCGGGTTGGTTCAGCAGCGAGTCGTGATCGCCGACCTGGACGATGCGGCCCTCTTGAATCACGACAATTTTATCGGCGTTTCGGATGGTGCTAAGTCGGTGGGCGATCACGAAGGCGGTGCGTCCGCGAAGGAGTTCGGCGAGGCTTTGTTGGATCAGGCGTTCGCTGTGGCTGTCGAGATTGGAGGTGGCTTCGTCGAGGATCAGGATCTTGGGGTCGGCGAGGATCGCGCGGGCGATGGCGATGCGTTGTCGTTGGCCGCCGGAGAGTTTGAAGCCGCGCTCGCCGATCAGGGTGTCGAAGCCGTCGGGGAGGGAGAGGATGAATTCGTCGGCGGCCGCGGCTTTGGCGGCCGCGGCGATCTCATCATCGGAGGCGTCGGGGCGGGAGTAGGCGATGTTTTCGCCGATGGTGCCGTCGAAGAGGAAGACGTCCTGTTCGACGATCCCGAGCAATTTGCGAAAGCTTTGGGGTTCGATATCGCGAAGATCGCGGCCATCGAGCAGGATGCTGCCGGAAGTCGGGTCATAAAAGCGGGCGATCAGGTTAGTCAGCGTCGTCTTGCCGGAGCCGCTGCGGCCGACCAAAGCGACGGTCTCGCCCGGTTCGACGTGCAGGTCGATACCGCGGAGGACTTCGGCATCGCTGCCGGGGTAGTTGAAGCGGACGTCACGGAGATCGAATTCGCCGCGGGTCGCGGGGCGGCTGATGCGAACCGCCGCGGGGTTATCGGGGAATTCGCGGGGGTAGGCGAGGACATCGAGGACGCGGTCCAACGCGGCGAGGTTCGTTTGGAAAGAGACGGCGCTGGCGGTCAGGGTGGCCAATGGGTCGAGGAGCATCGTCAGGTAGACGAGGAACATCATCAGTTCGCCGAGCGTCAGTTCGCCGTGGATGATTTGGTAGCCGCCATAGACCAGAAGCAGCGTCGAGGCGAGCGGCAAGAGGACTTCCCAGACGAGTTCGATCGTGCGGGTCCACCACCAGGTGTAGAGTTGTTGTCGGACGAGGAAATCGCCTTCGCGGACGAAGCGCGAGGATTCGTTTCGCCAGCGGGCGAAGGTCCGCACGACGCGGATACCGCCGAAGGTTTCGGTCGCGGCGGCATCGATCAATTGGCGTTGTTTGCGGACGTCGCGAAACAGCGGTCGGATGCGATTGATCCATGTCCGGTGGCTCAGCCAGACCATCGGCAACAGCAGCAATCCGCCGACCATCAGTTTCCAATCGACCAGGACGAGGATGATCAGGCTGCCGAGGAATTGGACGATCGCCCGCCAGGGGTTGTAAAGCATGTTAAAGATCAGTTCGGAGATGCCGCCGGCATCTTCGCGGATCAGGCTCGCGATCCCGCCCGACTTCAGCCCGTGGACCCGTTGCAGCGGGAGTTGGAGCATGTGGTCATAGACCTTGCGGCGGATCGACACCTGGGAACGGTTGACCGCAAGCGTCGCGGTCCAGCGGGCCCAAAGCCCCAGGACGGTGCAGATCAGCGTCACGATCGTCACCGCGACGGCGATCGTCACCAGCAGTCGCATCGGCGAGGCGACGATCGCGTCGCCGCCGGGGAGGGAATCGATCGCGCGGGCGGCGATCTCGGGGAGCGGTTTGGGCGGCTTGGTGAGGACCGAGTCGA
>JBEIRZ010000023.1:0-28526 GCA_040375695.1 Planctomycetaceae bacterium
GGGCGTCGCGATCCTCGCCTTCGCGGTCTCGGGAAAAGAACTCGATAAACAGATCGCCCGCCGCGCGGGGCAATGTGTCCTGACTTGTCCCACGACGGCGCTCTTCGCGGGGCTGGAAGGGACCGCGAAGGTCCCGCTCGGAAAGACGCTCCGGTACTTCGGCGACGGTTACCAATCGAGCAAGGTGATCGGCGGACGGCGGTATTGGCGAATCCCGGTGATGGATGGCGAATTCCTGTGCGAGGCCGAAACGGCGCGCGTCGATGCCGTCGGCGGTGGCAACTTTTTGCTGCTGGGCCGCTCGCTCGATCGGGTCCTCGATGCCTGCAGGGCTTCGACCGAAGCGATCCGGCCGCTGGCCGGGGTGATCACCCCCTTCCCCGGTGGCGCCACGCGTAGCGGCAGCAAGGTCGGTTCGAAGTACAAAGCGTTGTTCGCGTCGACCAACGAAGCCTATTGCCCGTCGCTGCACGGTTTGGTCAACCAACCTTTTGGGGACGAAGTCGAAGCGATCGTCGAGATCGTGATCGATGGGATGACGCCTCAGCAGGTCGCACATGCGATGCGGGTCGGGATCGAAGCGGCATGCCATCGGGTCGGGCCCGCTGGCCTGGTCGGGGTGACGGCGGGAAATTACGGCGGGAAACTCGGTCGCCACCACTTCCATCTCGAGGAGGTCCTCGGATGAACGGACTGAGCCTGAGGCTGACGCATGACCCCGGGGTCGAACTCGATGCCCGATCGATCAGCTCCGAACTCTTCGCGCTTGGCCGCGACGACGTGCGCGCTCGCCCGCTGAAAACGATCGGTGGCCGGGCGACGATCCTGCTGGGTGACCTCTTCGACATCGACGACGCCCCGCCCCAACACCTTCAGCTGGCGGGTGATTTGCGGCGTTTTCACGGCATCGGGACGGGATGGTCGGCAGGGGCCCTTCGAGTCGATGGCCCCGTCGGCGACGCCTTCTGTTCGGGGATGTCCGGCGGCAACGCGAGACTTGCCGGTTCGGCACGTTCCAGGGCTTGCCAACAGCTTCGTGGCGGTTCGGTCACCATCGACGGCAACGTCGGTGACGACCTGGGTGCCCCTTACGTCGGTCGCGTCAGCGGCATGTCGGGAGGGACGGTTGTGGTGCGTGGGACCGCGGGCCGTTACGCCGGTTTTCGCATGCGTCGAGGGACGATCATTATTCTGGGTGATTGCGAAGGTGGGCTCGGTTTGGAAATGGTGGCCGGCACCCTGATCGTTGGCGGCAGCGCCAAGGGCGAGGTCGGCGCGAGCATGAACCGAGGGACGATCATCCTGGGACATCCCGCCGAATTCTCCGAGATCTGCTTCACCCGACCGAGGGAATGTCGCCTCGGGATCGCCAGGTTGATCGCCGACCAGCTCCCGGAGGACGCCGCATCGATCGCCAAGATGCTGCGGGGCCCGATCTGGCGACGGCTGGGCGATTTGAGCGCCGGTGGTAAGGGTGAGATTTGGACCGGGGTCAACGCTTGAGGTCATCGGGATGGCAACGACGGACCTGCGTGGCGAATTGAGCCGATTGCGTCAACGGCTCCTTGACCTGACCAACCGCAACACCCTCGTCAATTACCGCGCGACCCGCGGCCGGACGCTCTATCTGGTCGGTGAAGATGCCGACTTCCTCTTCGAACACCTCGTCGAGCGTCGCAAGACCTTTGTCTTCGACCCCGCCCCCGAGCCCCCGCCATCGGACGACGTCTCCAAAGTTGACACACGGTCAACCGTCGATCCGATCGTTCCTAACGACTCGGAAACCGTCGCCGAAAATCAGACGGATGCACCTGCGGCGGACAGAGCGATATCGACCGAAGCCCCTTCGGCACTTGGCGACGGTGATGTGCGGTTGTTACCGGCGCCGCAAGGATTCAATCCGCCGATCGAGACCAACGGCGAAGCCATCGGGTCCAGCGGCGAGGCCATCGGGTCAAGCGAGCCGTTCGAAGTCGATCTTGATAACGCCGCCGCGCCACAGCCCGAAAATCCACAGCCCACATCGCCCGCAGCCGCTGACAACCTAAAGCCGAATGCCCCATCGATCGAACGTTTGGCGGAGATGGCGGCGAACCCTCGCGACCTTCGCCTGCAAACGAAATTGACCGCCGAAGTTCTCGAATCGACCCTGCGCAACCTTCGCCGCGCGGCATCGACGGCGGTGGAAGAGACGGGGATCAATTACCTGCACCTGGCGCTCGGTTTCCTCTCGTGGACCGAACAAGAATCGTCGCGGGTATCGAGGCTCGCACCGTTGATCCTGATCCCGGTGGTGATCGAACGGTCGTTCGACGCGCGTCAGGAGCGATACCTTTACACGTTGCGGTGGACCGAGGAAGAGATCCAGCACAACCTGAGCCTCGACAAACGGCTGGAACGGGATTTCGGACTGAGGCTCCCCAAGTTCGAAGCGGGTCAGACACAAAGCCTCGAAGAGGGTCAGACCCCGAGCGATCAGACCCCGAGCGATCAGACCCCGAGCGATCAGACCCCGAGCGATCAGACCCCGACCGATCAGACCCCGAGCGATTATTTCGGACGGGTCGAAAGGATGACCGCCAGCCGCCCCGGATGGACGGTGAACCGACAGATGTTGGTTGGCTTTTTCAGCTTTCACAAGCTGATGATGTATGCCGACCTGCAGGACGATGCTTGGGCCGAATCAGGGGCGATGGCCGAAGGTTCCGTCCTCGCCGATATCGTGCTCGGTTCGGAGCGTTCGGAAACGGCGCTCTACGCGAAGGAGTACGACATCGATCGCGATGACAATGCGATCGCGATCCCGCTCCCTTTGGACATCGACAGTTCGCAACATTCGGCCCTCGTCGATATCGCCAAAGGAAGGAATCTGGTCATCGAAGGGCCCCCAGGGACAGGCAAATCGCAAACGATCACGGCGGCGATCGCGGCGGCGATGTCGGCTGGCAAGACGGTCCTGTTCGTCGCCGAAAAGATGGCGGCGCTGGAGGTCGTTCATGCGAAGTTGAAGTCGATCGGGTTGGGGCCGTTCTGTCTCGACATGCACAGCGATTCCGCATCGCCTCGCCGGGTGATGGCGTCGCTTAAGGAACGTCTCGAAGCACGCTTCGCGTTGCCCGAGAAGGTCGGCGAATTGACAACGCGATTGGGAGTGGCCCAAGGCGAGATCGCGGCCTACCTCAAGGCAACAAGCCAGATCGTCGAACCGCTGGGTCGGCCCCTGTACGAACTCTTTTGGCAGGTGATCGAGCTCCGTCAACGCGGCATTCAACCGCTCGATGGCGACGCCGCGAATGCGCTCCCGTGGCAGGTGAATTCGGAGACATTCGCCCGCAATCGCGAACTGCTCGAAGTCCTGGCCAACGCTTGCGGCGAATTTCGTAACTTTCGCGACAACCCATGGCGGGGCTTCGAGCCGAACTGCGCGACGGGCCAGTCCGCCGGACCGATCGAGGGTGCACTCCGCGAAATGCGTGAAATCGCGATCCACCGCGAGACGCTCCGCCAGGGGCTCACCTCACTCGTCGGCACAAGTGGCGATCCCCAGTCGGCCCGACGCTGGGACGCCTTGGCGACGACCGATCTGCCACAGCGGCTGGAAGCCCTCGCCTCGGCCGATTCGATTTCATCGCGGGAGCTGATCGCGCGATTGATCGGCGATGACGAAGCGGTGACGGCCCGTCAGTGCTGTGACCAGATCGAAGGGCATCGCGCCGCGACTGGCGAACTGGTTCGCCAGCAGTTGATGCCTTGGGAAAATTCCGCCGCGAAGTTCGCGGAGGTGATCCCCAGGATCCGCCCCTGGGCCAAGCGGTTGCAAGCGGTCGGGGTAAGCGACCTGCGGGGGCTCAGGCTTTGGGCGCAAGAAACGAAGCGAACGATCGACCAGGCATGTGGCTTTGGCAAGCTGTTATCGGCGGTGGGGTTGGGCTCGGCGAGGAATTACGAAGAGCTCCGCCAAGGGCTCGATCGGTTAAGGCTCTTCACGCACGAAGTCGTCGCTGATCGGCAGGTGATCACGCCGGCGCTCTTCTTGCCCGAAACGCCATCGGCCTGGGGGCGCGGGAGTACGGCATCGTCGGCATTGCGCGCGACCCGCGAAGAGCTCGCCCGTTCGATGCACTTGGAGAGCATCCCGCCTCCCGATGAGTTGCGACGGATCGCGGAGGGGGTTCGCGCCCACCTCCGCAGGTGGCTGCGTTTCCTGAAGGGCGAATACCGGCACGGGATCGCCGCGATCGCGAGGTTTTGGCGGACAGGGGTCGCCGCCGACCCGAACCGCCAGCTCGCCGCGATCGAGCAGTACCAACAGTTCGTCCCCAAGCTCGAAGCCTTTGCCACCGACGCGACGTTGCGTCGATTGTTCGGGGATGACTTTCAGGGGATCGATACCGATTGGGAGAAGCTCCATCGGCGGATCGGCTGGGTCGCGAAGGTTCGCAAGCTGGGCATGGATCATGCCACGATCATGCGAACTTTCGAAGCGATCGATGCGGCTTCGGGGCAAGCCGTTTTGGGGCAAGCGGCTTCGTCGGCCGAAGGTGGCCTGGCCGAATCGACCGAGACGGACCCGCCGCAGCGACTCGATGCCGACGCCTTGGCGACCTGCATCGAACGGGCCGATATCCGATTGGGAGAGCAGCAGCAGATCGGGCTGCTCGGATGGGACAGCACAACGACCGGGCGGATCCCGTTGGAAGAGCTCTCTTCACGGCTGAGCGAATTCGAGTCGGCCCTCGCCGATATCGAGACGTTGATCGAGCCGTTCAGTTGGCAACCGCAGGCGACGTTGGCCGATACCTTTCGCATCGCCGTCCTGGTGGTGAAAACGGCGAAGCGGAAAGACGAGCTGGCATCGGACGAGTCGTCACGACGCGTCTTGGGTAAGTGGCATCAAGGGGAACAGACCGATTGCACCGCGATCCGCGAGGCGCTCCGGTGCCGAGAATCGATACTCGCGACGGGCCTTCCCCAGTCGGAATTCGAGCAGCTCTTAGCGGGCGAAAGCGGCACGCGACTCGGCGAATATGCAGGATTGCTGAGACAACACCAACCGCTGGCCGCGCGGTGGCAACTGCAACGAGACGCGCTCGGGGCCCACGGCGAGCTGAGTCCCCACTGGCTCTGCTGGGACGAGACGTCCGGCGAACCGGCGGGTGGCAGTCACGATGCCAAAGCGCCGACCCCAGAGCGATCGCTGGTCGAGCGGATCGATCGGCTGAGCGAGCAGATCGATCGACTGATCAGTGGGATGTCCGAGCTCCCGTCGTGGGCCAACGTCTCGCAGTTGATCGCGCGATGCCGTGACGCGGGATTGACGCCGGTCGTGGACTCGATGCTGTGGGGCGAACGTGCGAGCGGTATGCGGGACGTCTATGTGCTGACGGTGCTGACGAGGGTCGCGCGGGAAGTGATGTCGAGATCGAATACGCTAACGACATTTTCGCGACAGAGCCTGCAAGCGGCACGCGAGACATATCAAAAGCTCGATACCGGGATGCAGAAGCTGACGCGATTGGAGATGGCCCACCAGATCGCCTCGCGTCCGATCCCCCCTGGGGTCAGCCGCGGCCGGGTGGGCGAATTGACCCAGCTCGGGCTGATCATGCACGAGAGCCAGAAGCAGAGCCGGCATTGCCGCGTCCGCGACCTGCTCGGCCGCGCGGGTGCCGCGGTTCAAGCGCTCAAACCCTGCTTCATGATGAGCCCCCTCAGCGTCGCGCAGTTCGCCGATGCCGGGACGCTCCGGTTCGACCTCGTGATCATGGACGAGGCGTCACAGATCCGTCCCGAGGATGCGCTGGGGGCCTTGGCACGGGGCCAACAAATGGTGGTGGTGGGTGATCCCAAACAGTTGCCGCCGACAAGCTTTTTTGACGGCGATGCGGAAGAGGTCGAGGCGGATGAAGCGACCTCGGTCGATAACACCGAATCGATCCTCGAAGCGGCGATGAAGACTTGCCAGCCGGTCAGGCGCCTGCGATGGCATTACCGCAGCCGACACGAAAGCCTGATCGCGTTTTCGAATGAACATTTTTATGACGGCGACCTGATCGTCTTTCCTTCGCCGGGCGAACGCTCGGGGCGCCTTGGGGTCAGCCATCAGCGGATAGAAAACGGTTTCTTTAAGGACCGGCGTAACCTCACCGAGGCCCAGGCGGTCGTCGAGGCGATCGTCGAACACGCGATCGCCCACCCCGACGAATCGCTCGGTATCGGTACCTTCAATCGGCCCCAATGTGACCTGATCGCCGAGATGGTCGACCGCCGTTGCCAGCAAGACCCGCAAGCCCGCGAGGCGATCGATAAGTTATCCGCTTCGCAAGAGCCGTTTTTCGTCAAAAACCTCGAGAACCTCCAAGGGGATGAACGCGACGTCATCTTCATCTCGTACACCTACGGGCGCGACGAAGCGAGCGGCCGCGTTTTCAACCGCTTCGGACCGATCAACAGCGAAGTCGGTTGGCGGCGGCTGAACGTCTTGGTCACGCGGGCGAGGAAACGGGTGCGGGTCTTCTCGTCGCTGAGCCCGGAAGAGATCCAAATCACGCCGCGTTCGAGCCGTGGGCTCGTCGCCTTTCGCGATTATTTGAAATACGCACAGACGGGGGAATCGACCGCCAGGCCGAAGGTCACCGGACGTCAGCCCGACTCGCCGTTCGAGATCGCCGTCGCTGGGATCGTCCGTTCGATGGGTTTGCATGCCGAACCGCAAGTCGGGGTCGCCGGCTATTTCATCGACATCGGGGTCCGGTTGCCGGATTCGGCCGACTTCCTGCTCGGTATCGAATGCGACGGCGCGACGTACCACGGCTCCGTATCGGCACGCGATCGGGACCGGCTTCGCGAAGAAGTGATCCGCTCGCGCGGTTGGCACTTACATCGGATCTGGTCGACCGATTGGTTCCTTAGGCAGTCTTTCGAGGTCGAGCGTTTGCAAGCAGCGATCCGGACTAGGTTGGCGGGGGGCGGGTTGGCGGGGGACGGGCTGTAAGAGCCACCGCGATGCGAACGGCAGTTTTTCCGGCCCCGCGGTCGGACGCGGCGTGTTGACGGAGGAGACCGCCGCACCGCCAAACCGAACTACCCGCCAACGAATATCGTGCAGGGAGATCGGTCAGATCCGGACCGAGGCGAATTTGACGTCGGGGTTCTCCCGCTCCGCGTAATCGGCATCCCACTTCGATTGGAAGAGCCCGACGAGACAACCGAGTTGGTCTCGGACCAGCTTCGCGGTGTAGGGGACACGCACGTTGTTAAGCTTTTCGGGGTCTCCATTGATCCATTTGGCGAGCTTGTAGGGCAACCAACTCATATCGGTCGGCGTGTCGTATTCGCTTTCCAAGCGGAAGCGGACGACGTCGAACTGGAGTTCGCCGACGGCGGCCAAGAGCGGTTCGTGGCGGATCGCGGAGGGGTCGCTGAAGGATTGGATCGCACCTTCTTCGAGCAATTGTTCGAGCCCACGTTGGAATTGCTTGCGGCGGTCAGAGCTGCGGCACCGCAGGATCGCGAAATTCTCGGGCGAGAATTGCGGGAGCGGTTCAAAATTCAACACCTCGCCTTCGCAAATCGTGTCGCCGAGGCGGAATTCGCCCGGGTTGATCAGCCCGATGATGTCCCCGGCGAATGCCTCGTCCATCGTCTCGCGGGCCTGACCGAACACGCGGTGGGCGCGGCGTAGCCAAACCTTCTTGCCGGTGCGTGCGTGGAGGACTTCCATGTCGCGGCGGAACCGGCCGCTGCAGACCCTTACGAAGGCGATCCGATCGCGGTGCCGGGGGTCGAGGTTCGCCTGGATTTTGAAGACGAAGCCGGCGAAGTCTTTCCGGGTAGGACTGACCATGCCGATGTCCGCCTTGCGGGCCTGCGGCGGAGGACAAAGCCTGAGGAACCCGCGCAAGAAATGTTCGACGCCGTAATTGGTAAGCGCGCTACCAAAGAAGACAGGGGTCAGTTTTCCGGCGAGGAATTTTTCGTTGTCGAACCGGGCCCCAGCTTCCGAGACCAATTCGACCTCTTCCAGCGCCGCAGCAATCGTCGGGTTCGATTCCGATTCCTTGCGGGCGGCGTCCGGAACGAGCGTGCGGTAGGGGATCCGTCGATCCGAATTGCGCTGGTCGAAAAGGTAGACCTCCTTTTCCGCGACCGAAACGACCCCGGTGAAATCCAACCCAGACCCGACCGGCCAATTCGATGGGCTCGCCTCGATCCCGAACTTACCCTCGATCTCCGCCAAGATCTCCAGCGGGCTCAACCCCACGCGGTCAACCTTGTTGACGAACGTGATCACCGGGATCTTACGCAACGCACAGACATTAAATAGCTTTTCGGTCTGCGCTTCGATCCCCTTCGCCATGTCGATGACCATCACGGCGCAGTCGACCGCCATCAGCGTGCGATAGGTATCTTCGCTGAAGTCATGGTGCCCAGGGGTATCGAGCAGGTTGACCTGGATCCCATCGAACTCGAAGGTCAAGACGGTCGAACTGACGGAGATCCCACGCTGTTTTTCGAGCTCCATCCAGTCCGATGTCGCGGCCCGCTGCGCCTTGCGGCCGCGAACGGCCCCGGCGACTTCGATGCTGCCGCCGAACAGCAACAGCTTCTCCGTCAGCGTCGTCTTCCCGGCGTCGGGGTGCGAAATGATCGCGAAGGTTCGGCGTCGCGATATTTCGAGCTTCGCTTGTTCATCCAAATCGGACATGGTGGGCAATCAGACGCAAGGGTTGTAGTGATCGGGGTCGGTGGGGTGATGATCCGGGATCGGACTCGAGGCCCCCAATCAAACGATGACCGCGAACCTATTGGTGATAAGCCCGTCGCGCAACAGGACGGACGACCGCATGCGACCTACCCGACTTGGTTTTAACCTCTGGCTCGAAAATCAACAACCCGAAGCGAAGCAGGCTTGCGGCCGTGTTTGAAGATCGTCTGTCGGAGTGACCTTCACATCCCCCAACATCCGGCACGGGAATTCGGACGTTACCCGAAACGGACGTGCGCCATCGATCACCAAGCCGCACCACCGTGTGGCTAACCGAACCACGGATCGTGATCAGGGCGAAGGGCTATTGGCGGCTTTGTTGGTATTCGATTCATCGAAGCCCAAGATCACGGTCGCCCGTGAAATGACGGGAAAATCCTTCCCCTGCCAAGCGGTCGCACGGAACGTGATTTCGTAGTCACCTGGCGCGGTCACGTCGCAGCGGACCGGGACGCTGAGTTCACCAGCCGACGTGTCGATGGTGATCGGAGAAGCCGTGAACATCGGGTGCGGCTCGAGCTCGATCGTCAGGTCGAGTTCGCGGATGGATTCGGCACGGTCGACCTTCAACGGGATCGACACGACTCGCGTTTGAGCAGATCCGGCCGAGTCGGCAGTCCCGCCGAGCGAAATCAGCGGCTCGACGGCGGACAGCTTCAGCAGCGCGCCGATCGGCAGGAAACCCATCCGGTTCTTTTGTTTCACCAGGACATGCCGGACATTCCCTTTCGGATCGGCGACCCGAACGACGCCATTGACGACCATCCGCGAAGTGCGGCTCGTTTCGAGCCATTCGGGGAGGTGGACGGGATAAAGGAACCGATCGACGCCGGGTGGGACCGCGACCTCGGGCCCCGCGATCCCCATCACGTGTCGCCCTTGCCGCGAATGCATCTCGAGCACCACGTCGCCATCGAACCCCGCTTTCCGCGCGATCAATACCGGGCCAGGGAAGGTCGACCCTCGCGGCCATTTCAGCACATCGTCTTTCCCCTCGGCATCGATCTCGATCGGGCTGGGGATGGTCAAGGCGACGAGCATCGGTTCGGCCCCCTGACGAATCGATTTGTCGCCACCGATCGCCCCGCTGGAGCTTGGCTGGGCGACGCTTGACTCGCCGAAGATCGACACCAGCGACGCGGCGGCGGCGGCATCGGCCGCGACGTTCAGTTCCACACCGACCTTCGACTGGCCGCTGGGGATCACGATTTCGGCCGGCGCCGTGACCCCCTCCGGGAGCCCTTCGAGCGTCACGCGGATCGGGGCATCGAATTTCCCTCGCCGCTCGGCCTGGACATCGATCGACACCTTGCCACCGATCGGCAGGTTGAGCTGCTCGGTGGCCCGCAAAGCGAATCCCGGCTGATCCGGGGCGATCGCCAAATGATAGATCGCGTCCGCTTGGCCACCTTTTGTCGTGGCGTCGGTGACGACCAACGTGTAGGGGCCATCCTCCGGGAACTCAAAGATCAGATCCGGGTCAGTGCTCCCTGGCGAATCGTCGGCCTGGGCCTTTTCTTGCCCTTTGGCATCGAGCACCGCGACGGCCGGGTCGAGCGGCGAACCGATCCGCTGAGCCAATACCTGGATCGCCAATCGGTCTCCCTTCTTGCCCATTAGCCGATAGTGGTGTTCGGCATCGGGGGTGGCAAAACGCGCGGTCACGCCAACCGGGATGACAGGCAATTCGATCACGCCCGGCAAAGCTGCTCCCGCCGCACCACTCGCCGGATCACTCGTCGCGCTACTGGGCGCAGCGGCGATCTGGGTCGCATCCGAAAGGGGAAGCAAGAAAGGCTCGGCGAGGCCACAAGGGGTTTCGAAATCGATCGCGAAATGTGCGAGCCCCGGGTCGGCAGGGAAGGAGAACTCTTTCGTCACCGATTCGAGCTTCGCTTCGCCGGTCGCGACCCCATAACCGATCAGTTCGACCGAACCCTGCTCGCCACGTCGGCCCGCCGCGTGGATCGCCGTTGTCACCCTCGCCCCCGGCACGATCGCCAAGCGGTAGACGAACGATCGGTCGCCGCCGAAATCGAGGTCGTGGATCGCGACGGTGTAGCGAATCCCGGCAGTGACCCCAAAGGTGAATTTCGCATCGAGCCCCGCCGAGTCGACGGCTTCGGCGACGAGCTTGCCGGAAGGGTCGGTGACGCGGACCACGCCGTTCATCGTCGAACCGAGCTTACGGCTGATCAATTCGCACGTCACCGGGCCGCTGCGGGTCGCCTCGAATTCGTAACGATCGATCTGTTCGATCGTCTCGATCTGGCCGCAGACGGCGATCGGTAGCGACGCGAGCGGCTGGGGCGAGGCGTGGGCCGCCGATTCGATCACCTTGGGGAGCCGGTCGACCCAAACCTTACCGATCGCGGTGGCGCCATTCGCGTTGGCCGCCTGCCAAGTGACGATCCCGCTAGGCGTATCGGCAGGAAGCGACAACGCGGCGCGAGATTCGCGCGGCAACGGCAACGGCGTTCGTCGCGCCTTCTTGCCGAACCAATACGGCGGGTCGGGGATCAACACCGCCGAGGGTGGTGCGACCAATTCGAACGTCCCCCCGCCGCCGCGCACGAAAAGCTCCATGTCTGCGGTCCAGTCGTAACCCCCGATCGTCAGTTCGGTCGACTCCCCGGGCGAAACGCTGCAAGGGTGCAAATAGCCGATCGACGGCGGTTGCTGCTGGGCCCGCGAGACCGACGCCCCGCATGCGACCAAGACGACAACGACAACGAGCCGTGTCATCGATGGGGCGTTACGCGATAACCATTGCGTCATGCAACTTGGCGTCATGAAACATTGCGTCATGGGGTGCGAGCCTTCGAAAAATCATGCCGGGCAAAGGGGATCGGCGTGGGACATCGTTGCACGGTCCGATTGATCACCGATCACAGATCACACGAGCCCCGGGATCATCTTGCCGCCGTCGACGATCGGGACGGGGCGGCCAAGTGGGCTGTAATACGTCTTATTCGGGTCGATCCCCATCAAAGACGAGAGGGTAAACAGCAGGTCGCTGACGCTGACCGGGTCGGTGATCGGTGCGGCGGCTTGTTCGTCGGTGGCGCCGATAACCTGACCCGGTTTCGTCCCGCCGCCGGCGAAGATGATCGTTTGGGCCATCGACCAATGGTCGCGTCCGGCCTGCGCGTTGACCCGCGGGGTCCGCCCCATTTCTCCCATCATCACGACGAGCGTTTCGTCGAGCAGCCCGCGTTGATCGAGATCGGTAACCAGCGCGCTGAACGCGCGATCGGCATAGGGGATCAGGTCGGTCTTGAGGCTAGGGAAACAATTGAAGTGGACATCCCACCCGGGGGCATCGACGCCGACGAACCGGCAACCCGATTCGACGAGGCGGCGGGCCAGGAGCGCGCATTGGCCGATCTGCGTCCGGCCGTATGAGTCGCGAACGCTGTCCGGCTCGCTGTGGATGTCGAAGGCCTGTTTCGCCTGAGGGGAACTGATCAGTTCGAAGGCCTTCGAGTAATAGGTCGACATCGCACCGTCGGGGGCGGTATCGAGCCGACGGTTCATCCGATCGACTTCGCTCAGCAATTTCCTTCGCAGCCCCAATCGCGACTCGCCGATCCGCGCGGCGGGGGCCAAGTCCTTGACCTCGAAGTCGGGCTGGGACGGGTCGGCCTCGATCACGAACGGGGCGTATTCCGCACCATAAAACCCCGGTCCGCCACCGCCCATCGGGTGTGGCAGGTTGATGTAAGCGGGCAATTGGCCGCGGGGGCCGACCTCGCGGGCGACGATCGACCCGATCGAGGGAAAAAAATCGTTGTTCGGGATCGGGTTGTCGCCGTCAGGAAAATTCGCCTTCCGCCCCGTCATGACGTAGTGGTACCCGGTCGACTGGCCGTTGTCGTTGTGGCTGTGGCTGCGGACGATCGTGTACTTGTCGGCCAGCTTCGCGCAGAGCGGCAATTGGTCGGTCACGAACGTGCCAGGGACGTTCGTCCGGATCGGCCGGAACGGGCCACGGATCTCTTCCGGGGCATCCGGTTTGGGGTCCCACATGTCCTGATGCGGCGGGCCTCCTTCGAGGAACAGGAAGATGCAAGACTTCGCCTTGGCCTCGCGGGTCGTCGCCGCTTTGGCTTGGAGTTCGAGCAACCTCGGCAACGTCATGCCGCCGATCAGGCCGGTAGCGCCCAGCCGAAGCGCGTGTCGACGCGTCACTCGGTCACAGCCGCGTCGGGCTTCGCTACCCAGGGTCAATCTCAGCATCGCAGTGGCCTCGTGTCACGACTCTCAATGGTTGAACAAAAACTCTTTCGAATTCAGCAGCGTCCACAGGACATCCTCGGCCGCGGCGGCACGTGCCATCACATCCGCGCCCCGGCCCCCTGTCCCCGCAGCCGCCCCGTCCCCCGAATCTGATCCGGGGGCGAAGGCTTCGAGCATCCGCGCGGTCTCAGCCTCCGTCGGGAGCCGACCGAGCGTCGCCAGGTAGAGCTCTTCGATAACCCCCTGGGGCGCCAGCGACGATTCGGCCAACCGACGGGCCCGGCCATGGCGGTGAGCGATCTTCGCTTCGATCTCGGGCGAATTGAGCAGGTGCAACGCCTGCGAAATACTCGGTTCGTCGCTCCGTTCACATTCGCAAACCGTCGCCCGCACGGGCCGGCCGAAGATCGTGAAGAAATAGGACGGCATGCGGCTGTCCCAAACCTCGATCGCGCGATGCCCCGCGGGCCAACCGTTGAATTTCTCGGGGACCTCGGTCGCGTGGCAGATCGCGTCGAGCAGCACCTCGGCCGGAAGCGTCTTCACCAGGGCGTGCGAAAAATTTTGCACGTCGTTAGCGCTCGTCTCGTCGACTTCGTCGCTCAATTGATAGACCCGCGAATGGAGGAGCGTGCGGGTGAAGGCCTTCAGGTCGTAACCGACTTCGCGGAGATGATTTTCGAGGGCCAACATCAACGGCTCGTTCGCGGCCGGGTTGGTGTCGCGTAAATCGTCGATCGGGTCGACCATGCCGCGGCCGAAGTAATGGGCCCAAAGGCGGTTGACGGTCGCCTTGGCGAAGAACGGGTTGTCGGGGCGGGTCACCCACGCCGCGAACTCGCGTCGCCGATCGGCCGCCTGCTTGAAATCGGCCGCCCCCGCCCCTAGGGCACGGGCCGGGATGACCTCACCCGTTCGCGGGTGAGGCAAATCGGAACCGCCTCGCGAGACGATCGCATCCTCGCCGTTAGGGAGCTTCTTCAGCTTGATCCCTGTGAAGAAACCGGCGAGGCCGACGAAGTCGTCTTGGCCCCAGCGTTCCGAGGGGTGGTGATGGCACTCGGCGCATTCGATCCGCACGCCGAGCAGCAATTGGCTCAGCGACCTCGCCACATCGACGGGCTTGGACGAGGCCTTGTAAAACGCACCCGGTCCGACCTCCGACGTGTTCCCTTGGACCGTCAACAGCTCCGTAACGAGCTGATCGAACGGCTTGTTTTCGGTAAAGCTGGCATGCAACCAGCGCTGCATCGCGACGGTCCCTTGGGGGGAAACGGTCAGCGGGTCGGCCTTGAGCAGGTTCAACCATTTCATCGTCCAGTAGTCGGCATACTCGGGTCGATCGAGCAGCCGGTCGATCATCACCGCACGCTTGTCGGGGGCGGGGTCGGCGAGAAAGGCACGGATTTCATCCGGTCGCGGGAGCGTCCCGATCGTATCGAGTAAGACGCGGCGAAGGAACGTCGCGTCATCGCCCAGCGGGCTGGGGCGGATGCCGAGCCGTTGCAATTTTTCCCAAACGAGTCGGTCGACGAAATTATGCTGGGGGATCGGGTCGACCGTGACCCCTTCGCGAGGCAACGTCACGCGGCAGACGGCGAGTTGTCCGGCGTAACGGACCAAGATCGCGGCCTCGCCCGCCGCGTCGCTCGCCCGGACCAACCCCCGCGGGTCGACCGCAGCGATCGCCGGCGCGTTCGATTCGTATTCGCTCTCTGCGGTCACGCACCGCCGCCTCCCCGAAGCGTCAATGGCGGTCACGCGAAGCTGTTGCGTCGCCCCGAGGCCCAGCACCTGTTGCTTCGGTTCGACTTCGATCGCGACCGTCGCGGAGGCCTCGTCGTCGGGCGTGGCGGCCGCAGCCCCTTCGGCCAACCAGCGGAGCAGCCGTTGGTCGCGATACGACCCGGGCTCGATCTTCATCCCGCCACCATGCGGGACGAGGGCCAGCCCTTTGAGGTACAGGAGGCTGCGGGCGGGGTCGGCGGGTGAGACGCGTCGGCCACGGCTCTCTTGCGTGATCGCGCGGTGATCCGACTGAGGATCGAACCCGAAGACGCTCAGCTTGAAGCCGTTTTGTCCCTCGGCCTTCCCATGGCATCCGCCAGAATTGCACTGGGCCTTGGTCAACAGCGGGAGGATCTCGTTGCGGAACGAGATCGGGGGTGGTGACGCGAAGGCACGCACGAGAATCGGCACCCGCAGTTGCCAAGAGTCGCCGCTGGCGATCAGCTCCGCCGCCCCGTCGGCCAGCGGCCGCACGAGCCCCGACGGATCGACCGCGGCGATTTGGGGCGGGTTGACTTCGAACCGTGTCGCGTGCGTCAAGTCGACCGTCCGATCGGCCGCCCCTTGGGGCTTCAGTGCCTTGGCGACCAGGACTTGCTGGGACGCTTCGGGGCGGTCGAGTTCGATCCGATCCGGCGAAAGGCGAAGCCCGATTTCGGGCTGATCGGCACCCAGGGGCGACGAAAACCCGCTCCACAAAAAGAAGAGCAGCGGCAGGGCGGTTGCAAGACGCGGCATGAGGTCGGGTGGGTAGGGCGGGTCGATCGGTTCGGCGGGTACCCATACCCTAGCAGATCAGCGCCGTGACGCAACTTTTCCCACCCGCAAAACGGGCTTTACGGCACACGGGACTCTGCCAAAACCCCTATGTTCCGGACGGTCAGTGTTCCGGACGGTCAGTGTTCCGGACGGTCAGCCGCGTCGCGACTTGGCCTTCGCGGGGCGACGCTTCGACCGCACCGCCTTGCGGATCTCTTGCAATTCGTCCTCGGAAATCCCGCCGGTGATGGCAAAATGGAGCAGCAAGGCCTTGGTGTCGCCGCCGAAGTATTTTTCCTTGAACGACTTTGCCGCCGCTCGGGTGTAGGCCTCTTTGGAGACCAGCGGGGTGTACAAGAAGCGATTCTCGTCGGACCGGATCCCGATCGCCCCTTTGTCGACGAGCCGGGCCAACAGGGTGCGAACGGTGCGGTGGTTCCAATCGTAAGACGCCATGACTTCCGCGACGATCTCGCCGGCCGTCTGGTCGTCACGGATCCATGCGGCCTCCATCACGGCCCACTCAGCATCGCTGATTTGTACTTCCGGCGAACCCATTTTCGACACACCCCCGATCGACTGCCAGCTCGGATGAACCCGTTACTACAAATGTAGTCAAACCTGTACTACAAATGTAGTCAACCAATGACTACAAGCGTAGTCAACGTGGGGCAGGTTACTACATCTGTAGTCCGAAGGCCAGAGGCGTGTCGCGTACGGTCGGCGGGTGTGGGTCTGCCGCCTCCGTCACGCATGGGCGATTCCGGCCCGGATCAACGATAGATGAGCCCTTCGCGATTCGTCGCGGGGAGCACGAACCCTTGCCTTCGCCCCTTCTCACGTGCCTTGCCGAGAATTCCTAGGTGTTCGGCGAGATTCATGCCTGGACCCCTGAAGAGACGCGGGAAGCCGTCCGCGTCTGGATGCGGGTCGGTGATTCGGGTGATCAGCGGATCCCAAGGTTCCCCTTCGGAACCGACTTCTAAGGTTGGTCGCTCGAAATTGGTGAAGCGAATGTCGATTTCTTTTGCCCCTGTCATCAGGGGCGATGCGAAAACCCCGATCAGGGCCCATAACCGCCAACGGGTCAAAAACATAATCCAATCCCTATCGTAGTCTTGCGGATGATGAAGGGTCACAACCGTCAGGTCCCCTCCCTGGTCGCCACCCCTACGATCGGAAAAGGAGTGCGAACCTGCACAGCGGTTGCGACGATCCGAAGAGGATTTGGACACTTCCTATCGGGGTCAAAACGATCACGAAGAGTTGTGCTGGCGGGAAAGAGGTTCCTCCTGTAACGCGCGTAACGTTACCCACCGATCGATCCATTTATTCCGTTTGTAACGGGTGGCGTGACAACGATCAGCTAGACTTTAACGACCGCCTGTAGGGGGTATTCCGGATCCCCTGATCGGCCGGCCAACCGCCGAAGGTACGAAGATCATCCGCCGCAGCGTTATTACCTGGGTAACCTTAACGGTTATCCGGATCCTAGCGGCATCTCAGGGCGATGCTTCGAAGGGGTGCCTGAGCGCGGGTAGCTTTCGCGGGTAACTCGATCGTGCGGCGATGCGTCGATTTCACGGCGTGTGTCAACGAAAGCGGCCAAGATGCCGACTCGGGTCAGTCACCTTGGCCGCATGGTCGATCCGTTTGGTCGATCCGCATGGTCGATCCGTTTGGTCGATCAGGGGCTTCGAACGGACGGCTCGAAACCCCCGTTCAAAGCCCGATCACTTTCACAGCCCGATCACTTCTGGCGTTCGAACGTCAGCCCCGGGTCCGACGCGGGCGCCCCGGGCGGGGTGAACCGGAATCGGTCAGGGCCCTCGGACTTGACGACCCCCGGCATCGATCCCTGGTTCTCGGTTTCGAGGACGACGGTGCTGCCATCTGCGTTCAGGTTACCGGAGAGCTCGACAGGGGCTTGCCCCTTGGGCGTCGCTTTCCAGGTGAACTTGAAGTCCTCGGTCACAGTCAACTCGATCATGACGTCGGGGTTGGTCGCCTTCCACGAACCGACGAGATCGGTCGTCGGTTCGTCGACCGCCGGCTTGGCCGCTTCGGCCGTCCTGGCGGTCGCCCCCGCCGCGACGGCGGTATCGGCTGCCGACTTGGCCGGGGCCGGCGGCTTGAGCCCGCTGAGGATCTGCTGTGCCGTCGTGTCCTTGGGTTGCAGCTTCACGACGCCCTCGAGTTCCTCCGCCGCGTCATCGGGGTTGCCGGTGACGAGGTAGTGGTAGGCGAGGACGAAGCGAGCGGCCGCGTCATCCGGCTTGGACGAGATGTGATTCTCGAGGGCCCGAAGCTGCGTCGTGTAATCATCGACGTTGCCATAGAGCCCGCTCATCGTCGTCCAGTCCATACCGGGGGCGGCGGCTAGGAGCGAGTTGAGCACCGCGGCCGATTCCTGGTACTGACCCAACGAGAAGAGCGTCAGGGCACGCATCTCGTGCACCACGGGGTCGCCGGGCAACTTAGCCAGCGCCGTATCGAACTTGGCCAGCGCCTGGGGGTACTGCCCCTCCTTGAACAGCGCCATCCCGTCGTTGAACGCGGTCAGGCCCTGCTCGTCGGGCGTAGGTGGGGCAGGGACCTGGGTCGCGGCTTGACCTGCGGGCGCCGGCTGGACTTGCGCCTGCACGTTGGCGGGTTGGGTCCTGTCGATGTAAATCGATTCGGTCTCACGCACCACCGGCTGAACCGATTGGATCACGATCGGCTGGCTGTAGCTGTAGACCGGCGTCGGCGTGGCGACGAAGTACGGGTTGAAGAACGGCGTCGTGGCGTAGGTCGCGAGCGAACCGAGCCCCCAACCGACCAGGAAGCTCGATGAAGGACGGTACCAGCTCGAGCAATAATTGTTCCAACTACCGCTGTACCAACTGTGGTGGCTACCCCAACCCGTGTTGTAATTCCAGCCGGCACCCCAACCGGGACCGTAGTTGAATCCGGGGCGGTAGCCCCAATTCGTTCCCCAATTCGTTCCCCATCCCGGTCCCGAACCCCAACCGGGAGCACCCCAACCCGAACCGTAACCGGGAGCACCCCAACCGCTTGACCAACCGCCGGGGCGGTTGTTGATGTTGATGTTGGTGCTGTTGTTGAAGTTATTCCAAACGTTGTTGTTGGTGACGTTGTTGTTGATGAACGTGTTGTTGTTACCGCCGCCGATGATGGGGCGGTTGTAATCGCCATAGTTCGGGCGATTGCTTGGCCGATTGACGCCGCCGATGATCGGGCGATCGTAATCGTTCCAATTGTTGCCACCGGGACGATTGCCCCCGGGGTAATAGCCGCCGGGACGATTGTCGGGGCGATTTCCGCCTGGGTAGTAACCTCCGCCGGGTCGATAGTCAGGGCGATTCCCGCCCGGGTAGTAACCGCCGCCGGGTCGATTCCCTTGGCTCGGAAAATTCGGCCGCGTGGTCGGGGTCAAGTCACCGGGAAGGGTCGTGGGACGATTGATCCCGCCGAGCGACGGCCGGTTAAGGTCACCGGGCAACGTGGTCGGACGATTGATCCCGCCATTAATCCCTCCTGGGCGGTTCGTGCCGCCCAGCGACGGACGGTTCAAATCGCCAGGGAGCGTCGTGGGGCGATTGATCCCACCCGGGGCGGGCCGCGTAAAGTCCCCCGGTGCTGGGCGGTTCAGATTGCCGGGCAGAGTCGTCGGGCGATTGGGACCGCCGAGCGACGGCCGATTGAGGTCCCCGGGCGACGGCCGATTGAGGTCCCCGGGCAACGTGGACGGCCGGTTGCCACCCAACGACGGCGGCGCTGGGCGGGTTGTCGGCAGCGGTCCGGTCGGGTTGATCGAAGGACGGTTCCCTGGCCCCAACGTGTCGGGGCGGGTCATCGGCTTGTTCATCCCCAGCGACGGGCGGTTCGAAACGTTTCCCGGAAGCGTCGTCGCGCCGCCAGGACCACCCAGGCCGGTACCACCCAGGCCGGTACCACCCAGGCCGCCTCCCGGACGTTGTCCGCCTGGGGCGGGACGGGTCATCGGCGAGTTGGGCGAACCAGGGGCGGGACGGGTCGACGGCATGCTCGGTCTGCCGAGCCCGCTGATCGAGGGCATCGATCCGCCACCCGGACGACCGGACATTCCCGGCCCCGACATTCCGGGGGCTGGGCGCTGCATCGCCGACGAGCCGCCACCCAAGTTCGAGGGACGCGACATGCCGCCCATACCGCCACTCATACCTCCGGGCGCGGGACGGGACATGCCGCCCATACCGCCACTCATACCTCCAGGCGCGGGACGCGACATGCCTCCAGGCGCGGGACGCGACATGCCTCCAGGCGAGGGACGCGACATGCCACCCATACCGCCACTCATACCACCGGGCGCGGGGCGGGCCATGCCTCCATGAGGCATCGACATCCCCCCCCGATTACCGCCACCCCCGGGCCCTCCAGGACCCCCGGGGCCACGGCCACGCTGGGCGATCGCGGATTCAATCGGGATCAACCCGACCGAGGCGACAAGCGCCCCCGCGAGACCCAAAAATGAGAAGTTGATCTTCATCGAACGATTACCTCAGGGAGTTAGTTTTGCGGGAGGACACGTGCGGGTTGGGGCGCTGCCGGTCGCGGCACCGCAGGGACAGGAGCACCGGGCTGCGCACCCGGAGCCAGACGCACCGCCGGGACAGGAGCCCCGGGCTGGACACCCGGAGCCGGACGCGCCGCTGGGGGCGCGACCGGGACTGGCGCCGCTGCGGCCGGCTGTGCGGCCGGCTGTGCCGCGGCTGATGCGTCCGTCGGCTTCGGAGGCGCCTTGGCAATGATCACGTCGAACCCGGGCAAACGCTCGTTATCAACGATCCGGTCGGCACCGACCATGCGGAACCGGTTCTCGTCCAGCGGGCTGATGATGACGTCGGCAAAACCGATCGAACCGTCGGTCGAGGTCGACTGCGATTTGAGCACCCAACCCTCTTCGAGCAGCGTCCAATAACCGGTCGCGAAGCCGCCGTCCGAATCGAAGAACCACGAGCGGATCTTACCAACGCTCGGGTCCCAACCGATCCGCTGATCGCTCTTCAGCACGACCTGATCCCCTTGCATCCCGGTGAACGTCCCGACGATGAAATTCTGACTCTCGTCCCAGCGGTACGAGATCTTCATCACGACGTCGGACCCTTCGCTGACCCAATCCCCGACCATCCAGGCGATCGGTTCGAGATGGCCGCCATTGGGCATCGGGACAGTGTCCGAAAACTCGCGGACCGAAGCGAGCTTCCACTTGCCATCCTGTTTGGCCAACGTCGCGACGTAACGGACTTGAGCCAACGGTTGGTCATTGATGCCGACGTAACGGGTCCCTTCTTCGACCGCCAGGTTATCACCGAGCGACCGAATCGATTCGATGTCGAGCCCTACCTTCACCCCGGGGTAATCGGCGAAGTACTGCGTGAAGAGCTGCTTGATTTCTTCCTGCCCGTGGTATTGAGTCCCGTCTTCGGTGATCAATTCACAATCGCCCGAAAACATCGAAGCGACGACATCGGCCTTCCCTTCGTTGAACGCACGAATGAACCCCTCTTCCGTTGCGGCGACCTCTTCGATCAACGGATCGACGGGACCCGCCTGTGCCGCGGGAACGCTGACAGCAGGTGCGGCTGCCGTCGGCGCGACGCGCGGCTGACCGGAAGCCGGTGCCGGGGCACCTTGAGCAGCAGGCGCCGGCGCACCAGGAACAGGACGTGCGGCCGGGGCACCAGGAACAGGACGTGCGGGTACAGGGGCACCCTGCGGGGCGGGCGCCGGGGCACCTTGCACCGGACGCGCTTGGCCCCCTTGCAACGTGGGTGCGGCGGCCCCTTGAACGACACCCTGCGCCGACGCTTGGGAAGCGAGTGGCAGGCTGGCGATCGCCAGCAACAAACCGGACCTCATCAATGGCTGAGTGATTCTCATGGACGTTGATTCCAACGGCAAAAATGGAAGGGATGCGGGAGGCTTCGCGACGTTCCGAGATCGAGCGGCGGGTGACGCTTATCAACGAAACGTGACGACCAACTAAAAAATCGGAGCAAGACCGGCTCAAGACGAGCGTCAGCGATGGCTGGCGGTTTGATCTGCCCTTAACTGAGAAAACGCGACCCCGTTTTCTTCCGCCAGATTCTATCGGGACGCAGGGATCAGGCAAATCGGCGACGCCTCTCCCGGACGAGATTTCTTCCGCTTTTTTAACGGGATCACGATCCGAAACACGCACTAAGCGGACACCCATGACGACGAAACGGCCGCGCCCTGCCGTCCGCGAAGCGTCGCGGAATCTCCCGTCCCAGGCCGCCGCCCGACCCGTGCCGCTCCGATTTCGCCCTGGCCGCACCCTGTTCACCGCCCTGTTCACTGCCCCCGTACCAGCGGACCGTCGCCTCGCGAATGACGTTTTTTACGAACCAAAACGGTCGCCGGACAGACGTTTGCAAGCGACCCGATCCGTACCGGCCAACACCCTGCGGCCCAGCGCGGTGGCCAACGGCCAGCCGAAGGGTCTATCCTGTCTCGTTGAGAACTGGCCCTTCGCGAAACGTGCCCCAACGCAGCGACCGATCCCCAAAGCGAAATCCCCATGATCGGCCTTATCGGAATCCTCCTGTCGCTAATGCTGTTGATGTTCCTCGCCTATCGGAACATCAGCGTCCTGGTGCTCGCGCCGTTGTGCGCCCTGCTGGCGGTCGCGGTCGATGGCGAATTGCCGCTGTTGGCGAGCTACACGCAAATCTTCATGGCGAGCGTCGGACAGTTCGTAACGAATTACTTTCCGCTCTTTCTGCTGGGGGCAATTTTCGGAAAGTTGATGGAAGACAGCGGCGCCGCCGCGCGGATCGCCAAGGGGATCATCGACCTGGTCGGCCAACGCCAGACGATCCTCGCCGTGGTCCTGAGCTGTGCCGTGCTGACCTATGGCGGCGTGTCGCTCTTCGTCGTCGTGTTCGCCGTCTTCCCGTTGTCGCGCACGCTCTTTCGACGGGCCGACTTGCCGCGGCGATTGATCCCGGCGGCGATCGGGCTGGGATCGTTCACCTTCACGATGACGGCGATGCCGGGGACGGTCCAGATCCAAAACCAGATCCCGATGCAATTCTTCAAAACGACCGCCTTCGCCGCCCCGGGGTTGGGGTTGATCGCCAGCGCGTTGATGTTGCTGCTCGGCATGACCTGGCTCAATCGGCGCGCCGCCGCGGCCCGGGCCGCCGGCGAGGGCTTCGAAGCGACCGAGGCCGACTCGTCCGATGCGGTCGGCCTCGCATCCCCACCCAGCGACCCGGCCGATCCGTTCGCCGCCGAAGGTCCGATCGACCAAGCCGGCTCGGTGTGGTTGGCGCTGCTACCCATCGCTTGCGTGCTGCTGCTGAACTTCGCATTCTCGCGGTGGCTGATCCCCGCATGGGATACGGCTTACTTGGGTGAAGAACGATTCGGCAAGACGGAGGTCTCGAGGCTACTGGGGAGTTGGTCGACAATCCTGTCGATGGCCATCGCGATTGCGGTCACGATCGCGATCTTCTACCGCGACCCGGCACGACTCACCAAATCGCTGGGCGAAGGTGCGAAATCGTCGCTGTTACCAATCTTTAACACCGCATGCGAGTATGGCTATGGCAACACGATCCGCGCCCTGGCGGGGTTCGTGACGATCCGCGAAGCCGTGACGGCGATCGCGCCGGGCAACCCGTTGATCTCCGAGGCGATCGCCGTCAACGCGTTGGCGGGGATCACCGGCTCGGCATCCGGTGGGTTGAGCATCGCGCTGACGTCCCTCGGCGAAACTTATTACCAGCGCGGGTTGGCGGCAGGGATCGACCCGGAGTTGCTCCATCGGGTCGCCTCGATGTCGTGCGGCGGGCTCGACAGCCTTCCCCACAACGGGGCATTGATCACGCTGCTGCTGATCTGCGGCGTGACCCATCGCCAGGCGTACAAGGACGTCGCCGTCGTCACGGTCCTGGTCCCGTTGGCGGCGACCGCTGCGGTGATCGCCCTGGGGACTTCGCTCGGCTCGTTCTGAAAGGGAGACGCTGAAAGGGAGACGCTGAAAGGGACATGCTGAAAGGGACATGCTGAAAGGGGCACGGGGCCCACCAACCCGGTACGGACGGTGCCAAGGTTTTCCGGCCGGTTCCCACCCTTGCCACTGGGCCGCTGGGTGGCATTCCCGAAGCGGTGTCGTCCACCGATCCTGGCGGATGGCGCCGGCTGTGGGGCGGCTTTTTCTCCAAGCTGAGTCGCTTCGCCGCCTGTTCGATTCCGGAGTGTGGCGGTTATGATCCGAAGACCAGCTTTCGGCCGCGTCGGATTCGCCTCGCTCGGTTCGCCGGTACACCCCGTCGCGATCGGCCTCGCAAAGCCGGTTGTCATCACACGCATCGTTTTTTCTTCCAGCACCACGCAACGCGTCTTCGTCTCCATGTCAGCTCGCCCTGCCAACCCGCGGCTCCGCGGGATCGTCCCCCCGATGATCACCCCGCTCCGCGATCGCGACGAACTCGACACGGCGGGATTGGAAAGACTCGTCGAACACATCCTTCGGGGCGGGGTGCACGGGTTGTTCATCCTCGGGACGACGGGTGAAGCCCCAAGCCTGAGCTATCACGTGCGGCGTGACCTGATCGATCGTACCTGCGAGTTGGTGGATGGCCGTGTCCCGGTCCTCGTCGGGATCACCGACACCTCGTTCGTCGAATCGGTCGGCGTCGCCAACCGGGCCCGAGCCGCCGGCGCCGATGCCGTCGTCTTGGCGACACCGTATTACTTCCCGGCGGGCCAGACCGAACTGATCGGGTATGTGCAACGCCTCTGTGACGAGCTCCCCCTGCCGGTGATCCTGTACAACATGCCGAGCCTGACGAAGGTCTGGTTCGAAATCGAGACGTTGCAGACACTCGCTTCGATCGAGACGATCATCGGGGTCAAAGACAGCAGCGGCGATCTCGATTACTTCGCCAAGCTGATCTCGCTCAAACAGATCCGTCACGACTGGTCGGTGATGATCGGCCCCGAGGCGATGCTCGGCGATTCCCTCGCCTTGGGTGGCGACGGCGGCGTCTCAGGGGGGGCGAACCTCCTGCCGCGACTCTTCGTCGATCGCTTCAACCAATTCCACAGCGGCGACGATGAAGCCGCCCAAGAGACCCAAGCCAAAATCATGCGGCTGCAGCAGATTTATGACATCGGGAAATACCCGTCGCGATTCATCAAGGCGACCAAATGCGCGGCGTCGCTGCTCGGGATCTGCGACGACTTCATGGCCGAACCGTTCAACCGTTTCCACCCACCCGATCGCCAGCGCGTCGCCGAGATCCTCCGGGACGCCTTCCCCGAACTGGCCGAGTCCCTGCGATGAGCCCCGACCTTCGATCGTTCCTCCTCTTCAACCCAAGTCCCCTCCCCAGCCCGCGACCAATCCCCAAGCGTTCTTGCCACAGGATCGTAGCCCCCCACGGCATAATCACGCTGGCGTTCCGCACGATCACGCGATCCGTCGTCGCGTCACTCTTGATGGTCTGCGTCTGGTCGTCACCCTCGCACGGCGACGACCTGATCCGACTCCCTTACAACCACCCCGGGCTCGAAGTCGATCTGGGCGTCGGGCTTTGGGCTTGGCCGGTCCCGTGGGACGCCGATGGCGACGGCGATCATGACCTTTATGTCAGCTGCCCAGACCAACCTTCCAACGGGATCTGGTTTTTCGAGAA
The DNA here is from genome assembly GCA_040375695.1 of Planctomycetaceae bacterium. Classification (GTDB taxonomy): domain Bacteria; phylum Planctomycetota; class Planctomycetia; order Pirellulales; family Pirellulaceae; genus UBA6163. The sequence goes on from JBEIRZ010000023.1 coordinate 25,267, forward strand.
CCCGGGTGGCGGTGCCGAGGGGGGCAAATTCCCGACGTTCAAACCGGCCAAAAAGTTAAGCCGCACCGAACACTACGTCATGCCGAGCTACATCGATGGGAACTTGCGGGTCCTCGCGCCAGGCGTCGAATTCGACAACTTTACCCGGACCGGTACCGCTGCCAGAAAGCAACTCCCGATCCCCGCGCGTTTCTATCAACCGTCCGGGACCGAACCCAAGGGGCCCAAGGTCCGTCACAACCAATGGCGGTACGTCGATTTCGACGGCAACGGGACGCTGGACCTCGTCGTCGGGATCGAAGATTGGAGCTTCTACGGTTGGGATGACGCTTGGGACAAGCAAGGGCGCTGGACCAACGGGCCGCTGCACGGCTTCGTCTTCTGGTTCGCGAATCGCGCCAGCGGTCCGTCGCCAGACTATGCCGACCCGGTCAAAATCGAAGCCGACGGAAGGCCGATCGATGTCTACGGCTGCCCCTCCCCCAACTTCGTCGACTTCGATGGTGACGGCGACCTCGACCTCCTCTGCGGCGAATTCCTCGACGGCTTCAACTACTTCGAAAACGTCGGCACCCGAACGGCCCCGAAGTACGCCGCCGGCCGGCGACTCCGAACGCCCGATGGGAAACCGCTGACGATGGAACTGCAAATGATCGTTCCCGTCGCCTTCGATTGGGACAATGACGGTGACCAGGACCTCATCGTCGGCGATGAAGACGGACGCGTCGCCTTGGTCGAACACACCGGCCGTTTGTCCCCCGACCGCTCCCCGCTCTTTTTGCCGCCGCGGTACTTTCGGCAACAAGCCGACACGCTCAAATGCGGCGCGCTGGCGACCCCCGCGGTCACCGATTGGGACAGTGACGGCGACCAAGACATCCTGTGCGGCAACACCGCCGGCTTCATCGAGTGGTTCGAAAACCTCAGCGGCCCGAAGGTCGAATTTCCCCGCTGGGCCGCGCCGCGAAGGCTACAGGTCGAAGGCCAAACCTTTCGCATGCTCGCCGGCCCCAACGGCAGCATCCAAGGGCCCGCCGAAGCGAAATGGGGCTACACCTGCCTCAGCGTCGCCGATTGGGATCACGACGGACTGGCCGATCTGGTGACCAATGACATCTGGGGCAAAGTCCGCTGGATGAAAAACATCGGCCCCAAGACCAACCCCGAACTCGCCCCGCCCCGACCGATCGAAGTCGCCTGGCCCGGCCCCCCACCCAAGCCGAGCTGGACCTGGTGGGAACCGTCGCGAAACGAACTGGTCACCCAATGGCGGACCACCCCCGTCGCCATCGACTGGACCGCCGATGGGCTCGTCGACTTGGTGATGCTCGATCATGAAGGTTACTTGGTGCTCTTCCCCCGCTCGAAAACCGCTGACGGGACGAAACTCCTCCCGCCCCGCCGGGCCTTCTTCGGCGATAACGTCTCCGTGACCGATTCGCGTCACAAAACGATCAACCCCGCCCCCGGTCCGCTGCGGCTGAACAACGGCACGGCCGGGGGAAGCGGCCGACGAAAAATCGCCATCGCCGATTGGGATGGGGACGGAAAACTCGACCTACTGGTCAACTCGACCAGCGCCAACCTGCTCCGACAAACGACCGGCGACGGTGCCAATGGGGGCGACCCGACGGTCGACCAGCGGGACATACTCCCCTGGCAGTTCCACGACGCCGGCCCGCTCGTCCCCCAGTCGGTCGAAGGCCATTCCACCAGCCCCACGCCCTGCGACTTCGATGGCAACGGCATCGTCGATTTGCTGATCGGCGCCGAAGACGGCAGGCTCTATTACCTGCGAAATCCCAGCCAAAACGAGTAACCCACAAAGCAACCTAAACCAGACACGACATCGCTTTCGCCTGTCCGTGCCGCAACTCAAAAAGAGGAGCAAAAAACGCCTCGCCCCAGCATTTTTCTTCGCGCCGCGAAACCTCACTCTCACCCCAAGGTTAAAAGCGGTAGATTAGCTGCTTATCCCGGGCAAACGCGACCAATCGTCCCGTGAAATCTGCGAACTTTACGAACCAAGTCATCTGATTTCTTTCTCGTCCGCCTTTCGAAAACCCGAGCCATGAAAACACGATCGATGCTGTCAATCGCCTTCGCGGCGACCATGTTGAGCGCTATGAGCGCACTGAGTGTCTCCGCCCAGGAGAACCAAAATCAGGAACGCCCACAGCGCGGCGATCGGGGTGAACGCGGCCAAGGTGGCCCCGGCGGCGGTCGATTCGGCGGTGGTGGCCCAGGGGGTCCCGGCGGCTTTGGCGGCCCCGGTGGCATGATGATGGGCGCCATGCGTGCCGCGGTCGACATCGACCGTATCATGGTCGGCCTTCCGAACCGCGAAGAAGTCCAAAAGGAACTCAAGCTCCAAGCCGACCAGATCGAAGCGCTCGCCAAGCTGAACGAGAAGATGCGGCCCGAACGCCCGAACTTCGACTTCCGCACCGCCTCCGAGGAAGAGCGGACCAAGTTCATGACTAAGATGCAGGAAGAGATGACGGCTCGCACCAAAGAAGCCAAAGAATCGCTCGAAGAACTTCTCCTCCCCGATCAGTTCGAACGGCTCGAGCAGATCGCGATCCAAGCCGCCGGTGTCCCCGCTCTCGCTTCCCCGGCCATGGCCGAAAAGCTCGGCCTGAGCAAAGAAGCCTCCGATAAGATGACCAAAACGATCGAAGGGAGCGCCGAAAAAGGACGCGAAATGATGAACGCCGCCATGCGTGACCAGAATTTCGATGGCGTCCGCGAGAAAATGGAACAGATGCGGAAAGAACTCGAAGAACAACTCCTCACCCAACTCTCAGCCGAACAGAAAGCGAAGTACGAAGAACTCAAGGGCAAACCCTTCGAATTGGCACAAATGCGTGGCCCCGGCGGCTTCGGCGGTTTCGGCGGAGGCTTTGGTGGCCGCGGACAAGGTGGCCCCGGAGGCCAGGGTGGCCCTGGAGGTCCCGGCGGTCGTCCCCAGCGCGGTGATCGCCCCCAACGTGGCGAACGTCAATCGCAAGAACAGGCCCAGCCAAACAACTGAGCCCATTTCAAAAATCACCCCCACTCCCATGGGGCCTGAACCCCTGCGTGAAAACTCGCGCAGGGGTTTTTTCTTTTCGCGAGCCACCCCAAACGTCAACCACTCGCCAGCTCGATCAACGTTCATTCACATCGTTGTCTTTTGGCACATCGTTGTATTTCGGCTCATCGTTATATTGGGGCACATCGTTAATTTTTGGGGCGCATTTCAAAGGCTCTCAATCGCA
>JBEIRZ010000144.1:0-10541 GCA_040375695.1 Planctomycetaceae bacterium
AGGTTTTTGTTGGTCGCCTCGCTGGGGACCAATCGGAACGGCGTCACCAAGCCTCCGACGATCTGGACCGAATCGGACGTACCCGCCTTCCCGTCGACAACGAGGTTTCGCGTCATGTTGCCATCCAGCGACAGGACGTTGGTCCCTGCCCCGAAGGCCACGAAATTCGGCAGGATCGGGGTCACCAAGTTTTCACGTACATCTTCAAAGGCGACGTTGAAACGATACCACTCATTATCGATCCGCTCGAAGTTGAACGTCCCGCTGAACGCCTCGGTGGCGCTGCGGATTTTCGTCGCTCCACTCGGCTGGTGCGCCTCGTACCCCTTCATCGGCATTTGGATATAGGCCGTGTTCACGCCGTCGTGATAAATACGCCCTGGGAACGTCAACAGTTGCTCGCCGATCGCCGCAGAGAATTCCGAATACGACCCCTTCGGATGCGGGACCGCCGTGTCGCGGGCCAAAATAATGAACGTATCATCGGTGGTCCGCTCCACCGTGTACGCGAACTTGAGGAAAGAAGCATCCGACTCTGTGAATTGGACCGTGTCCCCTTCGTCGAAACCGTGGTTGGGGTAATAGACGACGATTTCGTTCGTGCCACGCGGCAACAAAAGGACTTCGTCGTTGCCGATCTTGGCCTTGCCAAAGGTCTTGCGGTTGTAGCTCGACGGCATCATTTGGAATGCCGAATTGTTCATGCTCCCCTTCGAATCTTCGGTCATCGGGCCAAAGTCGTATTCGTTGTTCGAGCTCAGCGAAGTGATGTCGTCCTTCCCGAAACTGTCGCGGAAGATGAAACGGTTCTTTCCGAGTCCCCCTTGCAGGACATCGTCACCGTCACCGGCGTCGAAAGTGAAGTCGCCTTTGCCGTGGCTGATCATCCAGTCACGGCTCGTGCCACCGATCAGATGCACTTCCGACTTCAAGCCCGGTTCGATCTCGACATAGTTGAAGCCGTCATCCAAATCGCCGACGATCTTGCGAACCCCGCGGAAGAATTGCTTCCGACCAAAGGCCTCGATCTGGATGATCTCGCCACCCTTTTCGAAGTCATCACCGACACGCTTGATGGTGTAGGCTTCGTTCTTCTCGTCCTCGCCCTCGTTTCGCAAGTAAGCCCGCTCGCCGACGTTGAGGAACAGCGTCCCGCCCTCGAAGCCGAGTCGAGTATCCTCGTCGGTCTCGAAGCTGTTGCCGCCCAAGAAGATCGGCTTGGGACCCTTGAGATAAAACAGCGTGAAGGTGTGGCTGACCTCGAACCCCAAAATGGATGCCTTGGGGGTCACTGTGGCACGACCCGTCATGCTCTCATAAGCGAATGACAAATTCACCCCGACTAGGGTCATACCGAAAAACTTTACATCCGCCCCGACACTACCCGAGAGCGAGATGACGTAGTTCCCGTTCCCAAACGCCTCGATCCCGTTATCGTCGAGCCTCGAGATATAGAACGAGCAATAGCCAACAACGCCGAACAGCGGCGAGCCGACCGTCATTTGCCCGAGGAACGAGAGTTCGAATTCACCTTCCGAACTGAAGAATCCAGACGCCGAAATCCCGCTTCCCAGGATGTTCGCCGTCATCGAAACCTGCATCCGGAAAATCCCCAGCCGGTATTCGATGAAACCGCTCCCTTCGAGTTCGATCTGCGTCATCAGGTCGAGCGTCCCGTCCCACGAGATCAAATAGCTCTCACGCTGCAGCCCCAAGTCATATTCGTCCTGACCTTCGCCGCCGCGGGTGTTGATTTCGAGCAAGAAGTCGGCTTGGAGCTCGAAAATGTCCGGGATCTGGATGGGGCTTTCAACCCAGGCTTCGAGCTTCGCGACAAACCCGTAATCGCCGTATTTGACAATGTTCGCGGCACCCTGCACGAACAGCAAGCTGGCGCCGAAGACCTGTAACTGGGCATCGAGCGTCGCGACGACGACATCGGTCTGGTTCTCGAGGAAGAACTCCCCTTTGAACTCGAACGACCCTTCGATCCCCAAGTAACCCGCCACATGAAGCCGGAATGTCCCCGGGGTCATGTCGATCCGTTCCCGCTCGTCAGTGACCTGGCGGTTCTCGAAATCGTATTTGTACCGATAGATCGCGGCATTCCGAGGTGTCGAGTTAAACTCGAGTTGTGCCGCACCGAAGATCTTCAGCGGTCCGGCGTCGAGGCTGCCGCCTAACTGCAACCCGCCGAACACCCCGGTCCGATCGACATAGAACGTCCCGCTCGCCGTCACCGCCCCGAACGGATCGAGCGCCATGCTGGCGTTCGCCGTCACGAACATCGATGGGGTCGCATCGAGCTGGAAGTAGAAGTCGCCGTTGACCCGGAAGGCCTTTGCGATCTCCAGTTTCCCTTGGGCATCGATGACGATGTATGACCCCTCAGGACCTTGGATGCCGTCGGGCCGGACCGGTGGCTTGTTGTCGACAACGTATTTGTAACTCGACGCGTTCTTGAACGGGTCCCGCGGGTCGGGCGGGTTGTCGTTGGGCGTCAAAGTCGCGATGAATTCGGGGGTCAAATAGGGCAAGAACCGGTCCGAAATCTCGACCTCTTGCTGGATGTTGGCGGTGTTGAAAACGATCCGTGCCCCGACCTCGAACTCGAACCAATCCTTGATCGCATCGATATTCCCGACGCCCACAGTCACCTGAATATCACCCGCCACACCCTGTTCGTTGATGATCAAAACGCCAAGTGCATCGACGTCGAGAAGCCGGACCTCTTCGGGACCGAGTTCCAAGTCGGCTTTGGCGAAGACTTCCAGCCCCTCCTTGTTGATTTCCATCGAGAACGCCCCGCGCATCGCGAAGAGCTCGATCCCAAACGGATCTTCCTCTTTCAAAGTCGGTACGTGCATGATCAACCGGCCTGCCACTTCGACCCGGAACATCTCCGGTTCCAAGGTCAATGTCTCGGTCATGTCGGCCCCGTCCTTCCCTTGGCCGGCCAGCGTCAGCGTCTCTAACTTCTGTTCGTCCGTGGTGTTGATCGCGAAGAAACCGGTCGCATCGGCATCGATCCCGGCGATCCGGAGCTTCTCGAAATTCGTGTCGGCCTTCATGATCCCCCACAGGCCGGTCTTCTTTCCCTGACCCGCTTCGAAGACGAACCGACCCGCGACCGCACCGATCGTCCCCAAATACATCACGTCGGCCTGGCCGAGGACGTCCAATTGAACCCGTCCGGATGAACCGTCTCCGGCGATGTCCAGCGCTAGCGTCGATTTGCCGCTGACCGTCATCAGCGACTTGTCAGGACTGCCGGCATAAAGGTTCGCCGAACCCGAGACTCTGATTTCAAAACTGAACGAATCCCCCGTGACGTTGAACGCCAAGTCCTCTTCATTGGCGACCCCGAGGTTCCCCTCCATGTCTTGCCACGAATCGCCGATGAATCGCACGAAGACCGTCCCCGGGTCGAACCGGCCCGAGAAACGATACTTCCACACCTTCCCGTCGACGTACTCGCCGATCGGGTTGATCCCGCCCACCCCAGGGACCTCGATCTCTTCCCCGTCCTCATCCAACGCGTAGATCTCGATTTCCTGGTCGTCGTCATAAATCGACGTCTCGTCCATCCCGACCCCGAAGGTGTCGGGGAATTCGATCAACAGGTAACCCGTCTCGTTCAAACTCTTGCGGCCCACGTTCCCCATCGGCTCGGGGAACGTCATCGTCCCGTACAACTCGCCCAGGCTGCTCGTCGCGCTCCCCGGCGTCAGCCCCATCCCGGAGCTGTCTTCGACCGTGTTCGCACGGAAGATCACTTCGAAATCGCCCGTCGTGAATTCCCCATCGAAGTAGAACGCGACGTGACCCGCCTCCTCATCGAGGATCTCGAACTCGCCGTTCAATTCAACATCGGCCGCCGCCTCGCCGATGATCCGGATCTCGTTCCCTTGGATCGAATCGAAGTCGACCGTCTGCCCCGAGCTGCCATAGAACGCCACGACGATGTAGCCGTTTTGGTTTACCGAACTGACCCCCGACACGCCTGGGGCCGGCGAGATCAATTCCGCCGTCACCCCACGCACCGTGAACGTCTCCGTCTCGGCAACGTTGCTCAAGCCGCTGGAATCTTCGATCGACCCGTCGAGGAATTCGAAGTCGACCGTCCCGCTGGTGAAGCCGCCGGTGAAGAAGTATCGGAACGTATTGCCGTCTTCGAGCGATTCGACCTTGAAGAACTCGGCATCACCCACGCCGCTGCCGCCGATCGTGAATTCCGGCTCGTCGTCAAGGATCGAGGTGACCAGCAGCGTGCTTTCGCTCGACGCTTCGAACCAGACGTCGACGTAACCCAGTTCGTTCAATTCGTGAACGTCGCGGCCGAGCATCAACAGGCTGGCCGTCGGGCCGACGACGGTGAACTCTTCGGTCGCCGCCGCCGACAAGTTCCCGTCGGTATCGGCATACCCTTCGGCCGGGAATTCGACCGTTACCGGGCCGACCCCGAACGAGCCGCTGAATTCGTACTCGTAGGTGATGTCGTCGATCTTCCGGGGCGGCTTGTCGAAGACGACCCCCGCGGCCGCCGCACCACCGAGCAAAAATTCCGGCGCCGCGTCCATGATCGTCTCTTCGTCGATCATCCCTTCGGGCAACCCGAGGAACTGGACCGTGATCGCCTTGCTATCGTTGAGCGCCCGCAGGTCGATCTGGCCGCCGTTGCGCGGCGCCGCCAACGTCGGCAGCAATTCGCCGATCGTGAACGATTCGATCTCCATCGGGCTCAGGCCACCTTCGGGATCGGCGAAACTTTCCTTCAGGAATTCGACCTGATATTCACCCGGCTGCAGGTCGATGCTTTCGGGCAATGGGTAACGGAACGTATTCGGCTCGCTCGCACCGCTGACCTCTTCCGGCACTCCGGTCAAGACGATCTTTGAACCGTCCGGGAGCCACAACCGGATCTCGGGCTCTTCGTCGGTGATCGTTTCGATATCCAGTCCGTCGGGCCCTTCCTGGAAGACCACATCGAGGTGCTTGTCGGTCTCGAGCTTCTTCTTGCCGACGGTCGAACCGCCGACCGGTTTGACGAGCGTCGCCCCCAACTCTTGGGTGTCGGCACCCATATCGATCGGTTCGCCACCCGGTCCGAAGAACCGCATCTCGAACTTCCCTTTGAGGACCAACAGCCGCACGTCCGGGGCATCTTCCAAGAACGGCGCATTCCCCAGGAACAGAACCCGCGCGTCCCCCGAAAGGATTCGCGACAGGTCGGCATAGATCTTGGCCTGCACGACCAAGCGATTGTTCATGAAACGGAACAGCCCCGCGGCGTACATCCGCCCGTCGGTGCTGATCCGCAGTTCGACGCTCGCGTTGAAGCTCTCGGCGCTCCCCAGGTGGGTCGATGACAGCGTCGCCCGCGCGGTGATCATGAACGGGGAGGTGAAGGCAGCCAAAAAGCCCGGGACGTTGGGGTTCGCCTTCAGCGTCTGCACCTGTTTGACGACTTGCTCTTTGACGATCGCCAACCACTGCGCCGCGTCCTGTTCTTCGGCCGGCTCGAAGTCTTCCCCGTCGAGCTCTTCCGGTTCGGTGATCTCGGGGACCGAGGTATAGAATTCGACCCCACCCGTCATCTCGTCGATCGTCAAACCGGTGAAGACCGGGTCGACGACCAACGGCGCCTTGACGCTGACCAAGACCCCCAGCGGCCCCAATTCGCTCAGTGCGAAGCGGATCATGAACCCCTTCTTGGCGATCTCGAGCTTCCCTTCGACGCCGACGAAGAAGACGCGGTCGGCGACCGGCGTTTCGGAATCGGTCGGTTGGATCAACTCTCCCTCTTCGCTGATCCGCAGGATCCCGCCGATCAGCGTCCCGCCAAGCTTCGCCCCCCCCATGTCGCCGCCGATGCTGACCGAGATCGATTCGAGCGCCGTGACCGGGAACTTGCCCTGACGCAGCAGCCCCACGTCGATCACCAGCCCCGAGACCGACCCCTGGAACTTCAGCGGCAACGGGCTCTTGGTGACGCTGGCCGAAACGATGATCGAAAAATCGCCCGGGTCGGCATTGATGTCACGCCAAGTGATCCCCAAGCTGTCGACCTGGATCGGCAACCACGAGGGCCACTTGAATTTCTCCCCATCGACACCTTCGGCGCTGAAGAAGACGCCGAAGCCGCGGTAGGTCTGGAACGTCCCGTCGCTAAGGAAGCCGAAGTTCCGCATCTCGCCGCTGACCGCCAACGGCCCGGCCGAGACCGACGCCCCGATCCGGCCGACCTTCGCAACCGGGTTGTTGCCGGTCGCGGTGGTGTCGATTTCGATCCCCGCGCCGAAGATCGTCAGGAAGCTGCCGAAATTCGCTTCGACCTGGTCGGCCGTGAAACGGAAGCCACTGGGGACGTTGTTCTTGAACGTCAGCGAAGCTCGCACCCCGACGTCATCGGCGTCCGAACCGTCGTACAGGCTGAGGCTAAAGACCTTCTTGCCGTCTTCGGTAGTCCGGACCGCGTCGCCAGCCTCTTTCTTTCCTTTTGCCCCAGCGCCCCCGTTGGTGTCACCGCCCCCTTCACCACCGCCATTCTCTCCCCCTTCTTCCTTGTCGTCTTCCTTGTCTGGGAAGAGGGTCGCTTCTTCGGCCGAGATGCCGATCTCACCGCTGAAGTTGAAGGCCTCGCCGAAGGTCACGCCAAAATTCGCGATCGTGATCGCCGGGCCGACAACCTTGATGATGCTCCCCAGCGTCACGTCGCCGTCGTACCTCAACACCCCTTCGCCCAAGAGGAAGCCGTTCTTGCGTACGACCAACCCCGGGATCGCGTCCTCCTCGTCACCACCCGGCGGGATGTAGGGATTCAATTGGCCGACGACCTTGATCTTGGGGATCTCGATTTCGACCGCATCGACTTTCAAGATCTCCTGATCGTCTTCGCCGTTGGGGTCATAACTGATCACCAACCCTTCGGCCTTCGCCTTGACGATCTCCTCGATCTCGAGCTCGAGCAATTCCGCTTCGATCGAGAAGCCACCGGTAGGACCGCCGGTGCCGAGCCACGAGACCGACGTGTCTTCATTGGCTGGGATGTTGAGCGTCACGCCGATATCGAACGAGCCATGCAGCCCGGTGACCGCGCTCTTGAACTTGCTCTCTTCCTGCTTCTCCTTCGACCCGAACTTCAGCGCCGCGTATTCGAGCCCCACACCGATCGAAACGGTCAACAGCGGCTCGCCACCAGTCCCGGCGGTGGGTTGCAGGCTAAAGGCGTCGATCCCAAAGCTCGGCTTTTCCAAGAGCAATGGCCCCAGCTCGACAACGCCGCTGGACAGGAAGCTCCCGTCGATCACCTCGAACTCGACCTCTTTGGCCGCGTTGGTCCGACCCAACCGGTCGGCGACCTTCCCCGCGATGAACGATACCGTCACCAGCGGCTCGTTGTCTTCTTCCTCTTCGGTCGGGGCAGCGTCACCACCGCCACCTTCACCGTCACCTGCCGGTGGGTCTTCAGGGACGATGAAGAGCCCGACATCGTTGGACGGGTCGGAATCCTTCAGGTGGAAACGATAGACATCGTCCCCCATGTCCTCGACCTCTTCCCAATCGACCTCGGCGTCACCAACCGCCGCACCGGAAAGCTCGAGGATCGGTTCGCCGCTGAGGACCGTCTTGTTCTCGATCCCCAAGCCGGAATAGTCATGGAATTTGACTTCGATGTAACCGCGGCGGTTGAGCAACCGCACGTCGACTTTTTGTTCCCGCTTGGGATAGACCATCTGCGGCTCGGGATCACCGGTCCCGAGCAACTCGTCCGGCGGGACGTCTTCGCTGGGCAAGCCGATCGATTGCAGACCGACGCTGACCCCGAGCACTTCAAAACTTTCCGCCGAGAACCCTTCCATCACGAAGCCGTCACCGGGGATGATCCCGAAGTCGGCCTCGCCCCCCATCCGCATCACCTCGAACCCGTTGGGGGTGATCCCGATGCTCATCTCGGTGATGTCCAGCTTCACCCGCTGTTCGACGACCTCGTCGCGCGAGACCTCGAGCAAACCGACGACATCGAGCGCCCCGGGGACCTTGATCGTCACTTCCCCGTCGCTGGTGAATGCGACCAACTCGTCGGCCGCGAAGTAGACATCCAGCGTCTCGCCGCTGGGGAGCGGCACCGCTTCATCGACCAAGACCCCGGTCGTGTTCAACTCGACCACCGCCGCCCCATCGATCTTCATCCCGCGCAAGCCGATCAGGGCCAGATCGCCCTCGGCGCTAAGCGCATACCCGCCTTCGAAATAGGCGACGATCCCGGCCGGGGCCTCGGCAATCGCGATCCCCATCGCGTCCTCGGTCCCCCAGTCGCCCCCCATGAAGACATCGGCCGAGTCCGAGCCGATCAACAACCGCCCCCGCTCTTTGCGCAGTGCGAACTCGCCGTGCACTTCGACGAAGGCGGCGTCGATCACGCCACCGGTGAAGGCATAATCGGCGTCATATCCGAAAGGCGTTGGGGTGAAGTAATCGCTGAGGAATTCGCCGAAGCCGTCGAGCTCTTCTTCGCCCGGCGCAAAGAACAACCCACCCGGTGCGGTCAACACCATCAGGCTCAGCCCGCCGTCGTTTTCGAGGATGTCGAAATAGACGTCCCCGAAATCGGCGGCAAAGAGCCCGATCGCGGCGGTGAAGGCGCCGGTAAGCGTCGCCGATTCTCCCGCCGGTGTCAGAAAAGTGAACGTATCCCCCGCTGTGGGGGTATAGCCATCCCCCAAAATAATTTCGATCGTCCCGTCGAGTGTCAGCGTCCCCGAGAAGGACACTTGGTCAGAGACGAGTTCGTCGGCATCGTCGCGTCCGATCTGGATGACGAGCGAGGAGGTCGTCTGGAAGACGGCCGACTCGAATTCGATAACTCCGATCTCGTCGGCCGCGGGTGAAATGACCCCGGCGAGGGTGCCGGCCCCGGTGATCGACCCGGCCCCTTCGAGCGTCGCGCCATCGGCGATGGTGAAGGCCGTAGCCGCAAACGATCCGTCAAGCCGCAGCGCCCCGGCGTCGATGCTGAGCGAATCGAACTGGTTCGCTTCGCCGGACAACACGAGCGTCCCGTCGCCCCCCTTGGTGACCCCGGTCGGCCCGGTGACCCCGCTGCTGGCGCCGATCCCGCCGGCCAGTGCGACCGAGCCATCGGCGATGTCGAAGGTGCTTTGGCCCGCCAATAGCAATGGCGCATTGATCAACTGGTCGCCGCCAGCGGACCGGATGGCGACGGCATCTGCCGGCAGGGTGATCGAGTTGCCGCCGATGACGTAATCGCCGGAGGCGAACTGCAGGGCGTAGATCGACTCGGCGGGCGTGTCGTTCTCGACGTTGTTTTGGCTGCTATCGCCGAACACCAACGTATCGCCGACCGCCGGAAGGATGTCTCCTTCCCAGTTGGTGTTGCCGCTCGCGTTGGTTCCAAATCGCTGATCGACATCGCCCGTCCAGGAGGTCGCATCGAGCACGACGCGGGGTTCGAGCGATTCGAATCGGCCGCGGGATGTCTTCCATGCGGTCAGCCTAGCGAGCGCCGCCCGTTTCCTGCTACGTCCCTCCAGCCTTCGATTGAGCCGATATCGCTGAGACTGGTAAATACCCGCAAAACGCGCGAACCAAGAACGATGATTGAGCATGCCGATGTGAACCAGAAAGAAAAAAAATGAAAACAATCAGCGCAGAATAAATGATGCGATGGCGGATTTCGCCACAGCGATTATGCCTCCCGCTGGAACAACTCCAATACGATGTTCGTGCCATGCCCGCATCGCATGATTGATTGCGAAATGCCTGAGCGAATTGCGCACGTCGTGATCGTTGCGTCGGGTCGGGAAATGCTGCGTTTGTCCGGATTATTACTCAAGAAAAAGGCATTATCTGGCGTCGATCTAACACCATTTTTCAAGAATTAACGAAAAAATTCGGTTCGTAGAAAATGGGCTGGCTTTTTGCGTCGCAGAGGTTGCCACGCCATTGGTGATTTTTTTTATTGTTACCAGCGAGCGCAAGTGAATATCCCGCTCTTCGGACGGTAGGTCCTTTAGGGGGATGCCAAGTTTAAAAAACTTCTTCGTCATTGCTGACAGCGAATTGCCGGTCTGATCCAAGGTAGTCTTCCAGGCCTGTCGGAGTTTTTCTTTTGCCGCATTGGCTTCGATCAGTAAAACGGTTTGGACTCGAAGCGCGTCGCGTTCCCGTTTGGCGACGACAAACCCGATCACGACGAGTGTTGCCAACAAGGCGATGATCACAGACCAAGCGACCGCGACCGTCCGATTCCGTTTGCCCCACCGCACCAGCCGAGCGATATGGCCGATCGGCCGTGCCCGGATCGGACGGTTCTTAAGAAACGCGGTCAGGTCGTCGGCCAGTTCCGCCGCGCTGGCATACCTGCGTTCCGCCGACTTCTCCAGGCATTTCATGCAGATCGTGTCGAGATCGACGGGGACATCCGGCCGGAGGGATTTCGGCGGGAGCGGTTCCGCGTCTCGGACCATCTGCAGCGTGATGACCGGGTTGCTCGACACGAACGGCGGTTTGCCGACAAG
>JBEIRZ010000593.1:0-2083 GCA_040375695.1 Planctomycetaceae bacterium
CGACCCCTTGGCCGCTGCCGTTCACCGCTTTGACCGCGGCGATGCCGGTCGATCCGGTCTGGGCTACAAAACCGTTCGGCCCTGCCGAACTCAATAAGGCCGTCCCGTCTAAACGGAGTTGCGAATGGACCTTGAACGAAAGTGGCGCCGTGACCCCGACATTCCCATACGCGTCCAGGACCTCCGCCCTAATGAGATGTTCTCCATCCCCCAGCACCGGGGTCATCAACGTCCAGGCACTGCCGATATCGGCCACCGCCTGCGCGATGAACAGGTCTCCGGAATAGAGACGCACCGTATCCCCCGGACCGGCAGAGCCGCTGATCCGGAGCGTGTTGTCACGAGTCGTCTCACCCGAACGGATCGACGCCGACGTCCCCGAATCGGTCACGGCCTCGTCACCGATGGCGTACGGATCGACCATGGTCACGACGATCGGTCGGGGGGCATCGTCAACGACCTGCGCCCCCGCACCGCCGCCCGCGATGGCGATCCTGACGACGCCAGAGGCACTGGAACCAGAGCTATCCGTAACGCCGACGATCAACCGCAGGTCATAGGCACCGGCAGGGAGGGCCGCCGGATTTGCCAGCGTGATTCGCCCTGTGTTGTCGATCGCGAACGCGGGAACACTGCTACCGCTGAGCTTCGAATTGCCGGCGAGGATCTGCCATGACTGGACCGTTCGCCCCGCTGCGAGGAGAGCCGAAGCGGTGACGATGTCGGCCCCCGCCTCGGAGACTCGGCTGACAGCGCCGCTTGCCGCAGCGATCGTCGGCGCGTTCTCATCAATGATCAACAAGTCGTGAACCCTCGGCGATGCGATCAATGCGCCGCTGGCCGAGGCGAGCTTCAGCCTGAGGCGCTCGACACCCTCGCCGATCGAATCGCTGGCGATCGATAGCGGAACCCGCTTCGAAATCTCGCCCGGGGCAAAGGTGATCGAAAGGCTGCTTAGCACATAATCGCTGCCGCTGGCAGAAGATACCGCGGAATCGACCTCCAACACGACCGTCGTCGAGGCGTCGGGGTTGGGACGGTCGAGCGTGACGAGGATCTCGGTACCGACGGAGGACGCTTCCTGCGCGGTCGAGGACATGCTGACGAAGCGGGCCATTCGGCGTTCGACAGTGGGGTAGTTTGACGCCGTAGTGATCGGCACGATCTCGGTCGTTCCCGGGAGCTTCCAACCGACCGATACGTGGTCCAGGCCGCCGATATCCATGTGCTGAACTTCGACGTAATAACTTTGCCCTGCGGTCAACGTCACCGCCGTCGAGGCTTGGGAAGATGACCTGGTCCACTCCTGGAAGTTGGTCCAACCGTTGACGGACGCGATCAGCGATTTGGAACCTGGGGCCGCGGAGCTCCCGAGGTACAGACGCGCGTCGTCATCCGCCGCGATGTAAAAGGTGTAGGCCCCCGTCACCGGCGCGGTGACAAGACCGGTCATTCGGCGGGAATAGTCGTTGCCCACATCCAGGTCGGGAGTCAGCCCATCGAGGTACTGGATGACGGACGGCGGCGAGACGTCCCAAGTTCCGCTGGCGAAGACCCCCGTACCACCCCATCGCTCTTCCTTGACCAACCCTGAAGGGAGGGCATCAAAGACGGTGACCGTGTGGCTCTGCAGACTGCTGCTGAGCGACGCGTCGGTCGGGCTCTCCAGCAGGACGCGGATCGTCTCCCCATCTTCGGGGATCGAATCGCTGATCAATCGCAAACGGATCGTCTGTGTGGTCACCCCCGGGGCGAACGACAAGATTCCGCCCGTCGCAGGGAGGCGTTCTCCGGCGGCATCGACAAAGACATAATCGACACCGTTGCCCGTGGCCGACCCTCCGTCGGGCCCATACTTCACGGTCACCGCCTTGTCCGAAGCCTGGCTCAACACCACCGGGAGGCTAACGATTCGCGCTGACGGCGTCGCCGACTCTTCGCCGGTCGAACCGCCGGATGCGAACCCGACCCGCGTCACATGCGTGTCGTTATCTGCCAGCAGATAACCCTCTTCGCGATTGATCCCCAGCGGATAAAACGGCTTTGTCCCAGAAACCGAATCGAGACGAATTTTTACCGATTC
>JBEIRZ010000022.1:0-29113 GCA_040375695.1 Planctomycetaceae bacterium
GACGTTGACAATCGACGCGTCGTCGAGACACACATCATCCGCTGCAAAAGCCCTGTCGGTCGACTTGACGACATACGTATTGAGTATTCCGCAAGCGATGACCCCGCCATGACGTGGGCCGTCGGCCCTTCGACGGGAGGCTCCAGACGTCTGTTGACCACCAACAGGATGGCAACGACCACTTTCGAAAACGCGGAGGAACGAGAGATTTGGGACTTGGAGCTTGAGCGGAATGGCGATGCCGAAGTGGTGCTGATAGGTCGCCGCGAACAAGCATCGTCCCCAATCGGAACAGAATCGATTCGCCCTTTGAGGATCGAGTTACCCAGTGTGGTTGGGGCTCGCAACCAGCAAGCAAAGGTCTTGATCTCTCCCGAGTTAAGGCTCACCGGAGTTTCCGATTCGGTGATTCGCGTACCGAACGTGGAGATGGCTACTGGTCAGGAGGACTTCGGCAGCGTAAACGAAGGCATCATGCTTCGCTATGATTCTTCCGGGGTGAATTGGGTTGAAGTTCTACCCATGGTTTCGGAGCAATCCCCAACCGTCGTCTGGTCCGAATCGGTCGACATCGTATCGTCCAAGCATACTGGCGACCGGATCAACGCGACGTATCGTCTGAGGCCGGATGAAGAGCTAACGCTCCACTGCGATACCGACCTGAAGTTGCTCGCAATTACCGACCGCAAAGGGCGTAGCCTGTCGCATGAAGCCGAACCCGGTAAATTGACCGTTCGGGCCCCGCATGACCCACGCGCATCAGATAACGGATACGGTACGAACCCGCTCGGTGACCTGACGGAAATCAATGTCCGATGGGTGCGGGGTGCTGACGGACGCGACATGCTGCGAAGATGGCAAGCACCTAATCTGCGTCCCGCCTGTCTGGTGGTCCAAAGCGATTGGAGGCTGTTACCGTCACCCGACACGTTTGTTCCGATCGCAATCGTCGGAAACATCCCTCGGAAGCTGATTCGATTATTGGGCCTCGATGACACCGAGGCGAGGCCAGACGAAGCCGAGCCGATGGAAGACCTGGACTCCGCCCTGGGTTCGGCATTGCGACTGGATCCGGACCGCCCGACGACAGTGTGGATGACCGACCGCTCGACTTGGCTCGGCTTATCGGTCGCGATTGGTTTCGCGATTTTTGCTGGTTCCTGGCGACTGGCCCGACACCGACCGGCACTTCTAGGGGTCACAACACTCATCACTTGTGTCCTATTGCCGACCCTTTCCCTAAGCTGGGATTGGGCCATGATGGTTGGTGTCCCATTGGTCGCGGGTGGGTTGCTCGGAACAAGTCGCAGTGTCGAACCCGAACGACAGGTCGCCAGGGCGACTACGTCTCTGGCCGAAACGGCACGCGTGATAGTATGGATCGCCATGATCTTTACGGTTCGCGTCGCCATGGCCCCAAACAGCCTGTGGGGCCAAAGCACGGAGCTAAGCTCCGAAGAGGCTGCAACGGGCCCAAAGGCCCAGGGGTCGACGCCACCCGAAGGTATAGGGCTTAGCCGGGAACGGCCGGTCGTTCTGGTCCCCACGGGAGACGACGGAAAAATCCAAGGTGACAAAGTTTATATCCCACAGGATCTTTACCAGCGTCTATTTCGTACGAGCTTGATACCGACCACCAAGCCGCTCATCACATCCTCTAGCTACCGACTGCGTCTGGGCGGAATGTCCGAGACCGGATCCCCATCGGCAGACTGGGAAGTCCGTTATTCTCTCGCCAACCTAGGGGAACGTTGTGAGTTTGTATTGCCGATGCCGGCATCGCAGGTACGTAGCGTCGAATGGCTGCCAGGAGGAGAAGTCAAACCGCTCCGATGGGCCGCCGAAGGAGAAGATGGGATCCGTATCTTTCTGCCTCCGACGAACATGGCAGCACTGCTGGTCCGCTTGAGCACTCCGGTCGAATCGCCGGAACCTCGATTACGTCGTCTCCGCCTACCGATCCCGCCTGTTGTCAACACTTCTTTGTTTGTCGATAGCAACTCGGCGGTTCAGCGGCTAGCTCTCAAAGAATCGATTGGCCAAACAGTTGCCCAACCCGAATCGGGACGGCTGTCTTCCGACTTGGGGGAAGTATCGGTCATCGATCTCGAAGTTCTACTGCGACAAGGTTCGCGTGGCATCCCCGTGATCGGCGCACGACGGTATTGGGTGCACGCTTCACCCGGCGCTGGGCAAGTCGAGTGCGAGATCGAATCGGCCGAGCGTTCTGTTCAGCTCGGAACCGATATGCCGATCGTCTTGCTAGGTGGCGCCGCGCCCGTATTGACTTCACCAGACTGGGCACTGGAACGTACTGAAGCCATCTCAAGCCAACGCTTGCTTCTTACGTTACGCGCAAAACGTGACCAACCTGGACCGATCCGTTTGCTTTGGTCAATTCGACCGATCGTCGCCGCCATGGCAGAGACGGATGATTCGGTGGCGATCACAATTCCTGAAGTGATTTCGGCAGGCTCCGCACCGACGCCAGAAGCTTTAATTGCCACCTCTGCGGGAACGGGGTATGAGCTGGTTCCGTTCGGTGACTTCGATGCGGCTTCGCGATCGAAAGACCTAGCTCAAGCCTTCATCGCCGCATGGAAAGGTTACCAAGGGGTTGCCCAAGATGTCTTCGCCTCGGACACCCCGATCCGGCTTCTGCTGGTTCAAATGCCGACAAGGCCATGGAGGTGTGAAGAGTTGCACCACCTTCACATACGAGCTGACGAAGCCCTTCTGAATTACAGTTGCCAACTCACCCGCGGTGACACACCCCTCGGGCCGCTCCGCTTGACGCTCCCAGCGAAATATGAAGTCCGCAGCCTGACCGTGAATCGAACAGACGTTCTCAAAAGCGGAAGGACCGCGGGCGGTGTAACCGAGTTCCTCATCCCGGATCGCTTGGTCGATGATAGGACAGAAATACGTTTGACAGCAGTCAAAACACTCCTTCTAACTGAACCGTTCGAGCCGCCTCGAACTCGGATCGAACCGATCATTCAAGTTTCCGGGACCTACAGCCTGACTCGCGATCAGGGCCTTCGCATCGAACAGATCCGAAGTGGCGAACTCGCGGAAATCAGCCAACCGCCGATGAAGGTCGGTGATCAACTGCTGGGCCGATGGATACCCTGTTGGACATGGCGTATCGAAGAGGGGCAATTCCCGGATTCGATGCCAGCCCCCCAGGCGGACCGTCCCGTATTTCTGGGAGGAAGCTTTCGCGCTGAAGCGATCACTACTCGAATCGAAGTTTTGCAGCGCGCGGGAGTGATTTGGTCGACCGATCGCTGGATGGCAGATTCGGTCATCCGCATTCGAGCGGTGGGGCCCGACGGCGAGTCCCAACCTTTGCTCGATGACCTCGATGTCCAGTGGCCAGCCGCCTGGGGAGAAAAGTTGGAGATCGAACCCGTCGAAGCATGGTCAAGCCAACCCTCGATCGACCCTTCGATGATGGTGATTCGAATACGCCCCGATTCCGAAGCGAGATCGATAGGTAACGCGACCTTTCGGGTCCGTGGGTTTCGATCTGGTGAAAACGAATCGCTTCCGAATATCCCTCGACCAGAGGTGCTTGGGGCGAGTTCGGAGAACTCTTACCTCGTCGTGCCTAAATCGGCGGCAGGGAACCAATTGACCTGGTCGAGCCTGTCGGCGGTTCCCGCGACGTTGCCTCCCGAACTGGATGACAACAATATCGACCCTCCCTCTTTGGCCCAAGTCCCAAGCGATCCCTCATCCCCACCGCCACTCGTTTTTCGAACCCTGGACACAGGAGCCAACGTCCGGCTGCAGCCATCCCGAAACGAAACCTTCGTCGCCCAAGCCTCCATCGCGGATATTCAGGTATTTCCAAAGGACGCAAATCATCTGCTGATAATGCAACGCTGGGACATCAACCCCGGAGGCGCTTCGAGCATTACGATAAACCTAAACGCCGAGATTCGCCCGATAGCGGCCTGGGCCGCCGAACAGGAAATCCCACTACCCGGCAGGCAGGACCCGAACGAACTTTCAATACCCTTGCAACTCACGGGACTACCTCACTCCGTGGTTTTGCTATGTGAGATCAAAAAACTAAATGCCCTCGATTCCGCACCGCTGCCCACCTTGAAAGGCGTCGATGTGGGGACAACTTGGCTGTCGATATTTAGGGGACCGAACTTCGGAGCCCATTCTCAGTTGCGATTGTCAAGCCGAGAGACGGGCTGGCAAAAGGCTTCCGATGACGATCGGCTCATGGCAATGGCGGAATCAATTTTATCGGTGACACAGACCCCGGCCACCGGGGCCACCGATCGGACAACTGATGAGCTTGTCGCTTGGCTTACACCATGGAACCGTAGGATACGGGCCTTGCGATCCACTGCCTTAGAGGAAGCCGCTAAGGGAACGCCCGAACGAGATCCTACCAAATCGTCTGCTGGTCAAAGCGAAAAGGCGGCGGCCTGGGAAATTCTCGCACAGCGATGGGACCAATACTCCACACGAATCACCGCAGGACTGCTCGCCGAAGGATCACCCGAAGCCGAACCTGCATCGGAGGGTAACCAACCCCGAGTAGCACTGGTAGCCAAGCACGGCGGCAAGGTCGACAGGCTCCCTCTGACCGAGTTCGGGCGAACTACGCAAGCACAGGGATTGGGAATCGCGTCTATCGCGATGCTAGGCCTAACCGCTTTTGTATGCTGGCTGGCATGGCGTTCCCGAGCTGAAGTCGAGCGTCTTTGCAAAGACCCCAGGGTTTGGTTGTTCGCGCTCGGATTGGTTTCTACGGCGATTCTCCCTGTATTTATGTCGATTTTGCTCTGCCTGACCCCTTTGGCCTCTCCGATCTTCGCGGCGCACGCCAAGGTGCAATCTCGAAAAGCCCGTTTCGGGCTTTAGAAAACGTCGTTCGCGGGCTATAACATCGAGATCCACGGCGGCTCGTCCGCCACCTTCCCAGGGATCAGGCACGTTACATTCAGATGTCAGACAATTGGAAAAACCTGCTTTCTCAATTCGGAATTCCAGGGCCTGCGGATCCGCCAGAGACCGAAAAGTCCCGGCGTGAATCGTTTTCGCCCGCCGAACCGACACCAGAGCCAAGGCAAGAATCGCAACACGCCCCGGAAGCCTCTGCGGATCGCGCCGCTGAAAACCAGCGGACGACTAGCCACCGCCGCCGATCGAGCATGTGGGGCGATGAGAACGAGTCCGAATCCAGCTCAGCAATCAAGGGTACAGTCCCACTCCCGGTCGACCCGCTCAGGGAGCTCTCTGAGATAAAGAGTGAGCCCTCAATTCCTGGCTTCGATGCACCAAGCCCCGCGGAAGAGCCGAAGTCTCCACCAAGACGTTCCGCTTGGGATACGTTGATCAGTACTTTAGGCATCAAATCAAGCACTCCCGTCGAACCGGAGCCACCCGCTCCTACAGTCAAGCCGAACCGGCCTTCAGTCCCTGCTCCTCCCCAATCGCCTGCCGAAACCTGGGCCAAAATGCCAAATCGTGAGCCGGCAAGGCCAACAGCGAGGGAGGAATCGGCCTACACGCAATCATCCGAACGTCGTGCGGCGTCACCGGCGAATGAAGCGTCGGGGTTTGGTGTGGGTTTGTCGGATGACGAAGGACGGTCGTCTCATTTCGGCCAGCGCCCGCCCAGACGAGCCTCATCGCAGCGTGGTTTCGATGGACCGGAAGCCCCTTCAGAGCGACGAACCCCAGAGCTGGATCGTCCCCCTCGCGGAGAACGCCGCGACACAAGCTACAGGGGCGAAGCCCCCCGTGCGTTCGAAACGTCTGAATCCGTGAGGAGCGAACCGACCGGATCGGTGTTCGATGCGGAGCCGGAGGACGACCTCCCGCCTCGCCGTCGACGGTCTCGCCGTCGTGGCCAGCGTCAACGCATGGGGAGTGATTTCGATTCGAACTCGAATGAACCGATCGAAATGGAAGGCCCTGGGATCGTCGGACCGGTCGTTTCCGAGAGCGGTCCAAGTCGAGGAGAACATGCGGATCGCAGTCGGGAAAGGCACCGTGAGCGAGGTCGTAGGGAGACAACCGTTGGCCACCAGCCCGAACGTCCAGAACGCCTACCCGCCCGGCCATCTCGCCGTCCCCCAAGGCGGGAGCCCGACCCTGAAGAGATTTTTGACGCGGCCGAGGAAGATATTTTCACAGGCTTTGGGGAAGGTCTTATCGACGAATCGCCCGAGACCGAAGCAACTGCGGAAGGAACTGGCGAAGAACTTCGTAGGCCTCGTCGCCGGCGTGGTCGGCGCGGTCGCGGCAGGGGCAATCGGCCGGATGTCGAAGGGACAAGCACCACCGACGAACCGATCCCAGCCCACGACTTTGAGAGCCCGGGTTTTGACGATGATTTGGAGGATGACGAAGAGGCGGATCGCCTTCGGCATCGCGGCCGGACGGCCCGAGGAGATTTAGCGGAAGATTCGGCCGGTTCGCGAAGGCAAAGTCGGCCTGTCGCCGAACGCCCCGCCAGAGATCTCCCAAATTGGATCGACACCGTTAGCATCCTGGTCAACGCGAACATCAACCGGCGAAATTCGGGCGGGGGAGGAGGGGGGCCTCGTGGCCAGCAGTCCGGAAGGGGGAATCGGCGATAGGGCCAATAAGCCCCGGCTTCCTCCCGAACGCCCGTTCGCCTAACCTTATTGATGAAGAGTGACTATCCGCTGGTGGCGGCTCTTGCGAGGGGGAGCCGTGAACCTGGTCAGGCCTTAACTGGAGCAGCCATAAGCGGGGTACCTTTGTGTGAGGGCCGCCTCCAACGGGTAGTCAACCTACAATACGTCTTCCGCGTTTTTCGGACAGGAGTTGCCCCGTCCAATGTAGGAACTTCGATTCAAAAAGTCGATTCAATATGGCGAAAGCTAAGGCATCCCCGGTTTCCGAAGTGTCCAAAGAGATGCCGGAGGAATTCGATTCGGATCGATCGGATGGTCGTTACGTTGTCGTCGCCCGCCGGTATAGGCCGCGGAGTTTTGATCAGTTGGTCGGCCAACAACATATCGGTCAAGCACTTTGCAACGCGATCGAGACCGGCCGGGTAGGCCACGCGTACCTCTTTACTGGCGCCCGCGGGGTAGGCAAAACGAGCACGGCACGGATTTTCGCCAAAGCGCTCAATGACCCTTCCGGGCCGACCTCGCTCCCAACAGGTGACTCGGATATCGCGAGGGCCATCGACTCCGGTGAAGACGTGGACGTTTTAGAAATCGATGGTGCGAGCAATCGCGGGATCGATGAGATCCGTTCACTGCGGGCTGGCGTGGGAGTCCGCCCGAGCCGTTCGAGATACAAGATCTATATCATTGATGAAGTCCATATGCTTACGCCGGCAGCCTTCAACGCGCTTCTGAAGACGCTTGAAGAACCGCCCCCGCATGTCAAATTTATCTTTTGCACAACCGATCCGGACAAAATTCCGATCACGGTCTTGAGCCGGTGCCAACGTTTCGACTTCGCCCCGGTATCGACAGATTCGATACTCGGCCGTCTGAAGGAAATCGTTCGAGCCGAAGGAATCTCTGCAGACGATGAAGCGCTCCGGTTGATCGCTCGGCGAGCAGAGGGATCAATGCGAGACAGCCAGTCCTTGCTCGAACAGGTAATGAGCTTCAGTGACGGTAAGCTGACCACAGACACTGTTCACGCAATGCTGGGAACGGCAGACGACGCCCGGCTTCACGAATTTGTAATCGCTTTGGCAAACCATGACCCCAAGCAGGCCTTACACCTCGTCGAGCGGGCTTCAGGGGAAGGGATAGCCGCAGGTCAACTGGCAGAGCAGTTACTGGGCTATTTTCGTGACATCCTGGTGGCAACGGTCGGATGCCCGGCAGAGATGCAACGCTACGCTAACGAATTGCTGCATGATGAGTTAATCTCTTTGGGTCAGAAATGGGGACTACAAACCGTCTTGGCAATCTTGGGCATACTCGACCAGACCTTGGTGAGGATCCGGCATAGCCTACACGGTCGAGTCCTATTCGAATCTGCACTGATTCAAATCTGCCACCTTCCTGACCTTCAGGCGGTGGCGGATCTGGCGGCGACACTGGCGGGTGGGGGAGCCACCTCACAACCCCTTGGTGGGAACCGCGTCACCGATCCTTCGGCTGTCGGGCAAAAAAAAAAAAAGCTGATCCTACCGACCCTGCCCCCAAAAAAGCCGCACCCTGGCGACCAACCGACATCGCCGAATCGCTGGGAGCTTCTCTGGCGAAAGCAGAGCGCCCCGCCCCCGAAAAGCCATCGGACACCGGGCAAAATCCAGAAGAGAGGTCATTCTCACCAAGACTTGAGGCTAACCAACCTCATCGGCAGTCAGCCAAACCTGTCGAACCGACGTTCTACAAGCGAGAACCGGTAGGCGCATCTGTCGGCATCTTGCCCCCCCCCCCAGCACGGCCCACCGCCTCCGCAAACCCAACCGGTCATGAAGCTGGAATTTCTGGAACATCAAACACCGTTAACCCTCCCATTCCCGCGAGATCGCGCATACAGTTAATGCGCGAAATCGAACAAAACCCCTACGTCAAAAAGTGCCAGGATCTGTTCGGGGCGGAAATCGTCAAAATCGATCCGCCCCAATAAGTTAGCAATCAGGCGTCATATTCTTCACAATAACCTCACCGATATCGGCAAACCATGTTTAAATCTCTGGGCGGGCTAGGGAACATCACCTCGATCATCAGCAACCTGCAACACATCGGCCCTAAGATGCAGCAAGTTGCCGAGGAGATGCGAAATCGGCGGATCACTGCCTCGGCAGGCGATGGTGCGGTGCAAGTAACAATCAACGGTATCGGAGAAGTCCAGGAGTTGATCGTCATTCGCGAGGCCCGCGACCATTCGCACCTGGAGATTTGGATCGTCGAAGCGACGAATACGGCTGGGGTAACGGCCAAACAAATGTACGCCGAAGCCATTTCACAGGTGGCCAGCGACCTCAACTTAAACTTGCCCGGATTCGATTCGATCCTGGGATCACTCACCGGGAGAAATTGACTGAGATGTCCGAGTTCGCCGGAAGCGTGAGCGATTTGGTTCAGCAACTCGGTAAGCTTCCCGGGATCGGTCGGAAATCGGCTGAAAGGTTAGCCTTTCACATCCTCAGGGTGCCTGCGACAGAAGCGTTCGCGTTAGCCGATGCGATTCGGCGAGTGCGAGAGAATGTCCATTATTGCAGCGACTGCTTCAACTTGGCAGAATCGACTCGTTGTGCAATCTGCTCCGACCCGAAGAGGGACCGCGGCCTGCTCTGCGTTGTCGAACAACCCCGGGACCTGATGAGTCTTGAACAATCAGCTGCCTACAAGGGGCTCTATCACGTTCTTCTCGGAAGGATCGCCCCACTCGACGGTATCGGACCTGACCAATTAACGATCGACCCTTTGATTGATCGCGTCGCGTCAGGCGGGATTGTCGAGGTAATCATGGCAACAAACCCTACGGTCGAGGGGGATGGAACCGCACTCTACATTTCTAATTTGCTGTCCGAATACCCCGTTCGCATCACGCGTTTAGCTCGCGGCATTACGGCTGGAAGCGTACTGGAATACGCCAACAAGGAAGTCCTGGCAGACGCCCTTACAGGCCGCCAGACGTGGTAAGCGACAGGTTAACAACGGCTAAACGTCGCAATCCCGCTCCGTTCTGTTCCTAAGCACTTGCCGTCTGCGGGCCAGGAAAATCATACTGGGGTAACCCCCAGTGAGGATTTTCGATGCGGATATCAATGGGCCTCGAGGCCCGACAGTTACAAACCCAAAAACTAGCCCCCCGGATGATCCAGTCGATGGAGATCCTTCAACTGCCGTTACAGGCGTTGCAGGAACGCATCGAACAGGAGATGAATGACAATCCGCTTCTGGAGCAACTCGAAGTCGACCCGAATGCCCCTGACGAAGCCGACCCGGAGGATCGTGAGGACAACGATTCCGTCTCGGAGATGGAACGCGAACTGATCGTTGACAACGAACATGCCAACGCCGATGACTTCGAACGTCTCGTCAACATGGATAGCGAGTTGCCGGGGACATTTGACGACTCGTTCCGACAGTCTGCGGGCCGCATCCAAGAGGATTCGGATCGACGTCACGACCTGATGAGCAACGCCGAGATGCGTCCCGAGTCGCTCAACGATTATCTGCTCCACCAACTTGCCGAGCTCGATATCGATGATCGTGTTGAGCAGTTCGCAGAACGAATTATCAGTACGCTGGACGCTCGCGACGGGGGGTACCTGAGGACGCCTCTTGTCGATTTACTCCCTCCTACGCACACCCCCGAGGATTTGGTAATCGCGGAAGAATCGCTTCGGATCGTCCAGGGGATGGAACCAGCCGGCATCGCGGCGAGGGATTTGCGAGAGTGCTTACTCAACCAACTCGACCCTCAAATGAAATTTTATGAGGAGATGAGGACACTCATCTCCTCCCATTTAGAGGATCTCGCAGAAAACCGACTTCCGGTGATTCACAAGCGGACCAATTACTCCATCGAAACGATCCAAGCCGCCCGGGAAGAGATGCACAAGCTCAACCCAAAACCGGGCAGTGCTTTCCTCAAGACCTATGTGCCTACCGTCACGCCAGATGTGATCCTTGATCAAGATGAGCATGGCAATTACCAAGTCAGACTCGAAGACGATCGAATCCCGTCACTGTTCATAAGCGATTATTATCGCAAACGCTTGAGGGATCCCAACAGCACCACAGAAGAGCGCGAGTTCATTAAGAAAAAGATCAATAGCGCGCAATGGCTCATCGATGCGATCGAGCAAAGGCGGGGGACCTTGACCAAAGTCGCTCAGGCCATTGTCGAACACCAGACCCGTTTTCTCGACGAGGGACCAGAAGCGATCGAACCGCTGAAGATGCAGCAAATCGCAGATCGGGTCGGCGTCCACGTCACGACGGTCAGCCGCGCCGTCGATGACAAGTGGATGCAAACCCCGCGTGGCATCCTGCCGTTGCGGAAGTTTTTTGTGGGAGGGACACAAACCGAAGATGGCGAAGACATCGCCTGGGATACGATCCGCATCAAACTTCAGGAAGTTATCGACAAAGAGGATAAGAGCGACCCCTTAAGTGACGAACATTTGGTCGAAGAGATGAAAAAACACGGCCTGAATGTCGCCCGTCGGACAGTGACAAAATACAGGAAAAAAATGGGGATCCCGAGCAGTCGCCAGCGCAAAGACTGGTCGCTTGCCAAGAAATGACACCTCAGGTTCCCGGTCGGGTAGAATAAGGTCGATTTGGATCCGAGGATTCGTTACGGAATTGCAAAGCGATGTCGAACCCCAATTCCCCCAAAACCGAACGACCATGGGTGAACCGCTGCTCCACTACCGGGCATTTTTTCACCGCGACCCGGATGGTTCACGGCCGCGCTTTCAGGGTGGTTTCACTAGCGACATGCCTGGCCTTGATGGCAAGTAAAAGCCCACAGGCCAACGGAGACGGGATCGACGAATTAGAAGTTAAAGCCCTGATCCGTCAGTTGGGTGACCCCAGTTTTGCAGCCCGCGTCCGGGCCCGCGAAGGCCTAGAAAGAATGGGGCTACAGGCATTCGACTACCTGCACGAGGAGCAATTCAACCCGGATAGCGAAATCGCGATGACCGCTCGCTTTTTGGTGAGCAGCCTGCTTGTCCAGTGGCACACGGATTCCGATCCGCCCGTCGTTCGCGAAACCCTCAACGAATACGGTGCGCAATCGGAATCCGAACGCCAAAATCGGATGGATCGTCTTGCCGAACTCCCCGCAAGGCAGGGGTTGGCCGCACTGTGCCGTCTCGCGCGTTACGAAACCTCGCTCCGGCTAAGTCGGCATGCAGCTTTGGCCATCATGCGTGGCACGATCAGCGATGATTCCGAGGTTCGCTCGTCCGAAGCAGAGACCATTTTGTCAGTCTTGGGCTCGAACGACCGACAAGCGTCCAACTGGTTAAGAACCTATGTTAATGATTTGCGTAAAGGTGACTACGACGCCGAAGCTTGGAATCGCCTAGTTCGCGAGCAACGTGCGGCCGCGGATGGCAAAGACCCCAATCTAAGCCAACCGGTGCTACTCGAATTGGTTCGCGTCTGTGCCAATCGCGCGCTGTCAGCGGATCGTCCCGAAGAAGCTTTGCGACTCGCCGATGAGCACCTCGATCTGGTTCCGCCAGAGTACGATGATCTGATTGACGCTTGCGGCTGGGCGATTGACAGTGGCTTACACCCGTTGGTGCTTCGACTACGGGCCTTGCACCCTCAGCAATTCGAAGGTAGGCCCCTATTGCTTTACGGGGCAGCTGAAGCGGTGCTTGACGTCGAAAAAGATGCTGCAGCAGCCGAAGAACTAGCCGAAAAGGCCGCAGCGATCGATCCGCTGAAGCCTCATGCCGAAGGAGACGCCCCGATCACTCGAGAGTCCGAGGAGTTAGGGTATCGGCACCGCCTGATCGCTCGGCAACTCCAAGCTCGAGGACTTTTCCGCTGGGCTGAACGTGAATATCGACATATCATCGATTCGTTACCGTTGACGTCTCGAGCGTCAGCGGGTGCCAGGGTTGACTTCGCGAAAATGCTCGGCGAGCTTTTGCGTCACCGGGAAGTGGTCGAGATCCTGTTACCAATGATCGAACGCGCAGACGTCGATCAACAGTTCGCCCGAGACGCACAACGGCAGGCGGTCGATCTCAACATGATGAGGTCGCTAGTTTATTTCCATCGGGGACTCGACGAGGTCCAGTCCAAGACACCTGAAAAACTGCTCGCCGCTCGACAGTCCTTCATCAACGCGCTCGAATTAGAACCCAGAAATATTGATATCCTGATCGCCATGTATCGGCTCGATGGCGACGAGACCTGGAAACGCGATGTCCGACGCCAGATCCAAGCATTCGCGGTCATGTTCGACAACCTTATCGAAATGAGCGAATCGCAGGCCCAGGCCCGGGCCCGTTTCATGAACAGCAAGGAGGAACTGGCAGACCTTTACAACCAGTACGCATGGCTGATCAGCAACACCGAAGGCGACCTTCGCAAGGCCCTGCAATACAGCCTGAAGTCTCTCGAAATCACCCCCAACCAATCGGCTTTGCTGGACACTTGCGGACGTTGCTACTTTGCCCTTGGCGATCTGCAGAATGCGATCCTCGTTCAACGACGGGCGATCAAGATCGAGCCCCACTCGCCGGCAATGGGGCGTCAATTAGCCGAATTCGAAGCCGCCGCCACTGCGGCAACGCGGAAAGTAGACCAACCGTGAGCCACCCGCCCGAGCGATCCGCCCAGCGTCAATCATGGCGATCGGCCGACCCAAAAGACCTCCGTCGGCACCAACTGACTCGCCTGAATCTGTTGCTGCACCGCGCGGTTTCTGATCACGAGTTTTATCGACACAAATACGCGGGCATCGACTTACCGCTCGATTCACTCGATGACATAACGCGAATACCGCTACTCGAAAAAAGAGAGATGCTCGACGATCGTACCGCGCGAATTTGCGGGCTTAGTCACGATCGCTATGTGCGAGTTCACCAAACGAGCGGGACGACCGGCCGACCATTGCGGGTCCTAGACACCGCCGAAGATTGGTCTTGGTGGCTAGATTGTTGGCAGTACATCCTCGACGCGGCCAACATTACCCCCCATGACTCCGCATTTCTGGCATTTTCTTACGGCCCGTTCATCGGATTTTGGACAGCCCATGAATCGCTGGTAGCCAGAGGCGTAAAAGCAATTCCGGGTGGCGGGATGGATAGCGTTAGCCGATTGAACACGATTCGGGAATGCGAGGCGACGGTACTCTGCTGCACGCCTACCTATGCCCTGCACCTGATTGCGGTAGCCGCTAAGCATGGTATCGATCTCCCCTCCGGTTCGATTCGGAAGATTATCGTAGCGGGGGAACCGGGTGGCTCGATACCCGAAGTACGATCGAGGATCGAGTCGGCGTGGGGGGCACAACTCATCGACCACAGCGGCGCGACCGAGGTGGGGGCATGGGGATTCGGTACAGTTGGCGGCAAAGGTTTGCACGTGATCGAGTCGGAGTTTATTGCGGAATTACTCGTTTTTTCTGATGCCGAACCCCACGGCCGACCCGCTAACGAAGGGGAATTATCCGAACTGGTCATTACAGGGTTAGGCCGCTACGGAGCCCCCGCGATCCGTTATCGAACCGGTGACTTGGTCCGCGGACGCCGGGATGACACACTAGGCAATCGGTTTTTGGTCCTGGATGGCGGAATCATCGGACGTGCTGATAACATGGTTGTCGTAAGGGGAGTAAATATTTTTCCCAGCAGCATCGAAGCGGTCGTGCGGCAAGTTGCCGGCAACACGGAATATCGGGTAATCCAAAGTCAAGTCGATGCGATGACGCAATTGCGTGTCGAAATCGAAGTTGGACAAACGGGTTTCACGAACGCTTCCGAACTCACGGCGAAACTTACTGCCGCGCTTCGGGAACAACTCGGCTTGAGGATCGATGTACGATCCCTTCCAACAGGAACCCTGCCTCGCTCCGAAGGAAAGTCGAAACGTTGGTTTGTCGAAAACGGTAGCCGCGCATCATGACCTATCCCATTTCGATCGAGCGTGACGAGTACGGTGTTATTCGCATCACATGGGACGACCAAGCCCAAACAATGTGGACGCCTCTCGAACTTCGTCAGCGGTGCCCATGCGCGACATGCCGTGAGAAAAAACGAGAGCCTGTGGAAAAGCCCAACCCGCCCCCCCGTTTACCGGTCATCACGGCCGCCGAAACTCGACCCTTACGTATCGAATCGATGCAACCGGTAGGTAACTACGCCTACAACATCCGATTCAGCGACGGCCACGCTTCTGGGATCTTCACTTTCGAAATCTTGAAAAAGCAAAGGCCCTTTGCCCATCCCTCTGAATAATTTCAGAAGAAGCCTTCGGCCTTGTCCTTTTCGGCTTTGTGTTAAACTACTTTCCCGCCTTGAACCTTTCAAAAGGCCTCCCGACTCGCCGAAATGAATGCCACTTTCCACCATGATTATGAAGACGGGACTCTCAACACTTGCGGTTTGCATCGCCGGATTGCTTAGTACGGCAACTACTTTCGTCACCGCTGCCGAAATCGATTTCGCCCACGAAATCGTTCCGATACTGCGCGAGCATTGTTTTGGCTGCCATGGCGGAAAGGAAGCGAAAGGGAGCTTTTCTATCAATAACAGAGAATTGATCGAACAGTCCGGCCATGTCGCGATCGGAAGTGCGACAGACTCCCACCTCGTCTCGTTGATCCGATCGGCTGACGCTGAGTCGCAAATGCCGCCGCCGGGGCGGCCACGTTTGACCCCAACCGAGATGGAGAAACTTGAGCGTTGGATCAACGAAGGGCTCGATTGGCAAGCGGGGTTTAGCTTTGGTGAGTCCAATTATGAGCCCCCCCTACGGCCCAGACGGCCGATACTCCCGCCAGTTTCCGAAGGTCGGACTAACCCGATCGACCGGATAGTCGGAGACTATTTCGCGACAACAGGAATCGCCCATCCGCAACCACTTGACGATTCAACGTTTCTCAGAAGGGCATCTTTAGACTTGGTCGGATTGCTTCCCGAACCGGAACAACTCGCGCAATTCCTCAACGATCGTTCCCCGGATAAACGCGAACGGTTGATCGACAAGCTTCTCGAAAACCGCATAGCTTACGCGGACCACTGGCTTTCTTTTTTTAACGACCTTTTAAGAAACGATTACAGCGGGACAGGCTTCATTACAGGTGGCCGAAGCCAAATCAGTGGCTGGCTTTACGACTCGCTTTTGAACAACCATCCATTCGATGAGATGGCACGGGAACTGATCTCCCCCTCGAGTCCCGCGAGTCGGGGATACATCGATGGCATCCGTTGGCGAGGAGAAGTCAGCGCGGGACAGACGGTCGATATCCAATTTGCCCAAAGCATCGCGCAGTCTTTTTTGGGCATCAATATGAAGTGCGCATCATGTCATGACAGTTTCATCGATCGCTGGAAACTTGACGAGGCATACGGGTTGGCCGCTGTATACGCCAACCAACCCCTCGAAATCCATCGCTGCGACAAACCGATCGGCAAGCAGGCAAAGGCGTCCTGGCTATTCCCAGAACTCGGCCAAATCGACCCGTCCGCAACCCGGGAAGAACGCCTTAGACAACTCGCCGACTTGATGACGCATCCTGAAAACGGCCGATTCACGAGGACCATCGTCAATCGGCTTTGGTACAAGATGATGGGCCGAGGGATCGTCCATCCTATGGATGCTATGCAATCCCCACCGTGGAACGAAGACTTACTCGACCAATTGGCTATCGATTTCGCGGCGAGTGGTTACGACCTGAAATCGACGTTGAGGCTAATCGCTAGCTCCCTGATTTACCAATCAAAATCTGTCGAACCCGCTAATGCCCCCAACGCGACCTATCGTTTTCACGGCCCTGAAGTACGTCGTTTGACGGCGGAGCAGTTTTTGGATGGGGTGTGGCAACTGACAGGGGCGGCCCCCACTCGTATGGATGCACCCGTGCCGCGCGGCCTAGCAGACGAGTCGGAGATCAACGCATTGCGGTTGCAGGCCAAGTGGATCTGGGGCCATTCGGCGGCCGAAGGGAAGGTACCACCCCAAGGCGAAAGCCTTGCCTTTCGTAAAACGATCGAACTGGGTGAGCCGATCAGGCGGGGTGGGGCGATCGTCGATTGCGACAATTCATATGTCCTGTATGTGAACGGCAACCGCGTGGCCCAAGGTGAAGACTGGACCCAGCCAGATTCGGTAGTCTTGCACCACTTGCTCCGCAAAGGGAAAAACGATGTTGTCATCATCGGCACAAACGCGGGCGACGCCCCGAATCCTGCCGGACTTTATTTTGAGGCCCGTCTGATTAGTGATTCCGGTAATGAAATCATCGTCGCCAGCGATGATTCGTGGCGGTTCAATGACAAAGTACCGGCCGGCCGCGAGGGCAGGCTTGGTCCGATCTCCGGAGAATGGCAACCTGTAGTTGTCTCGTCGGGGCTCGATGTCTGGAGACAAGCGATTGAAAACCAGGGTAGGCTACGCCTAGTCCAGGCGATCAGTAAAAATACCCCGATGATCAGGGCTTCGCTGATGAAGAATGATTTCTTCATGAAGTCGCTCGGTCGTCCGCTCCGTGAGCAAATCGTTTCGATGCGTCCTGCGGAATTGACGACCCTCGAAGCGGTTGATTTGGCGAACGGCCAGAAACTTGCCGAAGCCTTATCCCAAGGGGCACAGCGATTGGCCGACCGCGACTGGGTTAACCCGGACTTGCTAGTCGATCACATTTTCAGATTCGCGATGAGCCGTCCGGCTACACCTTCAGAGACTGCAGTGGCTCGTGAATTTTTGGAAGAGGGCCCGCATGAAGAGGGCATCCAAGATCTTTTGTGGTCCGTTTTCATGAGCCCCGAGTTCTTTTTAATCCGCTAACGCGGAAGGTTATCTTCTCTACCCTAAGCTCCTAACCCGCACGAGAGACAGCGATATGGAAACAGACGCATCGGAAGGGCTGGTCCGACGGGACTTCCTTCGCCAATTATCTGCGGCAACGATCGCGACGGTGGGATATGGCGCGCCGCGAAAACTGAAGGGAGAACAAGCGGCCCCGATCGAACATCCCGTGGCGACCGCTGATGCCTGCATCCTGCTTTGGATGGGTGGTGGGATGGCAGCGCCCGAAACCTTCGACCCCAAGCACTACGAACCTTTCCGCGTAGGCTTGCCCGTTAAGGAAATGCTAAGCACCTTTCCGGCTATCCCGACTTCGGTTGAAGGCCTTCAAATCTGCGAAGGGCTGGGGCAAATCGCAGGCGTCATGGACCGCGCGACCTTGATACGTTCGGCAGTCCAAGCAGATCTTGGGAGTATCCTCCATTCACGGCACCAATACCACTGGCACACCGGCTATGTGCCGCCGCAAACCGTTGCATGCCCGCACCTCGGGTCTTGGTTCGCCAAAGTACTCGGGCCACGAAACCCGGTCATTCCCCCATTCATCAACATCGGCCAACGATTGGAGGGGGTAGGGGAGAGCGAGGAATTGAAGGCGTTCACGACGGCAGGCTTTTTCGGCAGCGAATTCGGCCCCATGAATCTTCCTTTCCCTGAACAAGCTGCGACCTCGGTGAAACCCCCGGGATCAATGTCCCAAGACCGCTTCGTCAATCGAGAGCGTCTTTTTCGTAAGCTGATCGACCAGAGCCCGAATCGTGACTACCTAAGCCCTTATCACCGGGATTCGATGTTACGTTCTCTCGAAAAAGCCCATCGACTCCTCAGTTCACCCGACCGTCAAGCTTTCGACATCAGCTTGGAACCAGAAGAAAGCCGAAAAAAGTATGACGTAAGTCATTTTGGCCGCGGTTGCCTTCTCGCCCGCAGATTGGTGGAAACCGGCGCGCGATTTGTCGAAGTCACGACCGAGTATGTCCCGTTCCTACACTGGGACACCCACGCTGACGGCCACGGGACGGTCGCTCGTATGCATTCGGAAATCGATGCCCCAATCGCCCAGTTGGTCCTCGATTTAGAAAAAAAAGGGCTCCTTGAGCGAACCTTGGTGATCATCGCATCCGAATTTAGCCGCGATGCCCTCATCGAAGGGGTTCCCGGTTCAAAGGCAACCGACCAAGCAACGGTGCGAGTCGACGAGATCACCGAAATGAAACATTACGGCTTGCATCGTCACTTCACCGGCGGCAGCAGCGTCGTTATGTTCGGAGGGGGAACGAAAAAGGGGTTTGTCTACGGGAAAACCGCTGATCAGCGGCCACTCATCGCGATCGAGAACCCGGTGACAATCACCGACTTACATGCCACCATTTTGACGGCGATGGGCATCAGTCCGGCCACGGGCTTTGAGATCGAGGGGCGTCCCTTCTATGTCACACTCGACGGCAAAGGAAAACCGGTCCGAGAACTTTTCGCCTGACCTGATTGTTTCGCAAATCCTCTCAACTTTTTTTGGACATTCCTCATGGGATATGACGTTTATGGCGTTGGTAATGCGTTGGTCGACATTCAGGCAAGGGTCGAAGAAGAACTCATTCGACAACTATCCCTCGACAAGGGCATCATGAAACTCGTTGATAACGAGGCCCAAAAGCAGGTGCTCGATCAACTAAGCGGGCTGTCGCTGCACACCTGCGCCGGGGGTTCTGCTGCCAATACCATAGTCGGCCTTGCCGAACTGGGTGGCGCGGCGGCCTTCGCAGGTAAAATTGCCGATGACGATATCGGCCGTTTTTTTTTAAACGACATGCTAAGCCTCGGGGTCGACTATCGGACAACCCCAGTAACCGATGGGCAGACCGGAACTTGCGCCGTACTAATCACTCCCGACGCTCAGCGCACCATGTTGACCAATCTTGCCGTTTCATCAACCTTGGCCCCAGAAGACATCGACGAATCGATGGTCGCGCAGTCGAAATACGTTTATGTCGAAGGATACTTGCTCACCAATCCGCTGACCAAGGATGCGGCATACCACGCGATGGCGATTGCCAAACGCAAAGGGGTTAAAGTAGCCTTTAGCGCGTCAGACCCTTTCTTGATCCATATGCTTCGTGACGAGATTTGGGAGTTGATCGAAGGCCCCGTTGACCTTTTCTTCTGTAACGAGCAGGAGGCCAAAAGCCTGACCGGAAAAGAAGATCCTATCGCCTGCGCTTCGTTGATACATGAACATGCGGAGAATGTCGCTCTGACCCTTGGGCCTAATGGCTCGATACTCATGCACGGCGGAAAAACGATTCCTATTGAAGGCGTCGCGGTCAACGCGATTGATACCACAGGTGCCGGAGACATGTATGCTGGGGCAATGCTTTACGGCGTCACTTCGGGGATGTCATGGCATCAAGCCGGCCACCTTGCATCGCATGCGGCCGCCCGAGTGGTGGCCCAAATGGGTGCAAGGCTCGAAGAAAAATTCACACCCCAAGAGGTAACCGCTCTGATCGCGAATATCCCTTAGGGCGACCGTAAAATGACGGCGTTGGCGACGCCCTCGCTCGTGTGTGTGATCACGGCGACGGCAGGCTGAAGAAGCGGTCGCGGAGAATCGGAAAAACGCCCCGACCACCCCGGATAGGCGGTACCGTGCAGGAACGAAGGTGGTGCGGTGCGGTGCATCAATGCCAACAGTCCGGTGATCAAATGAACGCCACCGCTTGCGGCACCCGAGTAACCTGTTGTGGCGATCGTCATCACCATTGACGCGGACGGTAAGACAAGATCGAGGGCTCGACGTTCCTCCTCATCGCGTTGCGGGTCACCTGTACCATGCGACATCACCAACCCGATCGAATCTGGACCGATATCGGCTTGTCTCAGTGCCGCGTGCAGGGCCTCCGCGATGGCTCCCGCGGCCCCGCGGCGACCAGTTGATGGGCGACAAAACCGGGAGGCCCCGCCCGCGACCACGGCAATCGCAGGAACCATTCTTTCTTGGGCCGAACGGGCCGTTTCCAGAACGATCGTCACCGCCGCCTCGCCACCGACGACGCCGACCGTCTCACGTGTATGAGGGCGCGATGAAAGCTCGATGGGCGTTCCGACCGCAGGTACTGGCAAGTCGTTTCGATACAAAAGCCGAGTCGTATCGATGGCCGTACCGGCAACTCCGCAGATAACAGCATCCGCAATACCTCGCCTTAACACCCCGACGGACTCTATCAACGCCGATGTCGCCGACACATCACCAGCCACGATGGTGTTGTTGGCCCCCAGAGCGCCGATCGAAATTCCAACGTGACAGGCAGGCATGTTCGGGAGGTACTTCAGCATCCACAGGGGGACGACATCGCGCATTGCCGTCGTCCCGAAACGGGCCATACTGAACACACCTGATTCATCTCTGCAGTTGGCAAAGGCCTCTTTCAGTTCGACCGGCGGGCAATAAAACATTTGTGAGCCGAAAACCGTCGCAACCCGCTCGGGGCTGATCACTCCATTGCGGATCGAATCGATCAACCCGCTACCCTCCATAGCTATCGAAGACGCCGCAAACGAAGTTTGCAACTCGCGCCCCATGACCTTTAAGGCCTTGCGGGGTCGGACATATTGATCTGGTACGAAATTCCTGATCGGCGCCCCAATCCAGATCCCGGCTTTCGCCGAATCCATCCAACCCGCCGGAGGCCTGGGGCCATCGTCTTCTCGATGCTCAAGAGAGATAATCCCGGACTTTTTCTGGCAAATGGCATCCCAAAACGGGCCAGCGCCAACACCGATCGCTGTTACAGGCGCCAATCCGGTGACGACCACTTCAGAAGATCGGGACATGACCAGCAGACCGAAGAGCAGCGACGGTGGGTAAAAACGTCATCATCCGGGCTACCGATCGGGACGTCCAGCCCTTGTTCGTAGGACTTATCAGGACAATCTCAGAGTTCCCGCAGGCCCCGACCGAGCATCCGGGCGACGGAAACTGTGGACGAAGGACTTAGACGGGCGGATCAACCCCCAAAATCCGGGACTTTCCAGGGGATCGGAACCCCTATCGTTTGGAATCGTTCTTCTCTGCCCCAGGGGCATCGTCGTGCATGGCCTGAGGAATCGCGTCGGTCTCTTTGGAGCCCAGAATGCTGTGCAGCACTGCGAACTCGGAATCGCCGGACTGATCACGCTTGACAGGTTCGTCAGTAACCTGAGCTTCCGCCACGATTCGTTCGATGACCTTCCGCTCCACGATCTGATTACGGAGGGCGTCCATTTGGCCAGACTTTTCGAGCCTAGCGCGGACCTTACGAACAGGCTCGTCGCTTTGCTTGGCGATCAGATCGATTTCGGCATCGTAATCAGCCGAATCAGCCTCGATCTCAAGTTCTTCCGCGATCTGCTCAAGGATAAAGTGCTCGCGAAGTGCGGTTTCGGTCGACGCTTGAGCGTTTTGTCGGCTCATGTTGATGATCCGCCGAATGTCATCATCGGAGAAATGATTCCGCCGAAGCTCAAGCACTTTTCGTTGGAGTTCCCTCGCGGTTTGTCGACGGACCAAGTCGGTGGGTAATTCGAACGATGCATTGCTAGCTAGCAGGTCAACAACCGCATGTCGAACCGCCTGCTGCTGACGGTATTCGCTCTGCCTCTGAAGGCTATCCCGTACGAACACGCGAAGTTCTTCCTCGGAGGAAAAATCACCCAAATCTTCGAGGAGTGTCGGCGTGAGTTCTGGGGTCGAAGTGTGTAGCACTTCCACGACGTGAAACTCCACGTCGATCTCCCGACCGCGAAGCGTTTCGTCATTCGCGTTTTCACTTACCCGAACCTTGGCAGCCCGAGTCTCCGCTTCGGACACACCAGTCATCAACTCACCGAAGACCTCGCACACCCCGTCGTAGAAAGTAACGCGGTCGGTAAGGGTGACTTTTTCCTCCTC
This sequence comes from Planctomycetaceae bacterium, assembly GCA_040375695.1. Classification (GTDB taxonomy): domain Bacteria; phylum Planctomycetota; class Planctomycetia; order Pirellulales; family Pirellulaceae; genus UBA6163. Next base: position 22,420 of record JBEIRZ010000022.1, read on the forward strand.
AAATCGCGAAAGCACACGACCGTCGGCTTTGAAAACGGCATTGAGATTCAGCTTGTCACCCCGAACGGCGGGTTCTTCGGTCGGTTCGGTGGTCGCGTACCTAGCAAGCACGCGTGACAACGCCGTATCGATATCCCCATCGGCAATATCTTCCACGGGGCGGACTAGCCTCAGTCCCTTCCATTCCGGGGTGGGGAATTCCGGGCGAACCTCAACGGAAAACTGAAAAATAAAGTCACCGTGCTCGGGCAGTTGGACGGCGTTGAAGTCGAAATTCGGTTCACTGATAGCAGAAAATGGCTGGCTTTCGGTGACCTGGGCCAAGCTGTCCATAACCAGAGATCCCTTCACCTGCTCTTGGACACGCTCCTTGAACTGCTTCTCCACCAATTTGCGGGGGGCGCGTCCTTGACGGAAACCAGGAACCTGGGCTTCCGGTATCAACTCGTCATACGCCTTCCTGAGATAACGCTGCACTTCCTCTTGGGGGATTGTCACAACAACCTCCCTCAAACAGGCCTGCGGGCTCTGGTAGGAGACGTTCAGATTGAGCTTCTGTTCCTCAGGGACTGGTGCGTCGATCGCTTCAGAAGTGGACATCCAGTTCGCAACCTTGGAAGGGGGGGGGAATGGCCTAGGAAGAGCGGCTGATGGGATTCGAACCCACGACAACAACGTTGGCAACGTTGTGCTCTACCAACTGAGCTACAGCCGCTGAAGAAGGCGGACATATGGGATGCGGATATCAGACCAGCCTTGCTGAGGCCGATCCTAGATGGACCCGCTCCCGCCGATCTCACAAGCGAGAGAAAAGAGAATATCGTTGCTTGTCGTCACTTGGCAAGCCCGTCCGTTACCCAATCGTCAAATTTTCTGGAATCCTGCTCAAATCCTGTCGACAACGTTCGATAGACATCCTGTTGGCATGGCAACCTGTCATACCAACCGATTATTTTACGGAACTTTACCTCCACTCCCAGTCTCCAAAGGACTGGCGAGGATCGTAGATTTTCGGACCGGATTGGCCCGTACGGATTGGATAATCGTGACACCCCCACCAGACCTCATTACCGTTCGAATGAGCCCAGCCCCAAAGATTTGCGGGTTGAAAGCTGGGAACTATACTCGCACGTGATTTCGTTTGGAGGCCTTGGGCTCCCTTTTGGGATCGGTTTTCTCGTCTTTTGGCCGATGCCGGCGTTCCTTATTCGACGATCCGGTAACGACTGGTTTTCACGTTCATTTTTTTCGTCTGCCGACGCCCGAGCCCGCTCGCGGTTGGTCGGTAATCGTGCATCTTCGGGTAGCCTTCATGGTCTTGCGAAAGCGTCTGCATCAGCAACCGTCCCGGAAGTCCTCAGGACAACAGAAACGTCGACATTTGCTCGAAACTCTCGAGCCTCGACAGATGTTTGCCGGACCGCATTTGATCGGCATTCAGCCGAACGAAGGGGCTTTGATTGACGATGGGACGATTCGGACGGTTGCCCCCAGGGCGCTAACCTTCCGGTTTGATCAGTCTCAAAGCATCGACCCGGCAACCTTCTCCGGCATTCGGATCACCCGTGCGGGGGGGGACTCACAGTTCGGTAATGGCAACGAAGTCGTCATCGCCCCGGGTTTGGTGACGCTGGGAGAGATCAGCCAGAATGAAGTGGTGGTCCGCTTCGCAGAAAACTTGCCAGATGACCACTATCGGATCGACGTTTTCGCATTTGACGACCCCAGTCAGGGGATTGTCGCGCTCAGGAACCGGTTGGGCGAAGCCTTGGTCCCTAAGGTCGCTGGCGCCCGGTCCGAAACGATTCATTTTCAGCTGAATCTGGGTGCTTTGGTGGAAGCGATCGTGCCCCAACCGGTCGTGCGACTGGAAGATGGTTCGCTGGGCCAGAGGCGAAACGAGATCATCGTTTATTTCAATGACGACCCGCTCTTCGTGGAGAACGATCCGGCGACCGGGTTGCCTACGACAAGGTCGGCCGAAAATCCGCGGTTTTATCAACTGCTGCTGACCCAAGAAACCGTCAGCACGATGGACGACACGCTTTACCATCCTGAACGGGTCATTTACGACAGCGCGACCAACACGGCGCGGCTCATCTTCAGCAACGATATCAACGAGCTCCCTGGGCGTGAGGGGAAAGCGGGAGTCGGGATCGGTGGCGGCACTTTCCGGCTGAGGATCGGGTCTGCCGTGGATGCGAGAAATGAGTTGATCCTGCCCCCTCAGCGGATCGCCCCAGGGGTCGCGATTGGGGACACGCTGACCGGGGCATTCGACCTGACCTCGGTCTTTGCGAATGCGACCAACGCGACCAGCAGTTTGAACATCAGCGGATCGATCCTTCCATTGGCTTTACCCACAGACTTGCCGGGAGGTAGCGGAGACCCAGGGCGACTGGCACTTCCCGAAGTCGCCGGCGGTGGCCTGCTTCAAACGATTAATGCGAACTTCGGCCCGGACTCGAAGGATGGCATTACCGATATCGCGTACAACTTTCAAAACGTTTATGCACAACTCGGCGGCGCCGCTCAGTTAAACCAGATCACGAGCCGACAGAAGCTCCGGATTCGCGAGGCCCTCGATCTTTGGTCGAAATATGTCGGAGTTCAATTTCGGGAGACCGCTTCCGAGGGGATCACCTTTGCGGTCGGTAACCCAGCGGCACTTGCATCGTTGGGACTTCAAACTTCCACAGCCACAGTCAGAAATGCACTCAATGCGTCGCTGCGAATTGATCCGACTTTTGCCAACTCGGCGATCGTCTTTAGCAACGATGTCCAATTCAACACCGCCTACGGAGAAGACTTCTTCCGCAAGTCGATGGCGGGCATCGGCTTTTTGCTCGGGCTCGAACAGTCGACGGAAGTTACCTCCCAATCCTTAATGGCCCTCAGCTCGACCTTTCTCAATCAGTCGATCAACCCGACTTTAGCCTCAGGCCAAGTCGACCTGTCCACCCTCCGAGATCTAGAACCCGCATTCCCAAGCAACCAAGACATACTCCATGGCCGATACGTCCATCGTCCGGACGGTATCGACGTTGATCTGTATCGTTTTACGGTCGACCTAGGCCCCGGAAACCGACAGGGCACCTTCACGGCGGAGACGCTCGCTCAGCGATTGCCAGATTCGAGTTCTCTCGACACCACCCTCAGGCTGTTCAAAGAAACCAAAGCGTCATTGTTGACAGATCTGGGACTCGGCTCCTCGAGTTCGATCCGCCTCACCGCGGTACAGCCCGGGGGGCTGGGAAATCGAGCACGGATCGATTTCCTCAGGACGACAGGGTCTCAAATCGTCGTTGAACAAAAGCTTGATTCGTCCGGACGACCTGTCCCGAACGGGATCGAGGTTCAGGTGCCGCGGGTAGCGGCGGTGACCCTAGGAGATCTGATCGACGCGATTAACAATGATCCATTCGCCAGCTCATTGTTTCGGGCAGAGTTGTTGGTCGGATCCGCATCGACGGATATCCGCAACGCCATTCTTGATCGTCCTTTGTTGTTAGCTGGGGGCGGGATCGAAGAGCTGAATCGGAATGATGACTACTTCAGCTCTGATTCGCGTTTAACCGCTTCGCTGGGCAATGGTGTTTATTACATCGGGATCGCCGCGAGCGGTAATGACACTTACGATCCCCAGATCCCGATGAGCGGATTCGGCGGCAAATCGCAAGGGGCTTACGAATTGTCGCTGAAGTTCGAACCTCAGGTCGGCCAGACAGATACCATCCGAGACCTCGACAATTCTCGACCGGGGGTGCCAGGTTCGGCGATCGACGGCGATGGCGACGGGATTCAGGGCGGGGCCAAAAACTTCTGGTTCCAGACGAGGCCGCTGCAGCGGCTCATGGAAGTAACCGTCAGCGGCGAAGCGATCGTCCAAGGGCAGACATTCACTTTGACCGGAGCCAATGGGGCGACGAGAAGGTTCGAGTTCGTCCCCTTCACAGGGACCCCCTCGCCAGGAAACATTCCGATCCGGTTCAGTCCCGGCAATCCCGGTTCGCCAAGCCCAGCCGCTACGATCGCGGCCGAAATTCGCGGGGCGATTAACGCCCCGGCAGTCGTTGCGGCTTTAGGAATCGTCGCTAGCGAAGGGCCTAACCCCAGTGTGGTAAAGCTCAGCGGTGAACGGTCCGTCACCTTCAGCGAAGGTTTCCGCGGCATCGAACTATTTGGCCGTACCGTCTTTGTCGACAAATTGGCTGGCGTGAACGCGGATGGGAGTTTGTCCAAGCCATTCAACAATATTTCCAACGCCGCCGTCCCGAATGCGTTCGGTTCGGTTTCTGCTGGAGATATCGTTCGGATTGTCGGTAATGGAGGTCAAGACAAGAACCTGGCGACCCTGCCTGATAATTTTTCCTATAAGGTCGGGACCACTGAGACGGGCGGCAATTCGCTCGAAGATGGTCGCAACCTCCTAGTGCCGAAGAACGTAACGGTGATGATCGACGCAGGTGCGGCGATCAAGCTTCGGAACTCGGCCATTGTTGTTGGCAGTACCAGTCTGTTGGCGGATCGTAGCGAAGGGGTCCTGCAAGTCTTGGGAACGCCGAGGCTGGTTGACCTTTCCGATCCCGTCTACTCAGGCGTAACCGTCACCGATACGGGGGTTACCCTGCTGAGCAACTCGGGAGATGTGATTTTCACCAGCACGCGAGATCGCGCCGTCGACGCGGCGGCGGCAGGAAGCAGCCAAGTCCCCGGAAGTGGTAATTGGGGCGGGATACTTTTCCGTCGCGATTTGGACCAATCGCTGGGACGTTTTGACCTGGAAGACGAGGGGATTTTCCTCCAAGCCGTTAATCATGCCGATATCCGGTTCGGCGGTGGTAGCAACGTCTTGATCGAATCGGTTCAGCAGACGGTCAACCCGATCCAGATGGTCAATTACCGTCCCAACATTACTTTCAACCGCCTGACGCAGAATGCCGGCGCGGCGATGAGCGCGTCGCCGGACAGCTTCGAAGAGACAAGCTATCAGGAACCTCGATACCAGCAGGCGGATCCCTTCACCGCAGATTATGGTCGGGTCGGACCCGACATCAAAAATAATCAACTCAGCGGTAACAGCATCAACGGGCTTTTCGTCCGCGCCGAAACGACTTCCGGATCCCCCCAGAAGCAACTGACCGTTGCAGGGCGGTTCGATGACACGGATATCGTTCACTACATCGCTGAAAATGTCGTGATCGCTGGGAATCCCGGCGGATCGATCAAAGACATGGTGCGGCCGAGCTTGGTCGACGTTGCCGGTGCGGCGACGCCAGGGGCTGGTATTCTTTCAGCAGGGAATTACTCGTACCAATTAACTTTCGTCGATCGGTTCGGATTCGAATCGCTTGCGTCGTCTGGCGCATCCACCTCGGTCACTGCCCCCGTCAATTCGGCGATCGAACTATTCAACCTTCCGGCGGTACCGACAGGCTCCGACTACGTTTCGCGGAGGCTTTATCGTCAGTCGCCTGGCGACACCGCGTTCCGTCTAGTCGGCGAACTGGACGCTTCGAATCCAGCATTTACCGACACCGGTGAGCGGACAGGAGTCCCGCTGAATGGCTCAAGGGCGGGCGTACGTGGTCGGATGAACGCGTCATTGACGATCGATCCGGGTACTATCGTTAAGCTTCGAGGTGCTAGGATCGAATTGGGGCAAGGTACCCAGTTGCTTGCGGAAGGACTTCCGGGACTGCCGGTAGTCTTCACCAGCGTTGCCGATGACCGATATGGTGCGGGTGGGTCGTTTGACACCAACAACGATTCTACCTCGACAGGCAGCGGCTTGAGCGCATCTCGCGGTGACTGGGCCGGGATTTTCGCGAGTCCGACTTCTAATGTTAGCCTCGATAACGCCGTCATCGCTTTTGGCGGGGGCATCAGTCTGATCGAAGGCGGTCAGAGCAAGGCCTTCTCCGCACTTGAGATACAGCAGGCCACGGCCCGTGTCGTTAATTCTCGGTTCGAGTACAACGCCAACGGCCAAGGGGGTGCTGGTCCGGTCGGTCGGAATGGCCGGTTGGGAAATACCCCTTCGACAATCTTCGCGCGATTCACGCAACCGATCTTGGTAGGCAACCAGTTCCTCGAAAACCGAGGACCGATCATCGATATCGATAGCGACTCTCTCAATGCCTCGCGTGTCGTGGACCTGGGTCGCCAGACAGGAACACTACAGAGGCTTGCGGATTTGGACGACAACTTCGGTCCGCTGATCCGCAGGAACACTACCCAGAGCACTCCAAGCGATTCATCGGCAGCGATCCAACTCAACGGCATGTATGTGCGTGGCGGATTCCTTTCGACATCGAGTATCTGGGATGATACCGACATCGTTCACATGGTTTTCGACACGATCAGCGTGGGGAACCAAGTTTCAGGTGGTGAACTGCGATTGCAAAGTCGCCCCGACGAAAGCCTAGTCGTCAAACTGTCAGGCTCAGGTAACCCCAATAGCCCAACTGTCGGAACAGGTTTCACGGCAACGGGGAGCAACCTTTCGATCAAGGATCGTATCGGTGGCACGCTTCACGTCGTCGGCCTCCCGGGCGCGCCCGTGGTCCTGACAAGCCTCAGTGACGACACGGTCGGTGCAGGGCGGAGGCTTGACGGTACCCAACAGACAGACACGAACGGGAATAGCTTTGGCAGCAGGGCCTTCGAAAACGACTGGCGCGGGCTATATCTC
>JBEIRZ010000042.1:0-22030 GCA_040375695.1 Planctomycetaceae bacterium
AGCCATTGGCGATAAACGGGCCAATTGTCGGCCGTTACCATCGACACGTATTCGATCGGATGGAACTCGTCCAGCGACGCGAACGCTTCGTTCCAGGCGTCCCGCATCCATGCGGTGAAGTCGGCGTAACTCCCATCCCCGATCAACGTCGCGTAGGTAGCGATCGCGGCCCGCGACTTGGCATCAAACCGCTCATCGAGCGCGTCAGCCGCGATCAATAGCGCCAGCTCATGGACCGAGTCGTTGTCCCGGAACGTCGGCGTCCTTGCCAAAAACTTATCGACCAGCAGTTCGCCCAGCACCCCTTTGGGTCGGAATTTCTCGATCTGCGATGAGATCGCACCGGCGGAATTGGCCGTCGCGATGAGCCCTTCCATCGGCAACAACTGATCGTCAAGGACACGGGACAAGGGCTTGATGTCGAAGGTCCACCCCGCGCGGATCGAACGGTCGACCGCCAGCAGCAGACGCTGGTATTCGCCCCACAGCTCGGGGGCGTAATCGATCGGCCGCAACCAGTCCTCGCCCCCGGCCAACAGGCGGTCATGGATCGCCCAGGCCCGACCCAGGCGATCGACCAGATCGGGCAACTCGGCAGGATAAATCGGCTCGACCTTCTCTTCTCCCCCTTTGGCGTCGGCATCACCCCCAGCGGTATTCCCGTCGGCAGGTTTCCCGGCCGGCGCGGCCTCTGGCTTTGCGGACGGCGACGACCCCGTCCCGGCAGAGGTGCCGGCCGCAGGGGTGCTTGGCGTGCTCGGAGGGGCGTTTGCCGAAGGACCGCTCGCGGGAGGATTCGCGGGGGTCGAATCGGAAGCCGCCGTCGCAGGGGCAGGTGCCGGCGAAGCGGGTGACGCGGCGGACGACTTTGCCGACCCCGCTGGGGCTCCCCCCGCGCCGCCTGTCGCCGCGGACCCACTCTCAGCTTGCGTCGCCGCGGACCCGGATGACGTGCCGGAGCGGGGTTCGGATGCTGACGGAGCCGTTTTCTCCTCGCCGCCCCCACCCGCTTCCGTTTCGCCGCCAAAGATCTTGGGTAACGAGATTTGGCTCAACCGGTTGCGGATGCGATCCGCGGCGGGGGTCATCTGGTTGGCGATCCCTTGGTTAAAAACATCAGCCCACAATTTCGCCTGGTTGGCGGTGAAATCGTCGTTGATCCCCTTCTGGATGTCGAGCTCTTGAAGCTCGGGGGCGAATTGGCCGACGGGTAGGATCGGGAAATCGGCATCGCCAAAGGTCGGCTTGCCTCCCCCCCAGAGCAACCGCGGGGTCTGGCCGACCCGATCGTCCGTCGCGGCCAGCGACCACGCCCGCACCCCTTCGCGGACGTAAAGGAAGAGCTCCGACAGCGACAAGACCCGGTTCTGGTTCAGGTCGGCCTCTCCCTTGAGTGCCCGGGCGATGTAGTAACCGAAGACGGTTCGCCGCAGGGCGTACGATTGGTGCGTCGGTTCGAGCGACGAGTGACTCGTCATCACCCACAGCGATTCTTCGCGTGTCGCCTCGACCTCCTCGGCGACCCGCAACACGAAGGCGTCGGGGAGGAGCAACCCGTCTTGCGAGGTCAGCGGCGAATCGATGTCGAGGACCAGAAACTTGACCTTCCCCGGCAGGCTCAGCACGAGATCGATGACCCGCTTGACCGACAACGTCATCCCTTGCGCCGCGCCGGCCGGTCGGATCATCGGCTGGCCCCCTTCCACCACTTCGCGAGCCGGCAGAAAGACGATCACGGAGTCGTTGCTGGCGATGGCGCTGGCCCGCAACCCCGAGGCGAGCGGCAATTCGCCGATCGATGCCGGTGCGACCAGCGGCAAGACCCCGGGCGTTTGCGGGTCGGCATAAAGGACCGAACGCAGCGGCGTCAGGTGGGCGTATTGTTCGAGCGCGAACGGGGCGGGGGCGATCGCGCCTCGAGGGTCCCCCCCCGCGACGGCAAAGAGGAAGTGGCCGTTGGGGTGCTGGAAGGGAGAGGTGATCGTGAACGCGAAACCGGCAAACAACGCCAACACCGCGACGAAGAGCAACCACCGCCGCCAACGGTCGGTGCTGGTCGTCGCCTTCCCCTTTTGATCACGCCACCCCGAATCGATCGTCATCGTGACACCCCTAACAAGCCTCTTCGGGCTTCAGCCCACCGGAACGGATCCGGTCCGCGACGGCGACGAATTCGGCGAACCGATCCGGGGCGACATCCGGGGTGGGGTGGGTCATGGCGAGCATCAACGACCCGGCGATCCCGCGGCTGGGCAACGTCTCGTCGGGCGGGACGGGTTCGGGCGAACTCTCGGGCGCAAGGCTTTCGCCGCACCAAAACGTGGCGGCGGCAAGGAGCCCTCCCGGGCCGCGGTATTCGCAGCGGCTCGCCTCCTGTTCCGCCGCACGGCACCCCGCTTGGCTGGGGCCTTTGACCCAAACGGCCGCCGCGGCGAGCGCCGATCGCTGCGCCGGTTCGAGCGTCTCGCCAAACGCCAACCCGACACAGTGACAACCCCACGCGACGGCCTGCCGACGATCGAGCGAATAGGCACAGAGCTGCGCCGCTTGTTGGTAATCGCCACCGCTTGCCAACTCGTCACGAAGTCCGTCGATCGTCAAGGCAGATGCGGCCAGCGCCGGGGCCGCACCGCTCAAGCCGAGCTTCGCGACGATCGCCGGGATATCGGGAGGGGCTTGGGGCGGGGCTTCGGCGACGGCAACCGGTTCGACGACGGCGCCAGGCATCGCTGCCCCGCTGAGGATCTTGATCGCAAACTCGGTCTGACCCGCTTTGACCCGATCCCCATCGACCAGCGGCTGATCGGTCGCGGGGGCGCCGTTGATAAACAGCTCTGCCCCTTCCAGCGCGCGGACCATGCAGCCGCTTCGGCAATCGAGCTGAAAGTGGAATTCGGCCATCTCTGTGTCGGCGGGGAAACAGAAATCGGCCCATTCGGTCCGACCGAATTTCGCCAACAACCCGTCCCGCAAACGGATCACCCGCCCTTGGTCCGGCCCGGCAACGACTTCGATCACGACTCCCACAACTCTTCCTCACCCGCTGAAAAAACGCCGACCCGGCATCGCCCCCAAGCCGATACACCGACACCCGTCTAATTGATCATCACGATCCCGCCCTTGATCGTGTTCATCGCCTGGCCCTCGAACGTCGCCATCGTCCCTTTGGCCTGCAGTTGCAAGCCGCCGTCGATCGTCGCCCCCATGCTCCCTTTCACGTCGATCTGCATCGAGGTGATCGTGATCCCGGTCGGTTTGATCTCGATGCTGCTGCCGCCGACCTTGAGCGTGATCGACTGGGCCGCCTCGATCGTGCACTTCCCGGCGGCGACCTTCACCGTGTGGTCGCCGGCGGAGACGGTCAGCTTCGACGCCCCCTGGCTGACCGTCGTATCGTGGTCACCGCTCTCGACCGTCAGCTTATCGTCCCCTTTGACCTTCGTCGTCCGCTTTCCCGCGGTAATCGTCAGCTCAAGGTCTCCCTTATCGATCAAAACGGTCCGATTCCCGGTTTTGATTTCGAGCTTATCGCTCCCTTGATCGAGCGTCACGGTGCGGTTGTTGTAGATCTCGATCGTCTGGTCACCCTTGTCCTTCTTGTCGAAGCCGACCTTGAGGGTGTCGTTGTTCTCGACGACGCGGTTGAAATCCTTTTCGGCGTGGAAGTAGATCTCTTCCTTGTCCTTGGCATCCTCGAAGCGGAGCTCGTTGAAATTTTCGGCCGTCCCCTGTTTGGTGCTCCGCGTCTTGATCCCGCTTTGGGTCATGTTCGCGGTCAACGCGTAGGGCGGCATCATGTCGTCGTTGTAGAGACAGCCGGTGACGACGGGCCGATCGGGATCCCCTTCGAGGAATTGGACCATCACCTCTTGCCCGATCCGCGGCAGGAAGATCGTCCCCCACTGGGCGCCGGCCCACGCCTGGACCACGCGGACCCAACAGGTGCTGTTCTCATCCTTCTTGCCCAGTCGGTCCCAATAGAACTGGACGCGGATGCGGCCGTACTTGTCGGTCCAGATCTCTTCCCCCTCTTTGCCGACCACCAGCGCGGTGTGCGGCCCGCCGATGACCGGCCGTTTCGTCTTTCGCGCGGGACGGAACGGGGTCGCTGACGGGATCGCACCGAAGCCGATCCGGAATCGGTTTTGCAGCCGCTCTTGCTGCGAACGGGCGGCGACCAGTTCGGGCGGGTCGGTGTCGATCGCCTCGGCACGGATGTCCGTTTCGACGATCAGGTAATCGATCTGGTCGGCCGACCTGGCCGCCAACGAGACATTGACCAGCCCGCCGGCGGTCACCCCGCGGACATTCCCCTCGCCACGGCTGAAGCTCGCTTCGGCTTGCAGCTCTTCGATCCGGACCTTGGCGATCGGCTGGCCGGTGTCCGCCTTGTCGTACTTGCCGGGGTAATCGAAAACTTCTCCCTGCTCGATGTCGTACGAAGCCTTGTGCTGCGACCGCACTTCCAACGAAGCCTTGGGGGTCTCGAAGTTGTAATCGGTCAAGATCGCCGTCCCGCTCGCCACCTCGCTCGCGGGGCGAAAGTCCCAGAAGTATTCGATCTCGCGGGCCGCCGCCCCCGCCTTTTGGACGCGAACCTCGTTGGTCCCCTCGATCTTCTTGTGCACGCTCCCCGAATCGGCGAGCACCATCGTGTGCTTGCCGGAAGCGTGGGTGAAAAAGTAATAGATCCCATACGCCTCCATCAGGCGGCTGATGAAGTCAAAATTCGATTCGCGGTACTGGACGCAGTAATCGAGCGGCGAATAGGTCTCGGTCAACGAATCCTCGACCTCGACGCCGGCGTCCTTGAGCACCGCCTTGATGATGTCGGGGATCGATTCGTTTTGAAAAACCTTGCAATCGGCGGCCTGCGTCAGGAGCCACAATCGGGGGCGGCCGACAAAGACGAAATGCTCAAATTCCCTCACGCCGCCGACGTGCGAAGCTTCCGTGATGATCGCGTTGAAGTACCGCTTGAAAGAATTGCTCCCTTCGTACGTGAGCGTGATCGATTGGCCGAGCAACTTGTCGAAATCGATGTTCGCGTTTTTGCCCAAGACGTGGTATTCGAACCGAAACGGCTCCGACAGCCGCTCCTTGCCGACCAACCTGGCGAATAGCAGTTTCTCGGAACTGAGCGGGGTGGTGAGTGTGTAGCCGATCGCCAAAATCGAGTCCTGCGTGTGCCAGCGTCTTTGTCGTTATCGCGTCGCGTTGGGGGAGAGGGTCAGCCGCGAAGCTTCTTCATCAACAGCTTCTTCTGCGCCCGAAGCTCCTCGTTCGTCTTCGGTGCCCGCCTGGATGAACCGGCCCCCCCCGAAGTTTTCTTACCCGACCACGAGGTCGACTCGCCCGCATAGGTCGACTTCATGACGACGGGACGCTCGCCCGAGGCATGTTGCGGTGAGCCCCCTTGCTGCTCGCCACCCTGGTGATGGGAATTCCCATGCCCCGGCTTGGTCACGCCGATCGCCTCGCCGATCGCCCGCAACCCGTCTTCGCCACCTTCGATCCCACCCTCGATCCCATCGAACTTGTCGTAAAACTCCGCTTGGGATTGTACCAAACGCGTCGCGTCGGAACGGAGAAATTCCAACCCCGGGATCCGGCTGACCCGCTGCAAGAATGTGTAAAGCTTGTTGATCCCGTCGAATTCAATCATCTTTCGCCCCCCCGCAAAGACACCAACGCCCTCGATCCATCTTAACGGCGGCGTTACAGGTCGGCCAGCAATTTTGCCAACTCCGGGTCCATCCCGTCGTCATCGCCCGCCGCAGAATCACCACCATCGGTCGATTCATCCCCCGAGGAATCGGACGACGAGTCGTCGGAAGTCTCGTCCGATGACATGCTCTTGAGCAGGTCCGATAGCGACGCGTCCGAGTCCCCGCCGCCAGCGGTCGATTCATCGGTCACCGAATCGGACGACGAGTCGTCCGACGACATACTCTTCATCAGGTCCGACAGCGACGCTTCCGAACCATCGCCAGCACCATCGGTCGACTCATCCGTCGCTAGCGCGTCACCATCGGTCGATGAATCCGAATCGTCGCTGGAAGTGTCGGAATCGTCACTCGAACTGCTGTCGGAATCGTCACTGGAGGAATCCGAGCCGAACGGATCATCATCGTCGGATGCGGGCTCTTCTTCGCCGTCGAAGAACGGGTCATGCCGCAGGCTCGACGAATCGTCTTCGGTGTCCCAGCGGAGGTCGTCCGACGAGCCCCCCGAGACGTCCCCCATCGCCGCCGCCGCGATCGCGTCGACGTGATCGTTGGAGCCCCCTCCCGATGCCGATTGCCTCCCGCCGCCGCGTGGCGAGGACCCCTCCGGCAGCGTGACAGTGACGCTCGCGGGCCACGACCCCGCCAGCTCTTCGCCGCTGTAACTTTGCGTGCTCCCGATCCTCACGACGTTCTGTCCCTTGATCGCCAGTAGCGGGATGTAACCCCATCCCCCGACCGTTTGGGCCATCCGCAGCGACAGCAACCGCTCGGTACACGGCAACGCCACCTGCTCGCCGTCGCCGTCGGTGATGAAGTGGTACGGCATGTCGTCGAACGACAGGATCGACCCGAGCTTCATCTGCTTGCGACCCTGCCTCGAAAAGGTCTGGCCGAGCATCAGGCCGATCAACAGGACGCCGTTGCCCCACAGCATCCCCCCCAAGCCTCCCTGCGAGGTGAACTCTTCGAACTTGAACGACCGGATCGGGTCGCTCTTTTTTCCGTAGGGCAAACGCAATAGGAATTGCGGGACGGTCAACCCGAGGTACTTCGCCTCGGGGAGCCCCGCGAGCGTCGTCCAGGCCTCGGCAACTTCCGCGGGCTGGTCTTCCTTCGGGTTGCGGTCCAGGCACGCCTTGTCGATCGCGGCGACGAACGGGGCGTTCGCCGCGGCGGCGATCTTGGCGATCCGCCCCAGCAACTCGGCATGCGCCGGAGTCTCTTCGAAGACGTAATAACCGAGGATCGCCGAGATCCCCCCCTGGTTCGCGTCGAGCGAGGGTTGCTCGACGAGCAGCTTGTAGAGCCCGGTCGATTCGAGGTCGTCGGCGCTGCTCAAATCCAGCGCGATGTCCTCGGCCGAAATGTCGTACAGGACGACTTGCAACATTCGGTTCGTTTCCAACCTCCGAACCAACATCTCGACGCCCCGCCAAATCGATTCGAGCGACTGGAATTCGCTCTGATGGAGCACCGCCCGCATCGCCGACGAAAGGCTCTCGTCGACGGCCGCGACGAGCGGGTCCATTTCGTCCGAAGGCTCGGCGACGATGAACGGCGTGACGAGGTCTCGCATCAAGGCGTCGACGTCCCAAGACTCGGATTCGGGCCGTTCGTCCCCCCCGAGCAATTTTTCGAATTCCGATAACCGCCGCGCCCCGGGGACATGCGTCGCCCGGCTGGCCCGACGCTTGCGCCGCTTTGGCCTGGCCGACTCACCCGCATCCTCCGCCCAACCGCGGACTTCCGCCGCCGCCTTCTTGAACGTCTTCTCGTTCGATAACCGCTGACGAAGCGAGGCCAGTTCGGCGAAGACCTCCAGCTTGTCAAAGAGCTCGTCAGGGTGGAAATCGTCCATCGACCCGATCTCGACCTCGACCGTCTGCTCCGACTCCCCCACCCCCGGGACCGTCAACCCACTGAGCGGCAAGGCGACCGAAATCCCCATCCGCTCGATCACGTCATCGAGGTTGTCGACGTCAACCTTGATCGGCTTCGCCTTGGCCAACGAAGCCCCGGCTTCCGATTTGCCAGCAATCGCCCGCCCCGAAAAATCACCCAATAACGCGATCCGAAACGGGACGTTGTCGGCCCCGTTCTTGGGTGCCGAACCCTGTCGCAACGTCCCGAAATTGAAGTCGAATCGCATCGCCGAAGCCACAAAATGGAGAAACTGGGGAGAGCCAGCGTGAGATGAGTCGTGAGAATCCTCCGGATTGTAACAAACTTGACGGGCTCGGGCCCTCCTTTTCGGCCGATAAGGAGATCTAGGCGGTGCGCGGCCGAGGGTGTCGGTCTGTCTCCGCCCGAGGTCAATCATTGAACGCCGGATCCGATCCGCCCCCTGCCTCGGGGATCTCCGATAACCGCCGCGACGGGTTCGTCCCGCGCCGGCGTGCGTTGCAGCCCGACCCCCAGCGACGTTTTTTCCATAAAACGGCTGGCAGGGAGGGTGATCGGCTGTCGCTGCGCCCGTTTGGCCCACCGCGGATCGGCCCACCGCGGATCGGCCCGCTCGGCTGGGGATTGATCATCCTGCTCTCCGTCGGGATCGGGGCCGGCGGGGCCCACATCCGACGGGCCCGAGCTTTTCAGGACAAACCCCCGTCAGCACCAACGCGGCTCCCTACAGTGGCGGAAAAAGCCCCCGTCACCCCAGCCGCGGCATCCCCCCCGAGGCCGCTGAAGGACCCGCCGCCACGAAGCGGTGAGCCTCCGCCGCGCGAGCTCGCCCGGCCACCCTCGCCGTTACCCCAACCGGCTTACGACCCGCCCCCATCAACGGCGGCCCAGTCGCCCAATCCGATTCCCCGCCCGCTCGCCGGCCCCCTGCCAGGCGGCGCGGCACCCGCGCGCCCACGCGTCAGCGTCCCCGCACCCGCGTCCGACCGCGCACCCGGCCGCGCCCCCGCACCCCTGCGCGCCCGCGTGGAAGATACTCCCACGCGCGTACCCGCGGGCGACGCGTCACGCGCGCGAGGTTTCAACCCTACCAACGCGGCTTCGACCGCCCCGCGGCTAACCACACCGGCCAACCCTGCCAACGCGGCCCCAACCACACCGGCCAACCCTGCCAACGCGGCCCCAACCACACCGGCCAACCCTGCCAACGCCGCCACCCCCAAAACACCCGGGTGGGCTGGCGGCAAAAGCGGGACCGGCAAAAGCGGGACCGCTTCGGCGACCAACCCCGCGGCGGAAACACCCTCCGCCGCGAGGGAGGTCGCTGGCGCGCCGCAGTGGCCGGCGGCCGCGGTCGGACCGACACGCGTCGAACCGGCACCGCCTGCCGATCCGGGTTGGCGGCCCGGGCCGGATGCGTCGCAGGTCGATCCGGTCGAGTCGGCTGCGCGAGAAGCCCTCTTCGCCCGCTGGCGGTTCGACCAACCCCCATCGCTCGACGCCTCGGGCTTCACGCCGATGTCGCCGTCCGCCGTGATCGACGAGTCCTACGCGTACGACTTCGACGCGATCGCCCAGGAGCTCGATGGGGGCGAGTACTCGGTCTTGGAAGGCCAGGGTACTTCGGTACTGGAAGGCCCGACCCCGTTGGTCTTGGAAGGCCAGGGTACTTCGGTCCTGCAAGGCCAGGGCCCTGCGGTCCCAAGCCCCGTGGTTTGGCCCGCGGAATCGCCGCCGCTGGCATCGGGCCCAGGGGGCATGACGTTCAACGGACCGATCGGCGGCGAACCGCTGCCGCTGGCCGAGTCCTTCGGCGATTCGATCGTCCCGGGGTCGATGCCGGGCGAGGGTTTGCCACCCGGTTCGGTGATCCTCGGCCCGCCCGAACTCTGCGAGACGTGCGAACCGACGCTCGGCCAATTGCTGCGATCGAAGTTCGACCAGTGGACGTTCAACGCCGCCGACCGGATCCTCGCCACGCGTCAACACGTCGACGCGGGGATGGGGACGTTGTGGGTCGAACATGCCCCGCTGGTGCTCGACACGACCCAGCCGCGACGCCAAATCCGGCTGCGGCTCGATGCCGGACAAGGGATGGTCTACCCCGACCGCAGCACCTACCGCTGGGCCCCTCCAGGGACCGGCCCCAACTACCCGGGGAAGTCGACGACCCGCGACTTCAAGCTGATGTTCGAACTGGGGAGCGACGCGCTCAGCGTCCAGACCGAGCTCCCACTTCGCGGCTACACCGCCGAGGAGGGCTTCAGCCAATCGGGCTTCGGCGACATGGAAATCACGCAAAAGCTGCGGATCAAAAACGGCAATCGGATCCAGATCTCGCAGATGATGCGAATCTACGCCCCGACCGGGAATATCGCGACCGGGATGGGGAACGGCCACACGACGCTCGAACCGGGGGTCCTGGCCCGGTTCAAGCAGAGCGATTGGACCTACTTCCACGGCGAGATCAAGTATTGGATCCCGCTGGGGGCCGACCCGACCTACAGCGGCCAGATCCTCACCTTTGGCGTCGGTGCGAGCACCGTCTGGCACGAGACGCTCTGTTCGGCCTGGATCCCGACGCTCGAAATGCAAAGCCTCAATTTTTCGGGCGGCAAAAAGACCGGCCCCGGCAACGTCGCACTCCCGGTCAAAGACCCGACCGCGATGATCTACCCCGGGATCCGCTTCGTCCGCGACTCCGGCGGTGACCTCGGTGTGATGGAATTCGGCGCCGCGTACGGCATCGGCTTCACCGAAGAACGGACCTTCGATTCGCTCCTCCGCCTCGAGCTCAAATTCAGCCACTGACCCGCCGTCACACCCCCCAAGCACCCGAAAATGCCGACGTCCCAGTGCCGCCGCGGGAAAATAAGGGGGACGATGTCCTCGGATTTCGGATAGTTTCCGCGGATGGCGCGAATCATAATCGAGTCAGCCCCGCCCCGAGCGAACGGCACTTTTGCCCCTTTCGAACGCACTTTCGGATCTCGCGATCGATCCTCGCGAACCCTTGCTATGGCAGCCCTCGATCTCGAATCGCTCCTCAAGCCGATCCGCCCCGACGCCCCCGCCGGCGACGACCTCGAATACGACCCGACCTATGCCGAGATGGAACAGGCGGCGGCCGGGAAGCCCGAACAACAGATGGGCAACGCCGTCATCGAGGGTGAAGAGCCAGATTGGAAACTCGTCAGGAGCTCCGCAACCGAACTCCTCTCGCGCACCAAAGACCTCCGCGTCTGCGCCCACCTCTGCCGCGCGGTGACTAGCCTCGATGGGCTGTCGGGCTTGGCCGATTCGCTTCGCCTGATCGACGGAATCGTCACCACCTTTTGGGGCTCGCTCTATCCCCAGCTCGATCCCGACGACGACAACGACCCGACCGCGCGCGTCAACGCGGTGATGGCGCTGGCATCGCCATCCTTCATCCGCAGCGTCGAAAAGCTCCCGCTCCTGTCGCTCCCCGTCCTCGGGTCGGTCTCGTGGAACGACATCAAGCCGAAACCGAACGAGGCATCGGGCCAAGCGAACAGCGGCGCAGTCCTCGCGATCGTCAACCAAAGCAAACCCGAAGTCGTCGCCGCCCAGCACCAAGCCGCCGCGGCCGCGCACCAAGCCTCGCTTTCGATCGAACGCTTCATCACCCAACAGGTCGGCGCCGCATCCGCACCGAACCTCGAACCGCTGCAAGAGCTGCTCAAAAAAATCGAGGCCCAGCTCGGCAAATGGGCCGAAAGCCGAAAACCGAAAGAAGAGGCGTTACCGGCCGATGAACCCGAAGCGTCAGAAGACGCCGGGGACGAGGCCGCCGCGGGGCTGGCCGCGACAGGCCCATCCGCCGCGACCGCCGTACGTCGGCGGGCGGTCCCTTCCGGGGGCGGGTTCAGCGGCTCGGTCGGGTCGCGGGAAGAGGTCCTCGTCGCGATCGACGCGATCCTCGATTATTACCGTCAGTGTGAACCGAGCAGCCCCTTGCCGCTGCTGCTGATGCGGGCCCGCCGGTTGGCGGGGTTGTCGTTCATGGAAATCCTGCAGGACATCTGCCCCGAAGGATTGCCCCGAGCCCGCTCGCTCGTCGGCGACGGGGCGATGCCCCCCAGTTCCTCGGCAAGCCTGTCCTCGGCAAGACTGTCGTCGGGAACCGGGTCGTCGGCTTCTGGGTCGATATCGGCCTCTTCGGCAGGGGCGATCCCCGATTTTGAGGCCGAACCACCGTCAGAACCGGAATCACCGGAACCCCAATCGGCCCCCGCGGACGATTTTTTCTGACATCGAGTAACGTTTCCTTCCCATGTCTGGTATGTTCCAACCTGTTTTTTACGCCGTTTTCAACGCGACCGCCCGCCCCTGAGGGTCGTCAGACCGGAGTTTCCTCGTGGCCAAACAGAGCGCTCAGAAATTCATCGCCCGCAACCGCGCCCCCCGCGTCCAGATCGAATACGACGTCGAGGTTTACGGTTCGCAGAAGGCGATCCAACTCCCCTTCGTCATGGGTGTCTTTTCAGACCTGTCGGGCAAGCCGGCCGAAAAGCTCCCCCCGGTCGCAGACCGCAAGTTCCTCGAGATCGATGTCGATAACTTCGACGATCGGCTCAAATCGATGAAGCCGCGCGTCGCGTTCCGCGTCCCCAACACGCTGACCGGCGAAGGGAACTTGAACGTCGATGTCACGTTCGAATCGATGGACGATTTCTCGCCCGACGCCGTCGCGCGAAAGATCGAACCGCTCCGCAAGCTGCTCGAAACCCGCACCCAACTCTCCAACCTGATCACCTACATGGACGGGAAGAGCGGTGCGGAAGAGCTGCTGGCCAAAGTGATCAGCGACCCGGAACTGCTCAAGTCGCTTAGCGGCGCGGCAAAGCCCCCGGCCGAAAACTGATCCGACACCCGACCCGACCGACGAATCACCGCGGCGGCGACCGTACGGTCGTGACCGCCGCCTCGAACCGCATCACCTCGTAGTCCATTTTCGTAGGAATTTCCGCAATGTCTTCCGACGCGTCGCAGCAGGCAGCCGCCTCAGCCGCTGGAGAAACAGTTGGCCAGAGCGATTTCGAAGCGCTCCTGCAGAAAGAGTTTCGCCCCAAGTCGGACGAGACGAGCCAGGCGATCAAGTCCGCCGTGCAGACCTTGGCTTCGCAAGTGCTGCAGGGGGCTTCGGTCATCTCCGGCGACGCCCTCGCCTCGATCGAAGGGATCATCGCCGAGATCGATCGTCGCCTGACCGAACAGGTCAACGAGATCATCCACAACGAAGAGTTCCAACGGCTCGAAAGCGCTTGGCGTGGCCTGCATTACCTCGTCAACAACACCGAAACCGATTCGATGTTGAAGATCCGCGTCTTCAACATCTCCAAGGACGACCTCGCCAAGACGCTCAAGAAATTCAAAGGGACGGCTTGGGACCAGAGCCCGATCTTCAAGAAGATTTACGAAGAAGAGTACGGCCAGTTCGGTGGCGAGCCCTACGGTTGCCTCGTCGGCGACTATTATTTCGACCACTCGCCCCCCGATGTGGCGATGCTGCAGGAACTGTCCGGGATCTCCGCCGCGGCCCACGCCCCGTTCATCACCGGCGTCGCGCCGACGGTGATGCAATTCGATTCGTGGCGAGAACTGAGCAACCCGCGGGATTTGACGAAGATCTTCGAAACGCCCGAATATGCCCCGTGGCGAAGCCTGCGCGAATCGGAAGATTCACGATACCTCGGTCTCTGCATGCCCAGGTTCCTGTCGCGTTTGCCCTACGGTTCCAAGACGAACCCGGTCGAAGGGTTCGCCTTCGAAGAAGACGTCGCCAACGCCGATCACAACCGCTACACCTGGGCGAATGCCGCCTATGCGATGGCGGTGAACATCAACCGCGCGTTCAAGATGTACGGCTGGTGCACACGGATCCGCGGGATCGAAACCGGGGGTGCCGTCGAAGGGCTCCCGTGCCACACCTTCCCGACCGATGACGGCGGCGTCGACATGAAGTGCCCGACCGAAATCGCGATCAGCGACCGCCGCGAAGCCGAATTGGCGAACAACGGCTTCATGCCGCTGATCCACCGCAAGAACTCGGACATCGCAGCATTCATCGGCGCGCAATCGCTCCAAAAACCGGCCGTCTACGACGACCCGGACGCGACCGCCAACGCCAACCTCGCCGCGCGGCTCCCGTACCTCTTCGCCACCTGTCGCTTCGCGCACTACCTCAAGTGCATGGTCCGCGACAAGATCGGCTCGTCGATGACCCAGGCCCAATTGCAAACCTGGCTCAACGAGTGGATCAAAAAGTACATCGAAGCGAGCCCCGACATCGCGACCGAAGAGGCCAAGGCGATGCGGCCGTTGTCGGCGGCCGAAGTCGTCGTCGAGGAAGACCCCAGCAACCCCGGTTACTACACCTCGAAGATTTTCCTTAAGCCTCACTACCAACTGGAAGGGCTCACCGTTTCGCTGCGGTTGGTCTCCAAGTTGCCTTCGCAAAAGGGATAGCGTACAATCGGTGTCGGTTTGAGAGGGCATCTGGCCCGCGCAGGGGGTACGTGGCTCGACCAATGAGTCGCCCGATCGGGTGACTGTGGCGTGTCCGATCGCACTCGGCCCCGCTCGGTCTCTCTCGTCGTTCGCAGCCACCCCGGTTCGTCGACCCTTTCTTCAGCCCTTCTCGCCCGATATGAACCGCCGGGCGATTCTTTGATTAAGGTTGTCTAAACATGATTCTGCTCAAGATGTCGAAGGTCATTCCGGGTGATTCGAAATTGACCGATTACCCCGGCGACCAAGGTTGGTTCTCCTGCAACTCGTGCAGCTTCGGCATCGAGCGCGAACAGAAGGAAGGGGCCAAGGCGGGTACCGATGACATCACGATCGGTGTCGGCTTGCTGAAGGAATGCTCGATCGAAAAGGTGAGCAACGAGGCCTCGTGCATCGCCTTCGTCTACGGCATCGCCGGCGGCCCGATGGAAAGCGCGATCATCCACTTCGTCCAGACCAAAGGGGTCGGGACCGACCAATCGGTCTACCCCTACATGAGCATGTGCCTCAAGCCGGCATTCATCAAAACTTGGAACGTCAACGGTAGCGAAGACGGCCGTCCGACCGAGTCGATCACGCTGTGGTATCGCCAGATCGGGATCTGCTACAAGACCTACAAGAGCGACGGCAAAGGCGGCTATGAATACGGCACGCCCAAGTACGCCGGCTGGGATCAGGTCAAGAACATCGCCTGGACCCCGTCCGACAGCGACTTCAAGTGATCGGCCCGTCGCTTACTTTCGATTTTTAATGCGTCGCGACCAGATGTCGCACGCACCCGTGTAATCGCAGGGCTTTCCCGCTGACCAGTTTGTCATGGGTACCACCGACAATCTCGAAATCGTAGTCAGGGTCGGCACTTCGTTGACGACCAATGCGCAGTGCAGACTGGCGGGTTATGACACAGGGTGGTTCATCGCCGATGAATTCAATTTCGAGATTCATAACAAGCCAACCGATTTCGCTGAAACTACTGAAGCCGACGCCATGGGGACGACATTCGGGACGCTGACGATAAAAAAATCGATCGACCCCTGCACCCCGCTGTCATTCTTGTCCTGCTGTAAAGGTAACGGCTTCAACTCGATCGAGATCCATCTCTTGCAGACCTATTACCGGGTAGAAACCGGTGAAAATGCGAACCCCCAAGCGGTGTCACCCATTTTCATTGCCCGTTTCGAAGTCGCTCAAATCGAAGCTTGGTCGATCGACGGTTCGCTATCCAATCCCTGTCCGAAGGAAACGATCAGTTTCAACTACGAAAAGGTCGCATCAGGCTGGGTCAATCAGGAGGACGGAAGCGTCATTTCCAAGGGGTGGTCTACGGACTGGGCGGCGAGTGGTAATCAACGCGAAAGCGTCCCCTGGGAATACTCTTTCAAAGCCCGCGGACGGAACGCTTGATGGGCGGCAATTGGCAGATGTCCCCGGCGTTTTCTTAGGGTTTTTAGCGATGATCCATGTTTGTCAGATCGCGGGGGTCAAGGCAGATACCTGCCGCCTGGAAGGTTACGCAAACTGGTTCTTTCTCGATAGCTTCGTGCTCTCGGTGGCAAATCGAGGAGGCACAATCGATGACGCCGCATTTAACCCGCTAAAGCTGACCAAGACGATCGATAGCTGTTCGCCCCAATTGATGGCCGTCTGCTGCAAAGGGGCCTCCTTCGGGCCACTAGAAATCCACGTCCTGGAGACCTCCGGGAGCGGCATCAGCGGCAAGGTTCACCCCATCTTCAAAATGAAATTCGGCCACCTGAAGGTGGAGAGCTGGTCGATCGACAAGACGACCGAGACGATTGATTTGGCCTATCGCCAAGCCGCGTGCCAATTTTCGCAGGGTAAGTGCGACTATAAAACCCTTCTGACCACCTACACCGATACCCCGTTGCTGGGCTTCCAACTCTTCACCGCTGCCGACGAACGGAAGTTTAGGGGGGGAGACTGGGACGGTTCCTGAGTTACGCCGCGATTCCGCCGCGTGGGGATATGGTTGGCGGCGTTGCTGCGTTAATCTCAAGGGCTCGACCATGGCCGACTTCCCCCCAGCATCTCGCACCGAAGCTCCCCGAACCGACGCTTCAGCTCGGCAACGGAAATCCTCTCATCGGCCTGCAGATGGCCATCCGCACACCGCAGCGTCAACGCTGCCCTAGGAGACCCTTGTCATGCAAGCGATCGAAACCCTCCGCCGCGGCGAAGTGACCAAGGCGCTAGCCGAACTTCAAGACCAGGTCCGTGCCAAACCGCAAGACCCGCCGTCCCGGGTCTTCCTTTTCCAACTCCTAGCCCTCGTCGGCCAATGGGACCGGGCGCTGAACCAACTGCAGGTCTGCGGCCAACTCGACCCGCTCGCCCAGACGATGGTCCAGGCCTACACCCAAACGATCCGCTGCGAAAATTTGCGAACCCAGGTCTTCGCCGGCAAGAAGACGCCGCTGGTGTTGGGCGAACCCGAGCCTTGGGTCGCGCTGCTGCTGCAATCGCTCGCCCACCGCGGCCGCGGCGAACACCCCGCCGCCGAAGCCCTCCGCGACCAGGCCTTCGAAGGGGCCAAGGCGACCCCCGGCACGATCACCTGGAGGGACTCCGGCAAAGGGGAAGACGAAGTCCTCAAGTCGGAACGCTTCGAATGGCTCGCCGATGCCGACCAAAGGCTCGGTCCCGTCTTCGAAGCGCTCGTCGACGGTCGCTACTACTGGGTCCCGGTCGCGAACATCCGCACCATCCGCCTGGAGCCCCCCACCGACCTGCGGGACCTCATCTGGATGCCGGCCCGATTCGTTTGGGCCAGCGGCGGCGAACAGATCGGCTTCATCCCCACCCGCTACCCCGGCAGCGAATCGAGCGACGACGACGCGATCCGCATGGCACGCAAGACCGATTGGGTCGCCGTCGCCGAAGGGTTCGAAACGGGGCTCGGCCAACGGCTGATCGCGACCGACTCCGGCGAATACCCGCTCCTCGATATCCGCAAAATCGAATTCGACGCCGCTCCAAAGGGTGAGACGACAGCCAATGGCTGAGCTGACCAACCGCGAACGCCTCCAACCGTCACTCCTCGACCGGCTGGCTGACGACGACCCGAAGAACCCGCGTGAATCGCGGGAAAGCCGCGTCTTGTCCGTCGAACGGCTACGAATGTGCGTCCTGCGGGATCTGAAATGGCTCCTCAATTCCGAAAACATGGCCTCTTCGGTCGACCTCGAGGAATACCCCGACGTTGCGAAGTCGGTCCTGAATTTCGGCCGCCCGGCGCTGTCGGGGAAATCGAGCTCCTCGGTGACCCTTAACGAGATCCGCGATCAGTTCCGCCAGGCGATCCTGACTTTTGAACCACGGATCTTGCCAGAAACGCTGCGGATCACCCCTTACGATAACGAGGCGCAACCGCACCAGCTTTCGTTCCGGATCGAAGGGCAGCTCTGGGCACAACCCCTGCCGCTGAATCTATTCCTCCGCACGGAGCTCGACCTGGAGACGGGGAACCTCGGGCTGTACGAGGAGTGACCGATGGACCCGCGACAACTGCAGTATTACAACCGCGAATTGCAACACCTTCGGGAACTGGGCGCGGAATTCGCCAAGATGTACCCGAAGGTCGCCGGTCGACTGTCGCTGGACGAATTCGAATGCATCGACCCCTACGTCGAACGGCTGCTCGAAGGCTTCGCCTTCTTGACGTCGCGGATCAAGATCAAGCTCGATGCCGAACACGCCCAGCTAACCCAACACCTCCTCGACATCGCCTACCCGAATTACCTGGCCCCCCTCCCGTCGATGGTGATCGCCAAGTTCCGCCCCGACTTTCGGCAAGCCGGCCTCGACGAGGGCTACCCGATCCCCAAGCAAACGTCGCTCCGGGGCCAAATGGGACGAGGCGAACAGACGGCCTGCGAATACCGCACCGCCCATGACGTGACGCTCTGGCCACTCGACCTAGTCGAAGCGGGATACTTCAGCCGCTCGGCCGCCGCCGTCGGGTTGCCCCCCCAGATCCGCGACGTCAAAGCGACGATCCGAATCACGCTCTCCAGCGGCGGCATCCCGATGAACAAGCTCGCGATCGACGAGCTGCCGATCTGGATCAGCGGCACCGAACAGATCCCGATGACGCTCTACGAACAGATCTTCGCGAACACCCGCGCCGTCGTGATCCGCCCGACCGGGAGTTCGCCCGCTTGGCAAAAGGTCCTCCCGGGGACCAGCCTCGCGACCGTCGGCTTTTCGAACGACGAAGCGCTCCTGCCGCCGGTGTCGCAATCGTTCCAAGGGTACCGACTGATCCAAGAATACTTCGCCTTTCCCCCCCGCTTTCAGTTCGTCAAATTGACGGGGCTTCGCCAAGCCCTCGCCAAAGCGGACGGGGATCGGATCGAAATCATCTTCGCCCTCGATAAGGCGGCCGAAGGGCTCGATGGCCGTGTCAGCAGCAACAACTTCACCCTCTTTTGCACCCCCGCGATCAACCTCTTTCCCAAAGTCGCCGACCGGATTTATCTCAACCCGGCCGATCACGAACACCAGGTGATCCCCGACCGCACCCGGCCGCTGGACCTCGAAGTCTTCTCGGTGCGGCGGGTCACCGGCTTCGGCGCGGACGACCGCCAAGGCCAGGCTTTCCTTCCGTTTTACGCCTCTTTCGACATGGCGGATCAGACCAGCGAGGCGCAGTCCTACTTCACCCCCCGCCGCGTCCCCCGGAACCTGTCGGATCGCGAAAAACGCTTCGGCGCGCGGTCGAGCTACCTCGGCGATGACGTCTACCTGTCGCTGGTCGATCCGAGCGAGGCACCCTACCGGCATGATCTGAAGCAACTGCGGATCGAGACACTTTGCACCAACCGCGACCTGCCGCTCGAAATGCCGCTGGGGGTGGGGAAGTCCGACTTCACGCTCGGGATCGGCGCCCCCGTCGAAACGATCCGCTGCGTCGCCGGCCCCAGCACCCCACTCCCCTCGCGAGCCAACCAACCCGGATCGCTATTGTGGCGGTTGGTCGGCAGCCTGACGCTGAATTACCTGTCGCTGACCGACCTCCCCGACGAACGGGGCGCGATGGCGCTGCGCGACCTGCTCGGCCTCTTCGTCGCCGAAAACGACGTCGTGATGCGGCGTCAGATCGAAGGGGTCCGTTCGATCCGCTCCCGACGTGTCGTCCGCCGCGTCCCCGTCCCCGGACCGATCACCTTCGCCCGCGGGCTCGAGATCGGCGTGACGATGGACGAGACGGCTTTCGACGGGAGCGGCCCTTACTTGCTGGCCAGCGTGCTGAAAGAATTCTTCGCGAAGTACGTGTCGATCAATTCGTTCGCCGAAACGGCGCTCTACGGTTCCAACAACGGAGAAATCAAACGATGGCCAGCGGTGATGGGATCCCGGGCACTGCTGTAGAGTTCTTCGAGCGGATGGAGCGCGAGCCCTACCGCTACGGGTTCCTGGCAACGGTCCGCAGGCTCGACTGCCTGCACCCCGAATCGCCCCCGACCGGGTTGGCGGTCCGGCCACGCGACGAACCGTTCCGGCTGGGCCAATACCCGGCGCTCGATTTCGCACCCGCCGAAATGCATTCGTGCGAGCAGACGGCCTACCAGGAACGCTGGCGGCTCCGCTTCCGTTTCTTCGGACTCTATGGGCCCAACGGCCCCTTGCCGCTCCACCTGACCGAGACGGCGCGGGAGCGGTCGCGTCAGGTCAAGGACCAGACATCGATCGAATTCGCCGACATCTTTCACCACCGGCTGATGTCGCTTTTCTATCGCGCCTGGGCCTTTGGCGAACCGACCGTCCACTTCGACCGGCCCGAAACCGACCGCTTCACGGCCTACGTCGGAGCGCTGGCCGGGGTGGTGACCGACGCCTTTCAGAATCGGGACGCGATCGGCGACCCGGTCCGGCTCCATTTCGCCGGGCGGTTCGCGGGTCAGGCCCGCCACGCCGAAGGGCTCGAGGCGATGCTCGCCGACTTTTTCGAAATGCCCTGCCGGATCGAACAATTCGTCGGCCATTGGATGTGGCTCCCGACCGATTCGGTCACCCGGCTGGGAGAATCGCCCCGCTCGGCGACACTCGGCGAATCGGCCCTCTGCGGCAGCCGCGTCTGGGACACCCAATCCAAATTCCGGATCCTTTTCGGCCCGCTCGATTTTGAACAGTTCTGTCGCTTGCTCCCCGGACGCGATACCCTACACCGCTTGATAGCGTTGGTGCGGGCCTATTTGGGTGACGAACTCCTCTGGGACATCCAACTGAAACTCCGCCGTGATTCGATCCCGCAAACCCGGCTAGGCCAGCAGGGTCAGCTCGGCTGGACTTCGTTCCTGGTCGGCGATCGCCCCGCGGGGGATTCCGATGCCGCCGTCTTCACCCCCGAATATTGATTCCCCTTTTCCCTTGACCTTCCCCCTTCACCCATCGGATCGAACGTGAGCGAAATCAGTCGCGCCGCGCTCTTCGGCAAGCTCAACCCCCTGGCTTACAAGGCGATCGAAGGGGCCACGACCTTCTCCAAACTGCGGGGCAACCCGTATGTCGAACTCGTCCATTGGCTGCACCAGATCCTGCAATTCCCCAATTCGGACCTGCACCTGATCATCAAACATTTCGAGCTCGACCCGTCCAAGGTCGCCGCCGAACTCGTCCAAGCGCTCGACCGACTCCCCCGCGGCGCGTCGTCGATTTCTGACCTCTCGGCCCACATCGAAGATGCCGTCGAACGGGGCTGGGTCTACGGGACGCTGATGTTCAACCAAGCCCAGGTCCGCACCGGGTTTTTGGTGATCGGCATGGTCAAGACGCGGACCCTCGCCAGCGTCCTCTACGGGATCTCGGCCGAATTCAAAAAGATCAACCCCGACCAGTTGACCGACCGCTTCCTCAAGATCGTCGCCGGCTCCCCCGAAGAACAAGCCACCTCGGTCGACGGCCGCGGCGTCGGCGGCGGGGCCGTCCCGGGCGAGGCGAGCGGCGCTATGGCCCCGCCCCAAATGGGGAAACAAGAAGCGCTCGCCCGCTACACCGTCGACCTCACCGAGCGGGCCCGCGAAGGGAAAATCGACCCGATCGTCGGCCGCGATGAAGAGATCCGCCAAGTCGTCGACATCTTGATGCGACGTCGCCAAAACAACCCGATCCTCACCGGCGAAGCGGGGGTCGGCAAGACGGCCGTCGTCGAAGGCTTCGCCCTGCGGATCGCCCGCGGCGATGTCCCGCCACAGCTTAAAGATGTCAAATTGATGATGCTCGATGTCGGCCTCCTCCAGGCCGGGGCGAGCATGAAGGGCGAATTCGAGAACCGCCTCAGGCAGGTCATCGAAGAGGTCCAGGCCTCCGAACAGCCGATCATCCTCTTCATCGACGAAGCCCACACCCTGATCGGCGCCGGTGGCGCGGCAGGGACCGGCGACGCCGCTAACCTCCTCAAACCGGCCCTCGCCCGCGGCGAACTCCGCACCGTCGCCGCCACCACCTGGGCCGAATACAAACGGCACATCGAAAAGGACCCCGCGCTCACCCGCCGCTTCCAACTCGTCCAGGTCGATGAACCGTCCGAAGAAAAGGCGATCCTGATGATGCGGGGCCTCGCCTCCACCCTCGAATCGCACCACCGCGTCCAAGTCCTCGACGAAGCGATCGACGCCTCCGTCCGGCTGTCGCACCGGTACATTCCCGCAAGACAACTTCCCGATAAATCGGTCAGCCTCCTCGACACCGCCTGCGCCCGCGTCGCCATCAGCCAACATGCCGTCCCGGCCGAAGTCGATGATTGCCGCAAACGGATCTCCGGCCTCGAAACCGAACGGGACATCATCGCCCGCGAAGCGGCCGTCGGGATCGATACCCGCGAACGGGAAGCGACCAACTCCGAAGCC
>JBEIRZ010000066.1:0-18485 GCA_040375695.1 Planctomycetaceae bacterium
AGCGGCGAGGCGACCGTCAGGATCGGGAAATCGCCGACCCGCAAGCGATAGCTCCCGCCGGCCGTAAAGCGGTTGTCACGGACTTCGATGAAGTACGTCCCGGCCGCCTGGAAGGTGTGCGCGAAACGGCAGTCTGGCCCGATCGCGTCATCATCCGCCAACACGATCGTCTTGCCTGCGGGATCGAGCAACCTTAGGACCGGGTCCATCGCCGATTCGATCGGTTGGGTCAGGATTTCAAAGGCGACCCTTTGGCCCGCCGCGACATCGAATTTGAACAGCGACGCGGCGGCCCCGCGGCTCGCCCCATCGACCGCAACCGGCAGCGTTAAGCCCTGCGCGGTGGCGATCGATGTGTTCGCGGCGCCATCCGCGACGCTCGGCAGATCATCGACAAGGACCACGATCGGTTCGGACGCCCCGCCATCCCCGGCGAGCCAAATCCCCATCGGGCCCAGCGGCGCGTCCGCTGGGACGGTTACTACAAGTGTAGTCTTCTCCGCTTCGGTGGCTTCGAAAGCGAGCGTCGCCCCGGCGTGGCTGGTGACGCCGCGGAGCGCCGCGGAAAACCCTTTGCCGGTCAAGTTCAGCTTCACGGTTTGGCCCGGTGTCGCCGCGCGGGGTTGGACCGAGTTGACCGCGGGTTGTGCTTGTGCCGTGGTGGCGAGGAGTGCCAACAGCAAACCGAGGGCGATGGTTCTTGTCGTCAAGGTGAGGCCGATTCGAATGAGGTGGGCAAGCGAGGCGGGAGGGAACATCATCAACTCAGACCTTCGATGGGTTGGCCTTGATAAATCGGATGGGGACGGTCTTGGGCGTCGTGCCAAACCGCGGTCGCGGGGATCCCCAAGGCGTCGTAAATCGTGGCCGCGAACCCTTCCGGGGTGACGGGCATTTCGGAGGGATAAGCCCCGATCCTGTCGGTCGCGCCGATCACGCGACCCCCTTGGATACCGCCGCCGGCGAACAAGACGGATTGGGCCGCGCCCCAATGGTCGCGACCCGGAAGTTTGTAGTGCTTTTCCAACAGCGTGATCTTCGGCGTCCGCCCGAATTCGCTCGCCATCACGATCAGCGTCTCGTCGAGCTCACCGCTGGCCGATAGGTCATCGAGCAACGCCGCCACCGCCCGATCGGTCGGCGGCATGAGCTTCTCCTTCAGGTGCGGGAACGCGTTGCCATGCGTGTCCCATGTCTCGTCGTTCCCCAAGTTGACCTGGATCAGGTTCACCCCTGCCGTGACGAGCCGCCTGGCCATCAGCAGCGACCACCCGAAGGCGTTGCGGCCGTAACGATCCAAGTCCTTCTCGTCGGCCTTCGTGACATCGAGGGCGCGATGGATCGATTCGTCGGTCAACATCGTGATCGCGTCTTGGCGAAGCCGATCGAACTGTTCCGTTTCGGCAAAACCGGTGAGCGCCTGACGCTGACGCCGAAGCGTTTCGAGCAATTCCAAACGCCCTTCGACACGTCGCATCCCCAGCCCTTCGGGCAACGCGAGCTTTGGCGTTTCAAAGAGCCGCGGGTCGGCGATCCCACGCTGTTGATGATCGAACGAGTATTCCGGATAGGCCCCGTACGAGGTGTTGTGAAACGGCGAAGCCTTCAGCAGCCACGGGTCGTTCTGTGGACCCATCTCACCGGCATGTTGTCCCGGGATGATCCGCCCCGAGGAATGGACGAGCGATTCCGGGAGGACGACCGCTGGGGGAAGGTTGTTCCGCTGGTCGGTCCCGCTACGCCGCTGGAAGAGCTCGTGCTTGGCGGCGTAACCCGCGACCGAGGCGATCGAAGGGTAATCGGTGCGGCTCGGTTGGTTCGGGCTAAATCCGGTCGGGAGCTGCGATCGCCCCGTCAACATGACGTGATGGGCCGCCGAATGTTCGTTCGTCGAGTGCGTCAATGACCTGCAGATCGACCATTGATCGCTCCGTTGGGCGAGCATCGGCAGGTGTTCGCAGATCTGCAGCCCCGGCGTCCTTGTCGGAATCGGTTTGAACTCGCCCCGTACGTCGTCGGGGGCTTGGGGCTTGAGGTCAAAGCTTTCGTGTTGGGCCAAGCCCCCCGACAGGAAGATGAAGATGCAAGATTTCGCCTTCCCCTTGGGGATCGAACCGTCCGCCGACTTTGCTTGACGCATCCCGGCGAGATGATTCATTCCCATCCCCAAGATGCCGATCGCACCGACCTGCAACGATTGTCGACGACTGAGCCCGGTGTGTTGCCACGGTTGGGGTGTCGACCGATGGGGGTTCGCGCGGCTCATCTCAACTTTCCTTGCCAGAGTACAAGGGTTCGATGACGGCCCCGTTGATCAGGTAGTGCGGGCGACGAAGCGGGTCCATGATCGTGACATCGGGGTCGACGTCCAACGCGTTGAAGATCGTCGAACAGACGTCCGCAGGTGACCAGGCCCGCGACACGGGATAGGCGGCCTGGGCATCCGTCTTGCCGATCACCTGCCCGCCCCGGATCCCCGCCCCCGCGAAGAGCCCCGAATAGGCCGCGGCCCAGTGGTCACGCCCGGGCACCGTCTGACCAGGGAGCGTCGAAATCTTCGGGGTCCGTCCGAACTCGCCCATCACCACCACCATCGTCTGCTCGAGCAGTCCCGAAGTTTGCAAATCGTCCATCAAGGCGGCGAGCCCTCGATCGAGGTCCGGCAGCAGCGTGTTCTTGAGCCGGCCCCAATTGTCGACGTGCGTGTCCCAAGTCTGCACGATCCCCATCGTCGCCTGCACGATCGGTATCCCGACCTCGATCAGCCGCCGAGACAATAACAACGATTGCCCGAACTTGTTTCTCCCGTAACGCTCGCGGGTCTCGTCCGATTCACGATTGATCTCGAACGCCTCGACGACACGCCCCGAGGTCAACAGTTGGATCGCGATCTGACGTTGGTCGCGGTACGAATCGGCCTCGCCCGTCAATTGCCCGGAAGAACCGCGATTGAGCGATTCCAACAGCCCCCTTCGCGATGTCAATCTGCCCGGCGTCATCCCTTCACGCATGCTGAGGGCGTGCATTTTGAAATCGGGGGCGTTGGGGTCGCCCTGGATTTGCCACGGGTCGTGCTTGGGCCCTATGAACCCCGAGTGCTGTCCGGGCCAGGTCAACGGACCTTCGATGTAATAATTCGGCAGCGAGACCCCCGACGGGATCCCGTCGTTTCGCGGCTTCACGAAGTTGAGCGCCGCCGCCATGTTCGGAAAGTCGCTGCGCGATTCGACCCGATCGAGGTCCGAACCTCCCCGAGGCAGCGGCGTCGGGCGGCCCGTCAATGCGACGTGCGTCGCCAAGAGGTGGTTCTGTTCGCGGTGCGCCATCGTCCGCAGGATCGACCAACGATCGGCCCTCGCGGCGAGCATCGGGAGGTGTTCGCAAAAGGCCACACCCGGGATCTTCGTCGAGATCGTGTTGAACTCACCACGCACCTCCGCCGGCGCCTCCGGCTTCGGGTCGACCGTATCAAGCTGGCTCGGGCCACCGGTCAACATCACGACCAGGACCGACTTCGCCTTGCCCCGTCCCGGTAACGGACCCCCTTCCGAAGATCCCTTTGCGGTCCCACCACCGGGGGCGACGAACGAGGCCGTGACCCCCGCCCCACCGACACGTAAAAAACCACGTCGATCCATCTGGTAAAGCGGCGTCATCGTCTGGCTCCTGGCGAGAGGGTCAGGCTAATCGGAGGGGGAAGGGAAGGTTTCGGCGGGAAGGATTCGATCACGGTTCGACGGCTCGAAGCCCGATCGACCCGATACTATTCATTGACAGTTGCGTGCTGATTCAGGGCCGGCCGACCGGATGGCGAGCCACCGTGAATCGACGCGATCAATTTCGTCACAATCAATGTCGTAGCGATCTTTATATCGGTCATGAATCGTCTCCATGATAACCGCTCGGAGCCCCCCAGGGGGATTCGTCTCCCGGTGGGTGCCCTACGACCCGACCGCGGCGAACCCGGAAATCACGTCATCCTATGATATCAAGAATCGGCGTCCCGTAGTCCTTTTCGCTCCGTTTTCGCCCCGGAATCGAAAGCGCGCGGGGGTCCAAACCCAACTGGTGGAGCACCGTCGCGTGGACATCGGTCACATAATGGCGGTGCTCAACGGCGTGAAACCCGAGTTCATCGGTCGCCCCATGTGCCACCCCGCCGCGGATCCCGCCGCCGGCCATCCAGACGGTGAACCCGAACGGGTGGTGGTCGCGTCCGTCGCCATGTTGTGAACCCGGGGTCCTCCCGAATTCGCTCGCCCAGACGACGAGCGTCTCGTCGAGCAACCCTTGTCGTTTGAGGTCGGTCAGGAGCGCCCCGATCGGCTGATCGACCTGTTTGGTCAACTTCTCATGGCTCGTCTTCAAACCCTTGTGGGCGTCCCAATTCCCCGCCCCGCCGTTGGAGCCATGGTAGACCTGCACGAAACGGACGCCGCGTTGCACGAGCCGTCTGGCCGTCAACATTTTCTGCCCGAAATCGGCCGTCTCCTTTTGGTCGAGCCCATACAGCTTTCGCGTCTCTTCGGTCTCTCCCGAATGATCGACAACTTCGGGGACCGCGGTCTGCATCCGGAAGGCCAACTCATAAGCCTCCATCCGCGCGCGGATCGCCTCGTCGCTCGGGTAGGCATCGGCGGTCATGCGGTTGAGCCGCCTGAGCAGCTCGAACTCGGCCTCTTGGCGTTTGGCCCCGATCCCCGCCGGCGGCTTGGCATAGGGCAAAGGCTCCTTCGGGTCACTGCTCAGCGGCACCCCGTCATAGCGTGGCCCGAGATAATTCGCGCGGTGCGCTTCCATCCCGCCGCAGCAATCGGCGATCGGTGTCCCCATCACGACGAATTTCGGCAGGTTGTCGTTGATCGACCCCAGCCCATAATTCACCCACGCGCCGATCGTCGGGAAAAAGCCGTCCACCCGATGACGCCCGGTGTGGAATTGCAACTGCGCCCCATGGTTGCTGTCCTCGGTCCACATCCCGCGGATCAGACAGAGGTCATCCGCGTGCGCCGCGACGTGTGGCCACCAATCGCTGATCTCGAGCCCCGACTCGCCATGCTTCTTAAAGCCCGCTTGCAACGGAAAAATCTCTTTCCGCACGAACCCGTTGTTCGGGTCGAACGCGACGACACGCTCGTTCGCCATAAACGGCGATTTCAACACGTCGGCAAACGGCGTCTCTTCGATCGTCTTGCCGGCGTGCGTGGTGAGCTCCGGTTTCGGGTCGAACGATTCCATATGGCTCGTCCCGCCGATCATGAAGAGCCAAATGACGCTCTTGGCCTTCGCCGGGATCAAAGGCTTGATCGCTTCCAAGGCCGCGGTCGAGGCATCGGCACCCCTGACAACGCCAGCGTCTTCGATCAACATCGACGCCGCGGCGACCGAGCCAAAGCCCAGCCCCATGTCAAAGAGGAACGACCGCCGTGAACCCATCGCCCCAGCCACCGCGTTTCGGATCCGCATGATTCACCGCACCGTGACGAAATCGTTGTGATTGATCAACACCTGGACGAGGCTTGCCCGGGCGGCCGCCTCCGTACCTTTCGCTTCGACATCCTTTCCATCCCCGTCAGCCGCCCCGTCAACCTCCTGGAACGGGTCCTGCTGCGCGAGGAACCCCTCGCAAGCCGCCACCTCGTCAACCGTCGGGCCACGCCCCAGCACCTTCTGAAAGGCCGCTTTGATGAAGCGACCCTGTACGGGCTCGGCGGCCGATCCCCCCGAGGCCGCCGGGTCGGTCTCGCTTGCGATCTTCGCCCACAACCTTTCGGCCAAGGCTTGCGACATCTCCCGAGCCAACTTCGAATTCGACAGCACGAGCGCTTGCTGCGGGATGATGCTCGCGTCACGACGATAACAATCGATCGGGCTGGCGGCGTCGAACGTCGTCAGCATCGTCATCTGTTTCTCATAAGCATGCCGGAAATAAAGGCTCCGGCGGTGCGACTTTTCCCCCAGCGCGTGGTCGATATCCGGCCCACCGATCGACCCGTCGAGCGACCCGGCCACCGCGAGCAAGCTGTCGCGGATCGCCTCCGCTTCCAACCGCTTCGGCTCGAAACGCCAATAGGTCAAATTGTCCGGGTCCCGTTTCAGGTTCTCCGCCTCGATCGCGGCCAACGCGTTGGCTTCCGCACCCGACGCCCCCAGCCGACTTCCTGATGCCCTCGCATAGGCTTGCGAAGTCACGATCAGCCGATGGATCGGCTTGAGCCTCCAGCCGCCATCGATCAACGTCGATGCCAACCAATCGAGCAGCTCGGCATGTCCGGGCCGCGTTGAACGAAGCCCGAAGTCGAAGACGTTTTCGACCAGTGGCTTGCCGAAGTGCCGCATCCAAATCTGATTGACCGCGACGCGGGCGGTCAGCGGGTTGCGAGGGTCGGTGATCCAACGGGCCAAGGCCAGACGTCGACCGCTGCTCGTTTCCGGATAGGCCGTTCCCGGCGGATCGTATTGCGGCGAAGCGTCGTCGGCATCGAGGATCGCGCGGCTCGCCCCTTGCAACGCCGCCTCGGCCTCGAGCACCCCCTTGGCCGCCGTTTCGACCGCCGTCTTTTTGGCCGCTTTTGCCTCGGCCGCTTTCTTGGCCCCCTCTTCTTGCTTTTCTTTTTCCCCTTCGGCCGGCTCGGTCGCCGTCGCTTCTGCCGCATCGAGCGCCGCTTCCGCCTTTTGTAGCGCGTCCCGTTTTTCGGCCAGCGTCAGTGATGCTTGGCCGAGCCGCTCTTCGCGTTGCCGCCGCGCCGCTTGGGCCGCAAGCCGCGTCGCCTCTTCCGACGGGTCCGCGGATTGCTTGGCCAACTCCGCTTCGAATCTCGCCAACAGCGATGTTCGCTGCGCCTTCGCAACCGCGACCCGTAACCCGGCCAACTTCACCGCCGCTTCGGCGTCCCGTTTGTCCGCATCTTGCTTGTCGCCCGCGGCCGCTTGCTTGGCGGTCGCTTTCGCCAGCCCCGCTTCGGCCGTCGCTAATTTTTTATCCGCCGCTGCGATCAGCGTCTTTCTTACCGATTCACGCAAATAAGGACGCGAGGCTTCTCGCGGCAGCGCCACCGTTTCGATCTTGAGCCCATAACCCAACACCCCCGGCACACCCGGTTCGATCGCTCGCGCTTCGTCCGGTCGCTTCTCGTCACCACCGATCAGGAATTGCGTCTTCGCGTCGAGGTTCGCGTCGTAGACCCGCGGCACGCCATCGACGTCCGGATCAGCTTCTCCCTCGATGATGTCGGTCCGCGTTTGATGCGGTTCGAAGATCGCCCGGAAACGGTAATAGTCTTCTTGCGAGATCGGGTCGTACTTGTGGTCATGACATTTCGCGCAAGCGATCGTCAAGCCTAAGAACGCCTTCGCCGTATGTTCGACCGTCGCGTCGAGCCAAATGTTGCGGTTCGAACGATGGAAATTGCGAGCCAAAAAACCCGTCGCGCGCAGCTTCCCCTCGTCGAGCGGGAAGGCTTCGTCCGCCGCCAACATCTCGACGATCATCTCGTCATACGGCTTGTCCTCGGCGAGCGATTCGATGATCCAGTCCCGCCACCTCCAGATGTGGCGCTGGCTCCCTCGCAGCTCTTGCTTGTAACCGTCCCAATCGCTGTACCGCCAAACGTCCATCCAATGTCGCGCCCATCGCTCAGGATACTCGGTCCCGGCAAGCATCGCGTCGACCGCTTGGGCCGTCATCGAACCGCCATCGCCATCATGCTTGGGCAAATAGGCATCGCGCATCGCATCGCTGGGTGGCAGCCCGGTCAGGTCGAGCGCCCAACGCCTCAGCAACGTCTCGTCGTCGGTCCGTGGCAACGGGATTGTCCCCATTTCGGCCTGGGCCGCGGCCAGGAACGCGTCGATCGGATTGCCGCCCAACCCCTTCGACGATTCACTTCCATCAGGGTTCGCATCGGCCCCGTCGATCATCGGGACAGCGGGGCGGACCAACGGGCGAAACGCCCAATGGTCTTTGGGGTCGGCGAGGTACGATTCGTCCTCAGGGTACTCGGCCCCCGCTTCGATCCAACTTCGCAGCAATTCCCGCTCTTCATCAGTCAGCGGCGTCCCTTCACCCGGCGGTGGCATCCGCGTTTGCGGGTCGGGGTCAGAGACTCGGGCCAGCAGCGGGCTTCGTTCAACCGACCCCGGCACAACGACGCGAACCGGACCTTTGCGATCGGCCTCGACCCCCGCGGCATTCGCGCCCGCACCCGCTTCCGACGGCCCACCAATCGGCCCGTTTGCCGACTTCTCGACGAACCATCGCCCGGCATCAAGCCGTAGCCCCGATTCCTGCTTCAGCGGCCCGTGGCAGGCGATGCATTTCTCCGCCAACAGCCCTTTCACCCGAGCTTCGTAAATCCCCTGCCCCTTAGACGATTCTTCTCCAAGCGTTAACCCGCTCGCCATCGCCGCCCAGAACCCGAGTGCGATGGGAACCGCTTTCCAGAATCGCCACGCGGCGAGCGTCTTACGCATCGTGAGGTTCCGACAACGGGGAAAGGATGGAGGGCCCAGCGAACAGGCTGACCCTTAGGCGGGAAATAAAGTCTACCTCACATCTCCCGCCACGCCAAACAACCCACTTCACGCCCGCATCTGAACCGGACGATATCCCTAAGAATCGGCCGAAATCAGCCGATCGGGAAAGAAGGACCAACTTTATCCGCAAACCAATCCGCCCCGAGCGCCGCAACTCGCGGGCTCGCAAGCATCCTGCAGATCGCGATCACGTGCCCCGCGAGGGCTCGCCATCGCCGATCACTTTTCGCTCGCCGCGACCGCAGGGGCCGTTTCTGCCGACGGCTTCAACCGGATCAAAACTTCGTTCCGCCGAAGGAAGCCTGGGGTAAAAGGCGGGTCATACCCGGCCCGCTCGGAAGTCGATTCGGCCTCCAGCCCACGCTGCGCGATCCACTCCCGCAGCTTCGCCTCTTCGGCCTGGGCCACCTTGGCGTCCATCACGCCCGAAAAGCGAACCACTGCGAAGCGGCCACCTTCGCGTTTACGGATCTCGACCCCCGAGCCCTTGGGGGTCGGGGCCCCTGCCTTCGCAACTTCCTGGGGCATCACAAATCCCATCTGCCCGGGCGACCCTTCACCTTCCGCTTCCATGAAGACCGGTGTCGTCATCGCGATCTTCGTTTCGCCTTGGTTGTCGCCGCTGATGTAACGAAACAGCCTCATGAAGCTGCCGTCGTTACCGCGTGCCTCGAACTTCGCCGAAGTCGCTGCCAAAACGAGATCAGGGTATTCGCGAATCTCGATGTTCTTTTCCTTTTCGACCACCGTGTACGGGGCCGACTCATACCCCGCCCGAGACGTCCCCCCCCAAGCGACAACGCCAATCGCCAGCAGACATCCGATCGCCGCGTACACGAACATTCGCTTCCTCATCCGATTCACCCTCACGACCGCAATTCACCAAGTAACCGATTCCGTTCTATGGTAGGCGCAAGGCCAGTCGAGCCATCCACAATCCGACACTCCCCGGTCAATCCTTCGTGACTTTCAAATCTCGAAAGCCGGCCATCGGCCCAAAAACGAGCAAATTCATCGCCAGCTTCGTTTCGCGAATGATGTCGTTTTGCCCTTTGGCTACCGTTTCGCCGATTTGAACGGTGACTTCTTTTCCTTTAAAGGTGATGCGGACCGGGTGCCATGTTTCCGCCGCCAACCTCAGCGGCTTGCGGGCCAACACCTCGACCGAACTGGCCGCTTCCCCTGGCAAAGGGTTCTTCGCGACTTCGACGAACGATCGCGAAATCACCATCCGGATGCTCCCGCCACGTTCGCCACAATCGATCCGCAGCGACGTCCGATTCGCACCGCGAAAGCTGACTTCATACCCGATCGAACCGTCACCCAGCACCATCGGTCTTCGCAACGAGGCGGGTCGTTGGGCATCGGCTGCGGGCTTGCCCCACAACCCGCCATCGATCCCTTCCCAAGCCCCACCCGATGCGACCCAAGGCTTTGCAGGGGGCATCGTCAGCGGCTCTCGAAAGAGCAGCTCCCCTGTTTGCGCCGGCCAGTTGGCCGCCGGCACATTTTTGTTGGCGGCACCGTTGATCCGATCCACAACTTGCGGCGGCAACTCGCGGCTGTACCCGCCGTCGCGATATCGGTCCAACAACCCGCGAAGCTCGGCCACCACTTCGGGGTGCTTGTCGCTGACGTCGCGCGTCTCCGACGGGTCATCGTGGGTGTTATACAACTGCGCGCGGAACTGATCGGCTTGGGTCTTACGGGCCCCCGGTTTGATGTCATCAACGGGGATCCCTTCGACCCATTTCCATGCCCCTCGACGAATCGCAAAAACCCCTGAAGCGCTATGCACGATCAACTCCTTCCTCTCTGCCGTCTTCGCTTCGGTCCCGTTCTCGCCAGTAACGATCGCCGGCAGAAAGCTGTAACTGTCTTCCGCCGCTTCGGATGCCTTGGGTAACTCTTCACCGACGATCGCGGCGGTCGTTGCCAAAAGATCTGCCACCGAGACCATCGCGTGACTGATCGATCCCCCCTTCGCCTTGCCGGGCCAGCGAATCAAGAACGGGACTTTGAATCCCCCCTCCCAAACGTCGTGCTTCCCCCCTCGCAAATCGCCATTCACCTTCAGCCCCGCCCGATAGGCATCGGTTTGCAGCATCTCGCGCTCGGGCTTGAAGACCCCCCCGTTATCGCTCGTGAAAAGGACCAGCGTGTTATCGGCGACCCCCATCGCGTCGAGCGTTTCGAGGATCCGGCCGATGCTCCGATCGAGCTCATGAATCCAATCGCCATACGGGCCGGCCTTGCTTTGCCCCGCGATGTCACGATCGGGGGTCACGGGGTTATGCACCGCCACCGGGGTGAAATAGAGAAAGAAGGGCCGATCCTTCGGTTGTTGCCGTAACCAACCCGTCGCCTTATCGGTCAACACCTTCATCACGCGTTCGTTGTTCCTTCGCGGCGCGTCCAACTTCAGGATCCGATCGCCCCCTTTTCCCCCTTCGGTGTCTTTCGCCTCATAGGTGGCTTGGTAATCTTCCGACCCTGCGGCGGGCCCGGCGATGGTCATCCCCTCGGGGACCTTTCCCGACCGCAGCCCATAAACGTAGCGGTTCTCGACATAGACGCCGGTGAGGTCGCCATGGTTGCTCGGGACGCCAAAGTGATAATCGAACCCGATGTCGAGCGGCCCGGGCGAAAGTTCTGCGGTGTAATCGGTCCGCCACTGCGGCGTCTCATCACCCTTCCCATACCCCAAATGCCACTTCCCGATCGCCGCCGTGCCATAGCCGTGTCTCTTCAAAAGCGACGCCATGTTCAGCCGCGTCGTCTCGATGTGCAGCGGCGCGAACGTATTGAGCACCTGATGTTTGAGCGACGTCCGCCAACAATACCTCCCCGTCAACAGCGAATATCGCGTCGGCGAACAGACCGACGAAGTCGTGTTGGCATCGGTGAATCGCACACCCTCCTTAGCCAGCCGATCGAGGCTCGGCGTCTGCACCAATTCGCGATTCGCCCCGTAACAATTCGCGCTCCCATACCCGAAATCATCGGCCAGGATCACGACGATGTTCGGCCGCTCCCCCGCCCAGCCATCGTAAGACGAAACGATCGCGAAGACCGCGATCCAAAAAACCAAAGCCATCCAGGTTCGTTTCGGTGATCCCACAATCGATTCCCGTGAGCAATGACGCGTCCCCTACGCGCGAAACCGATCACGCGGCCGCGTCAATGGTTCATGGGGACATGACTGGTGCGAAAAGGTCGCGGCCACACCTGTTGTAACCGCAACCCGATCACCCCAACCAGCAGCCCTCGAACCATCTCATTTCCAACGACGCGGCTGGCCTCGACGCCCCGGTCGCTTCTCCCCGTCTTCGACGTCACCGTCAACGCCCATCGATCCGTCGTAGCCATGGAAGAAGTCATCGATCCGACGGGCCGAAGCGTCACGCCGCCCCGTCACAAAGGTCAGATCGAGCCTCTCGATACCCGATCCGATCGCGTCCTCCGAATCCCGCGCCGCGTCCTGCAACCGCGTGATATCGGATTCACCCTCGCCACCCCCGATAGGCCAGCTTCCGGGCATGCGGTTGAGCACAAACAGGGCATCGATCGGGGCGATTAACCCGTCGCCATTCGCGTCATAGTACTGGCTCACGCTATCCGCCGAGCCGACCAGGCCGTGACTCCCCTCCGCACTCAATCGATTCAAAATGATCAGCGCGTCAATCGCGGTGACCAGCCCGTCGCGATTGACATCCGCAGCTAGCTTCGGGTTTTGCCAGCCTTGATGGACCCCGCTAAGCCAAATGTGATTCACCCCCGCAGCGGCGATGATCCAATCTTCCGCGTTTTCATGGCGTATCTCGTCATCCTGATCACCCGTCAAAATCCGATTCGTCCCACCATCATCGACGATCTTGTTGCGACCACCTTGGGCATCGATCTCGTCATCGCCCGGCCCGGTGTGAATCGTGTCGTCCCCGCCTCCGGTCAGGATCGTGTTGTTTCCCTGCAAGTCGGTGATGGTCGCCGATACCTCTTGCACATTCACCCAGTCATCACCACGGCCGCTGTCGATCGAAATCCCCAAAAGCGTCTGGCCCAACAGCGAGACGAAGTCGTCGCCGCCTAACGTGACGAGTACCAGCTCATCGATCTGCGTGCTGGGGTAAGTTCGCCGCTCACCGGTCGCGCCGTTCCAACTCGTCTTGAACCGCAGCGCCGTCTCTTGTCCGCTCATCGCGATCGAATCGGCCCCGGTCGTCCCGATGATCATCAATCGCCGCGCGGGATAATTTGTCGGATCGACTTCGATCCGTGAGATCGCCCCCGCGGGGCCTGCCTGTTCGAGGTTATCAAGGACTAGGCGATCCAGCGTCGCGTGTTGAATCGTCCCCTCGGCCGTCTCAAGCTTCCCGTCGGTCAACCAAAGCCCGATCCCCCTGGCGTCGATCTTCAAAAGGTCTGAACCGATCCCCCCTGTCAGGTCGAACTGATCGATCGCGATCCCCTCGTTCTCAATCTGGAAACCATCGTCACCACCTCCCAGATCGGCGCGAAGCGATGACAGGCCAGACGCATCCGTAACCGCGATCGCGTCGTCGGCCGAGCCCAAGTCGAAGGCCAACGATTTGACATCCCCCAGCAGGATCTTGACCGAGCCCGCATCGACAAGGCCTTTCGCAACTTGGATATTTCGAGCGATTTCGGCAAGCAAATCATCGATTCGCAAATCCTCAAATCCGTCCAACGATACCGGCAGCGCATCCCCATCCAAGGACCGCAGACCCGCGATCACGATGTCGATCGACTGTCCTGGCTGGAACGTCTCAAAACTCGCCGAATTGCCGATCACCTTTCCGATGACTCCGAGCGTGAGATCGCTGACCAAGCGGATATCACCCCCGGCGATTAACTCTTTAACGGTCGTACGAACCCGTTTGCCGAATGCGGCGTTGTAGATCGATGCGTCGTTCCAGAGCGTCGACGCGAAAAGCCGCTCGGCCGCGATGTTCAATGGCCCCGACGAATCGCCGATCCCCAGCCCCGCGTTCACTTCGACCGTCGTTCCGATCACCCCGCTCAGGAACGCTTCGCCGGATGCGTCCGAACCGGCGACCGACGGCGGCTGATAATTCACCACCGCGCCGAATGGCGCCGATATCGACACCGTCGCTGGCGATACGACCGTTCCCACTTCCAGGTTTCCCATGACCTGCGTCGCGACGACGTTCCCGCTCGCGTTGATCGACACCTCGCCATCGATCAGGATCAAGATCGGCTCGGCATCTTGCGGAGAATTCCCACCGCTGATCGAGAACCCACTCACCGTCTGGATCGCCGTGGCGCCGCCAGAACCTCCCGTGAAACCGACGTAAGCGGTTTGACCGAGTACCGCGGCCAAGTCGATGTCGGAATAGGTTCGGCTGAACGTCGCCCCCGTTGTCATGTCGGTCAGGTTCTCGGTGATCGTCTGGGCGTCGGCGTCGTAGGTCAAAACGACTTCGATCGAATGCCCACTGAAGAACTCGACCGATCCCGTCGCTAAGTAATTGCCCGAGACATTGGACGTCACGAAATTCGATCCCTGAACGTGCCCGTTGTAAAGGTTGATCTGATAGGCGACCGTCTTCCCCGTGATCCCGACATATCCGAGCGAGCCGCCGATCGCGCCGATCGCATCGGTCCCTTGCGTTTGCATGGTCAGCGTGATCCCGTCGGCTTGCCTGTTCCCGCTCGCCACATAGGTAAAGCTAAATTCCAACTGGCCGCTCGTCGGGATCGTTAACGGTTCGGGGTTCCAATAGGCGGAACTCTCGTTTCCCCCCCCATTGGTCATCGTCAACGATTCGGTCTTGGTCACGTTCGCCGCACCCGCAGCGACCCAGTTGCCGAATCCCGGGAAGGGCAACATCCCGAAAGACCCACCGCTCTTTACCTCCATCGAGCCGGCAGTCATGTTCGATGGGCCGTCGACGAACTGGAAACCGCTGATCGATTGTGTCACCTCCGCACTGCCGTCACCGATCCCTTGCCA
Source organism: Planctomycetaceae bacterium (assembly GCA_040375695.1). Lineage (GTDB taxonomy): Bacteria > Planctomycetota > Planctomycetia > Pirellulales > Pirellulaceae > UBA6163. The sequence goes on from JBEIRZ010000066.1 coordinate 14,531, forward strand.
CGATAACTTCGCGGATTGACTGCCGAGCAATTGCATCAGCTTGATACCGCTTTTGGTGAACGATGACGTCGCTAACGTGACGGTGTCGGTGAAGGTCACCGTCGCCGATTGGGTCAAATCGTCAAAGGACCAAACGACTTGGATCGGATGACCTGAATTCAAAACGACATCGCCCAGCGACTCGCCCGAAGTAGCCGTCCCGATTTCCGAAGTCGACACGAAATCCGCCCAGCCGCTACCGCCGCTACCATTCCCCTGTTTCAATACCAGCGCCAACCCCGGCTGACCGGTGTTCCCCAAATTCAGCGCGGCCCGCGCGTTCGATCCGCTCGATTGGTAGGTGAACCCGAAGACGAATTTCGCGCTAAGTTTCAACGCGGCTTCTTTGGTGAACACGACCTGCGAATAACCAGGTGAAGCCACGACTCCCTGAGGCGCCATGTCAGTGGTCAGCGTCAACGTTTCAACACCCGCGGCTGTGGTGCTGACATCGACGGCGCCGTTGAGCGTCGTGCTGCCCCATCCGTTCCCGTTCGTGCCGAACCCGACAAACGAACTGCGACTGTCGGCCAACGCATCGGTCGTCGCCACGTACCCTGCGACATCAAGGTCCAATGCCTCCTTCACCGTCCACTCACGGACCCGAACCGTCGCGTCGGTAGACAACCACGCACTGCCGAGCGTGAAAACCTCGACCTCACCCGACGCGGTGAACACTACCGAATCTCCTGCCGCACCGATCGATTCGCCAGCCGTTAGCGACAACGCCCCCGATCGGATCCCTTCCGAAGGGGTGCCGTTGAAACTGAACGAGCTTGGGGACCACACCCCGCCAGTCGACGTAAATCCGAGCGTCCCGTTGGCGTTCAATGACCAACCCGAATCCGCCGTCGAATCTTGCAAAGCTCCCTGCAGAATCGCCCCTTGTGCTTCCAGCACCACCGGCGTGGTGCCACCGTCCAAACCCGAAGTCCCGCCCGTCGCGTAGAGGAGGTTCATCGACCCATTGGTCTGCGTCACGTTGATCGGACCAGACGCATTGAGCATCGTCAGCCCGCCGGTCGACACGTCGACCATTAAAGGTTGTTCGATCTTCACCATCACCCCGGTCGGAGTGACCCCGGCCGGCTCGTTGCCGTAAGAATAGGTGACGGTCGCCCCTGAAGCGTCGATGCCGACAAATAGCAGTTCGCCAGCGGCGGTCGCCTGGCTCAGAAGCGTTTTCTCCAGCGGGGTCAGATTCCCCGAACGGATGTTATCGATCGAGATCTCGACCGGCGCCTCGAACTTGCCGATCGATCCCCCTGCGGTCAACTTCAGTATCGCCGTGCTAATCGACGGCGCAACGTCCTCACCGAATTGCTTCTGCCCTTCGGGGCTGAGCGCATCCAGCGACAGGAGGGCGAACGCGTTGGCGACCGAAACCGCCCCATAACTCAGCTCCGCAACCGCTTCATCCGATGCCGTGAAAGTGTAGGCCGTGTCATAGGCCGCGAATTGCGGCAGCGATGCCCAATCGGCACCGAAGACCAAGTCCTCTTCGAACAACCCGACGGCGTTGTCGTAAAGCCCGGTGGCATACCCCTGGACCTGCTCGACGCTCGCGTTCTCGACAAGCGAAAAACCCGAAACCGTCTGCGTCGTCTGCCCCGAACCATCGCTGCCGGTGAAACCGATGAACGCGTTCGATCCCAACACCGCCGACAGATCGATCCCCGGATAAACGCGACTGAACGAGGCCCCGGTCTGCGTGTCCAACAGCGTCTCCGTCAACGTCTCGGCCTGGGCGTCATAGACTAAGAGCACACTGATCCGATGGCCGCTGGCGAAATTCACGTTCCCCGTCGTCAGGTACGAACCCGCGCTATTGGTCAACACGAAATTCGAGCCAACGACCGATCCCCCTTGGCCGTTGACATTGATCTGATAGGCCGCCGTCGGGCCCGCGATGCCGACATAACCGAGCCCCGCACCCGCTTGCCCGATGGCATGCACGCCCTCGGTTTGGAATGCCAGCGTGATGCCGTTGTTGGTCCCTTCGCCATTCAACTGATAGCTGAACCCGATTTGAAATCCGCCGCCGGTGGGGATCGCCAACGCGTCCGGACCCCAGACCGCGGTGGCCCCGCGGAGCGCCATCGAAAAATCGGTCACGCTCTGGATCGCTGTCTCCCCGCCGCAACCCCCCGTAAAGCCGAGGTAGCTGTTGGGGCCAAGCACCCCCGCTAGGTCGATGTCGGAATAACTGCGAGTAAAGCTAGCCCCCGTCACCGTGTCGGTCAGCGTCTCGGTCATCGTCTGCGCGTCGGCGTCATAAACGAGCGTCACGCTAATCGGGTCGCCGCTATTGAAATTGACGTCGCCGGTGGTCAGGTAAGTCCCAGAACTGTTCGTCGTCACGAAGTTCGAGCCTTGCACATGGCCGTTGTACAGGTTGATTTGGTACGCGGCGGTGTTCCCCTGGATGCCGACGTATCCCAAAGCCCCGCCGGTCTGTCCCAGCGCCGAGGTCCCTTGGTTCTGGAAGACCAACGCGATCCCGTCCGCTTGCTTATCTCCACTAGCGGTGTAGGTGAAGCTCAGTTCGAGCGTTCCTGTCGTGGGGACCGCCAACGCTTGAGGGTACCACATCGCCTTCGCTTCGTTGCCGCTCCCGTCGGTCAGCGTCAACACCCCCGAAGCCGAAACTTGCGCACCCCCAGCCGAAACCCAATTGCCAAAGCCTGACGACGCGACGTCACCGCTTGTAAGCGTTAATGACGTTGACGACTGCGGCAAATCACGGTTCGACACCCAGTCGCCAAACCCGCTCACCGAGGGTAATCGATAAAACGCGTTGGCTTGTGACTGATAATAATTCACACCCCCTTGGGTGAGCGTGTAGGCCCCGTCTTGAAGCGTCGATTGATCAACGACGTTCCAATACTGGAGGTAGCTCGCGTTGACCGAAGCTTCGAAGCCGTCGATCGTCCTCTCGGCCGAATCGTCTGCCCGCACCGCGACGGCGCTCAGCAAATGCTCAACCCCGGACGGGGTCAACCCCGTGCCGCTCAACCCGTACGCGTCCTTGAACAGCCCGTCGGTGATATCGCCCGACAAGTTGCTGATCGATACCACCCCCACCGACGAGGTCGTGACGACCGACGCGACCCGCAATTCACCCTGCGGCTGCGTCAGATAAATCGAACCTTCGGCGGCCGCCGAAAGGAGGCCATCAATAATCGTCCCTGTCGAGAGCGTTTGCGTTTGCGTCTGGATGAACAGCGGCACGCCTTGCGTTCCGATATCGCCTGCCGTCGCCGACAGCGTGACGTTGGTCCCCGTCACCGCAGGGGCCGAAGCATTTCCCGCACCAACGATGTCCCCCGTCGTACTTAGCCAGACCGGTCCTGCTGTCGCATGAACCCCGCCGATCAGCATGTCCGAAAGCGATGACAGATAGATCCCAGTCGACGACGTCGCTTCGATCGGGGTCGATGGTGTGAGCTGGATAGTGATAGGCGCCGCCGCCGAACCGATCCCCCCTGACGCCGATTGCAATTCAACGCTCTGGGCTTCGATCACGGCCTGCGTTGCTTGAAACACCCCCGCTTCACCCGATAAAGCGACCGAGCCCGGGAATCGCACGGTGCCGTTGATGTAAAGACTCGCGGCTGTCGACTGCACGTTCAAGCTACCGGTCGACACCCCCGAAAAATCGATCGCGATCGGATTCCCCGCCGGTACTTGGCTTTGCAGCAACAACTGGATTTGCGTCGGGTAAGTCCAAACCCCCTGCGTATCTTTCCCATCATTCCATGCATCTTTGTAACTCGACGAAAACGTCGTCATCGCCGTTGTCTGCTCCTGGATCGATGCGGTCAGCGTCTGCGAATAACCGTTCGTCCCTTGCGTCCCAACCGTTTCGGTCGTGCTTCCGAACGGGTCATACGCCACCCCGTAATTTCTCGGTGCC
>JBEIRZ010000512.1:0-2810 GCA_040375695.1 Planctomycetaceae bacterium
CGGGGGTCTTTGTCCCAATCCACCCCCGGGTCGACGTCGACGCTTTGTACCTGCGGGGTTGCGGCGCGGCTTTTCGTAAGGTCGATCATCGGCGACTCGGCTCAGCTCTTGAGCCCCATCGCGGAGTGCTGTTGTTTGGCCGATGCGGTGTACCGCGCGAAGGCCTCTTCGTCGCGACGGCATGAGACCCCGGTGAAGACGAGCGCGAACGATCGCCGATGCCGTATCGCCGAAAGGTTCGCGTCGGCACGGTGGATCGTCATCCCGTGATGGATAGCCACATCGCCCGGCCGCATCACCGCGGCACATTCGCGGTTGAAATCATCGGTCGTGTAATCGACGATCCCCTGCGAAAAGCCAAGGATCTGCGAATTGGCGTGCTTGCGATACCCGCGTGTGTGCGACCCTTCGACGTAACGCAAACAGCCGTTCTCGGCGTCGACCGGATCCAACGCCATCCACATCGTCAATATGTTGGGGGGATCGAGACAGAAGTAATAATTGTCTTGGTGCGGCGGCGTCACGTGCCGCGTCCCGGGGGGCTTGTTGAACCATTCCGGTTGGTCGGCCGTCGCCGCTTCGCCGATCAATGCCTCGGCTAGCCCCTTCCATTTGGGGTGATGGACGTAATCGCGAAAGAACGGGTCACACCCCATCCGCTGCATCTGCTTGAGCGTCTCGGGACGTGACTTGTCCTGATAAAACGCATCGGCATCGGCGAGGTGCGGGACGACGTCGCGGATGTACCGATCGAGGTTCTCCTTGAGCTCGTTGAATTCGTCAACCGTCAACAATTGCGGGACGATCACAAAGCCATGCCGGTCGTATTGTTCTTTCTCGATCACATACGGCGTTGATCGCTGAAGCTCAGTCGGTTGAGCCATGAGTCGCTCCTTTCGGGAGGGAAGGTCGCAAGGCGCTGGCCACGGTCCCGATCGTGACCCCCACCAAAAGCGAACAGGGGATGATCCAAACGATGCTGGTCGTTATCGGCAAGCCGAGGTCCTTCGAATAAGCGATCGAAATCGCCGTCGCGATGCTGGCCGACAACCCCAGCCACGCCCCAAAAGAATTGGCCCAAGGGACGAACAGGGCAAGGAAAAAGAGGACGAAAAGCGGTGCCGTCAGCAAATTGATCAACTTGAAACATCGCTCGACCAAATTCCCCTCGAAGAGCAGATTCAACATGCTCAATGCGACCGCGGTGATCGCCACCATCCAAGTCAACCCTTTGAGCCGCTTGACCGTCGCCCTGTCCGTGTTCTCTTCGGCCGATCGATGGGACAAAAAATCTTTTTCGAGGACCGCGCAGGCCGAGTTCACCCCCGACGAAAGGCTCGACAGCGCCGCCGAAAGGATCGCGGCCAATACCAATCCCGACATCCCCGCCGGCATCTGCGTCATGATGAAACGCGGGAAGAGCTGATCGCCGATCGAACCGAGCGTCTGGCCATCGGCCATCGGCGGCGGGTTGGCGGTGTAAAAGCCCAAGATCGCGATACCCGTGAGCCCCAGCAGCATCGAGACCGAGCCGTCGGTGAGCTGTGCGACGAGCAACGTCTTTCGCGCCGCCGGCGCGTCACGTGTCGACAAGAAACGCTGGATCGACATCTGGTCCGAACCGTTCGTGCAGACATACCACAGCGTCGTCGAAAGGATCAGCATCCCGAATGAAACGCGGGCCGTCGGGTCGAAGCCCCAATTCGGTGGTTGCCAATGGTCGGGCCACTGGGTCGGCCACCAACCGCTGACGCCTCCCATACGATAAGTGATCACCCCCAGCGTGATCAACGCCCCGGCCAACATCGTCATCGATTGGATCGCGTCGGTCATCACGACCGCCCGCAGCCCGCCGCTCGATGAGTAAAATCCGGTGATCAGCCCCAGCATCACGCAGAGCCCCGCGGTCCAGTGCGGATCGAGCCCCAGCAACGGCACCAACACGACGCTGCTGGTGGCGTACAGGATCGTCGACATCCATCCGAATCGCAGCATCAAAAAGACCCCCGCCCCCGCCTTGCGGATCCCCGGGCCCAAACGCGTTTCGAGCAGCTCATAGGCGCTCGTTACCGGTTGCCGCATCAACAGCGGGATCAACCCGTAACCGACGATTAAAAAGATCAACGGGTGCGCGGCAACCTGCGTCGCCATCATCGGCCCGTTGGCGATCATCTCCCCCGGGTTCCCCAAATACGAAAGCGTGCTGACCAGGGTCGCGAAGAGCGACAGCCCCAGCGCGACCGGGGGGATCCTGCGACCGCCGAGCAAATAATCATCCGCCGTCTTGTTCTGACGCGAATAATACGCCCCGACCCCAAGCATCAACATCGCGAACGCGGCGAGCACCAGCCAATCGATGATCCCCACGGCCGCCTCCCCATGCTCGGGTCAAATCAAGGGTCTCTTGGAAATTCGAATAAATAGTATTATAACCGGTTTTCCGTCGCAACCTCGCCCGCCTGCACCCTGGCCAGTCCAAAAAAAGGGGTTTTAGTGTGGCAGGTTAATCGGGCAGCGATGACGGATCGGTCGCACCGGTGCGTCGTCGCGACACGCCTCTGCGAGTGGGCGTCAGTCACCGACGGACGCGATCGAGAACCGGTAACGATCTCAAGATAACAACCTAACACGCTGACCGCTCAATCATGGGGTGATGACGATGATCCGAAGGGACGTGTTGGCCGCGGCGATGATCTGTGGCTTATGGACCAGTGCCATCGACCTGTGCGCCTAAGGGGTGAGATCCCACGAGCCGATCGAAATCTTGATGCGGCGAGAACTTTTAGTCGACCTTTTCCTTATCGACAAGA
>JBEIRZ010000606.1:0-1992 GCA_040375695.1 Planctomycetaceae bacterium
ATGAAGTTGTCGGTGTTGATGATCGTGCGGCAGATCGCGACCCACGCCGCGGCATTGGCCTTGGCCGAGACGGCCGAGTTGGCATCGGTAGCGGGAGCGACGGACGAATCGGCCGTAAACAAGCCGACCAGGAGCGGATCATTTGCGATCAGCGCGTCGGCTTCGGCCGATTGTGCGGCGGTGAAGCCCGCGACCAATCGGGTGTAATGATCTTGAACGATTTTCGTTTCGGCATCGGACGGTTGTCGGGAGAGTGCCAAGCGGAAGGCGTGAGCGATCCGGGTCGGGTGATCGGCATCGGGGAGGTCGCGAATAACCCTAGCCGCCATGGCCCGCGCGAGTTCGACGAAGACCTCGTCATTGGCCACCGTCAACGCTTGCAGCGGGGTGTTGGACCGGTTGCGACGGGTGCAGACGGTTTGGAAATCGGGGGTGTCAAAGGTCGTGAAGAGCGGGTGGGGGGCGCTGCGATAAAACTCCGTGTACATCCCCCGCCGGAAGCGATCGCCCCCTTTGTCAGCGACCCAGCTTTTGACGTTTTGGGTGAAGGCATAGACCCCTTCGGGTTGAGGCGGATGGACGCTGGGTCCGCCGATCACCGCGTGCCATTGGCCGCTCGCCGAAAGGGCCGCGTCACGAACGATTTCGGCCTCGACCCGTAGCCGATTTTGGCGGGCGAGCAACCGGTTGTTCGCGTCGATGTCGATCAGGTCCGAACGATGCCGCGAAGCTTGGCGATAGGTGCTGCTGGTGACGATCGCACGATGCAGTGACTTCATCGACCACCCCGAATCGCGGAGGTAGGTGGCGAGCCAATCGAGCAATTCCGGGTGGGTCGGCGGCGTCCCCTGGGTACCGAAGTCCTCTTCCGTTTCGACCAACCCTTTGCCGAAGTAACGCATCCAGACGCGATTGACGGTGACCCGCGGGGTCAGCGGGTTGTTCGGGTCGACCAACCACTTCGCCAAATCGATGCGGTTGCGTCCGGGTTGGGCATCGAGCCTGGGCGTGATGACCGCCAAGCCACCCGGTCGGACTTCGCCGCGCTCCCGATCGGGCCTCAAGAAATCGCCGCGGATGCTGACGAAGGTCGATCGAGGATCTTTCAATTCCGCCATCACCATCACGCCGGCCTCGACCGGTTCCTGAAGCAATTCCTGTTCGTCGGGAAATGCCTTGCGGAGCGCTTCGATGACCTGTTTCCGCTGCGCCGCGGAACGGGATTCGGCGGGGCGGTTGAGCGCCTTCAGGAGTTCCGCATCGGGGACGGCGACGGCCGATGGCGGGGCCTTGTCGGACGTTTCGATCAGGAAACGACCGACGAGGTAATCTTTGTTTTGGTCGTGCCGCCTTTCAACCCGCCGGGTTTTGCGGGCTACAGTCGATTGCGTCGCATCGGGCTTGGTGGCCGTTTCGGGATCACCCTGAGCCTGAGGCTTGTCGACGGCATTTGGCTTGACGTTTTCGTTTTGCGTAACGCTCGCGTCTGGCTTGACATTCGTGTCAACTGTGACATCAGCGTTAACTTTGACATTCGCGTCTTGTTTGACATTCGTGTCAACCTTAACAGTTGCGTCTTGCTTGGCTTCGGTTGTCGGTTGGTCGTTGATCAACCTGATCGGCGGGTCGAAGAGGAAGACCGCTTCGTGGTCGGCGTTCATCTTCACCTTCGTATCGCTGCCGACGTTGATCGCCCAACCGGTTTTGGGGTCATCATCGATCGTCCCGGCGACGGCGAAGTCGGGTTGGGAGTGATCGGCGAAGGCGGCGGTGGGTCGGACGACCTTGCCGTCGACAAAGAGTCGGAAGCTGGTGAGGACGAAATTGCCGTTGCTCACCCAGCCGGGGCCGCGTGCGGGGAGGCGGTCATCGGCGAGGACGCGGAGCCGGATCGCGGCGATCACATCGGTAGCGTCACCGATCGCCAGGTCATAGGCGGCGTTGGGGTCGGGCTTGCCGGTCAACAGCAGCGACCCGTCGGGCTGGGGCTCG
>JBEIRZ010000298.1:0-5652 GCA_040375695.1 Planctomycetaceae bacterium
AGCAGACATATTCCAGGATTACCTTCGTATCCTTGCTGGGGCTTAACAGGATTTGCTGGACTCCCATCAGGCTACCTGCGGTTGAGCCAGTGCATGCCGGGAAAGTTGGAAGTCCTTTTCGCGGGGGCGGAAGCTTCCGTGGCGATGTCAATCGCCTATTTGGGCGGTGCCGCGTCGTTCGTGACAGCCCTTCCCGAGCACGCGATCGCGGATGCTTGTGTCCAATCTTTACGGGCTGTTGGGGTCGAAGTCGGGGGGATCGTGAGGAGCGATCGGGGCCGTCTGGGGCTTTATTTCCTCGAGGCGGGTGTGAACCAGCGGCCGGCACAAGTCATTTACGATCGGGAGGGGGCTTCCTTCGCGATCACCTCGCCCGAAGCTTACGACTGGGACGCCATTTACAGTGACGCCGATTGGCTTGTGATCTCGGGGATTACCCCCGCGATATCGGCGATCGGCTATGAAGTTGCCCAAGTCGCGATCGCCGAGGCCGTCCGGCGAGGCGTTCGGGTTCTGTTCGATTTTAATTATCGAGCCAAGCTTTGGCGTTGGGATCCGTCCCAAGCTCCTCGAGATTTAGCGATCCGAACCATTCGCGAATTGCTACCCTCCGTGAGCTTGTTTGTGGGGGGGGCCGATGAACTGGCCGAGCTGCTCGGTGCCGCGTCGCCGGAGATCGCGTCGGGTGATCCGCGTGGCGATTTCCTTCGGCTCGCCAGAGGATTGGTTGCCCGATACCCGCAGGTGGAATATGTCGCTTCGACGGCGAGAAAATCCCGATCGGCCTCTCATCACCAACTCGGGGGCATGCTCTACGACGTCCGATCCGATGCTCTGCATCTGGCCCCGCTCGATCAGGTTGCGGTCGCGCCGTGGGGGGCGGCCTACGAAATCGACCAGATGGTTGACCGAATCGGGACGGGAGACGCATTCACGGCGGGCCTGCTCTTTGCCTTGAGGACGCCGGGTTGGAGTGAACCGGCAAGGGCCATCGCGTTCGCGACCGCGGCTTTTTGTTTGTCGCATTCCGTGCATGGCGACTTTCACTGCTCCACCCGAGCCGAAATCGAGGCTTTGGTAGCTGGCGATTCTTCTGGTCGTGTCCGGCGCTGATCGGTCCGCTACTGGCGTTTTGCCAATTTGCAAACCAACTCCTCCAAGACCCAGCGGTCGCGCGGCGACGCGCTATGGCTCCCTTTGAGCTTCAGGTCGGCGTCGAGAAGCCAACCGAGCAATTCACGCGCGCGGTCGCGTCCCAATTGACGCATCTGCGCCTCGGCCTTTTTAAAATCCTCAGGCCGACCCTTGAAGCCGCTGCCCTTGAGGCCATCGGCGGGGGTGGGGCGTCCGCCCTCCCCTTCGAGTTTGTCAACGACGGCAGTGGCCATTCCCAATCGACGCAGCGCCCAAGCCATCTGGGGGAGCAAGGCCAAAGGGGCTTGGCCCCCGGTAAGCAGCTTGTCGAGGTGTCTGAGCGCTTCGGCCGCTTGTCCTGAGGCGGCCGAATCATTGATTTCCCACATCGTCTTGCCGACCCATCCCGCGACGACATCCCTCACAAGCGATTCGGAAATCGTACCGCCGGGTTCGATGTGAACGGCTAACTTCGCGATTTCGCTATCGAGCATCCCGATATGGTCCCCTAGCATTTCGATCAAAGCGCTGGCTGCCCCGTCGGTCAATCCTGTCTGATATTTCGGGGCGATCGTCTCGATCAAGAATCGGCGGATCTTGGGGACGTCCGGAGATTGATTTCGGCCGTAGGTGATTTGCGGAGGGGAACAGCCGACGACGAGTTGAGTCTGCTCGGCGGCCTTATAAAGTCGTGTGTTCGACGGCAGGGTTTCGAGTTCCAAAACGAGTCGACAGGCGGTACTCGGTGAAGCGACATAACCCTCCAGTTCGGTGCGATGGTTCTTGACCAAGGGGTCCCCGCCACGAACGACCACGCTCCTCGGTTCCCCCATCGAAAACAGCGAAGGGGTCGATAATTCGTCTTTCAAATCGGGCCACCTTGCCTCATCCCCGTGGACCGACATGGAGTCTCCGTCGCCAACCAGACAGCGAATCACAGAACCACGTAAAAACGAATCCGAGCCGACGACAATGATGACGCATGGCAGCGAGTCGGGATCGAGTTTGTTACGGCCGAGGAAATCGAAGGCGTGGATCAGTGGCATTTTTTCATGGCCTGAACGGCCTCGGCGGTCTAGGGGCATCAGGCCCGGTGGCGTCGGTTGCTCGTCTGCAATAACCGCGCGGCCTGCGTAAGGGTAACCAAGCCTTGGTATAAGTGTGGTCAGCTTCGGTCGCAAGCGACCAGCGGCCCAGGTCGGTCAGGTCGGTCGACAGGCCAGTTCGCAATAATCGGGGCGTTGGGCAGCGTTCCGATGGCGGAATTCGGTAACGATCCGCCCATCCCGGACAAGAAACGCACCGGGCATTTGAAAACCATCCCCCCCCGCCTTTCCGATCGCATGGCGGTTAATCACGGCCGCGACGAAACCACGCCACCAGACGGAAGGTCCGAGCAACTCCATCAGGCCACCACGTTTCAATCCGTAAGCCCGATAAAGTGTGCAATTGGGGTCGCTGATTCGCGGCCAGTCATCGAGGCCATAGGTTTCGAACAACGCCCTGCCGCTCTCGTCATCACCCATATGCACCAGGATCGGTAATTTGCCTGCCGATTCGATCTTCGTCCGCTGGTCGCGAAGGTCATCCAAGGCCTCACGACAAAAGGTGCAGCCGCTATGGCGGAGAAAAACGATGAGGCAGTCTCGTCCTCGCGACAGCTCCTCGATCGACCTACCATGCTGATCGCAGAAGCGTCTGTTGGCCGACCCGATCGACAGCTCTTCGTTGGCTTTCGGTTCGAGGTGGTGTTTGGCCGCGTGGTAGAGGATCGCCGCGAACGGAAGCCACCAGATCAGGTCATTGGTAACGATCGTCCAGCCCCAGCTCGGGGGTAGCCTTCCCGGTGTATCCGGCGAGGTGGTGGCGAGGGTCCACAAAAAACCTATCGGGCCAAAGAGCTTGCCCAGCAGGCCGACCAGTACGATCGGCCAGTGGCGAAACGGGTCACTGGAGGCGATCGCATAACCGATCCCGTAGACCCCGACGATCATCCCGACGCATTGCCAGATCGAAGGGTAGATCGGGTCCACGGCCCCGGTCCAGCGGAACAGATCGAGTGGCCTCAGGATCACCCAAGTCCCCCAAATCAGGTTATAAGCGGCGGCCGCCATCAGGGTACGCCGCATCCAAAGAGGTGCCGTCATCAGGGATCAAGCTTCCGGGTAGGTTGTATCGAACGGAGGTGTCGGGCGACGGCATCCAACAGCGGATCGACCGTTTGCCCTTGGATCGGCCCGGCGGGCCAATCGAACCACCGATAGCCTTCATGTTCGGGACAGTCGATTTCGATTGGTGATTCGATAAATCCTAGGAAGTAGTGAACCGTCTTGGTCACTTCCTTGTCGCCGACGCGTTTTGACCGGATCGGGTAGGAGAGCGAAAAGCGGAAGTTCGGGTCCAATTCGATCCGATCGGTCGGGATACCCGTCTCCTCCTGTGTCTCGCGAAGGGCGGTTTGCTGTGGCGTTTCCCCCGCTTCGGCGTGGCCTTTGGGGAGGTCCCATCGGTCCGGATGTCGGAGCAAAAGAAATTTCGGTCCGATCGCCGAATGCGGTTGGCACCGCGTCATCAGCAGGATCCCGGCCGCCGTGATTTCTTGGGATGGAATTGCCATGTGGCGGATAATCTCCTGGCGGATGATTCAGTGGGCTTGCGGGGTGGCCCGATGCCCTGCAGACTTGCCTCACCGAGACATTTTGCGGTTGCCTTGAGCGTCCAACATTCCAATCGGGTCGGAAGATGAAGATTTATACCAAAACGGGCGATATGGGCAGCACGGGCCTCTTTGGGGGGCCGCGGGTGTCAAAGGATGATGACCGTATCGAGGCCTATGGGACCGTCGATGAGCTCAACGCCGCATTGGGAGTAGCGCGTGCTGTGCCACTTGCTGATGATATCGATCGTCAGATTTCGCGGATTCAAAGCGAGCTATTTTCGATCGGGGCCGAGTTGGCGACGCCCGATCCGGACGCGTTCGGGGTCAGGATCATCGACCCTAGCCACGTCCGCTGGTTGGAGGAAACGATCGACCAGCACGAGGCGACACTACAACCACTGCGGCATTTCATCCTGCCTGCCGGTTGCGAGGCCTCGGCGAGGCTCCACTTAGCCCGGGGGATCTGCCGCCGTGCCGAACGGAGGGTGGTGACGTTGGTTCGGCGGCATGAGGCCAGCGTCAGTGAAGATTTGTTAATATATCTGAATCGTCTGGGCGACCTGCTGTTTGTGCTCAGTCGTGTCGTCAATGCCCGCGGCGGGCATGCGGAAGTCCATTGGGTCAAGCCGACTCAAGAAGGCGAGTGACCTGTGCGTGGGGCCGGTTGTCGGCGTTGTCTCGCTCCCCCAAAATGGTAATGTATAAAGGTCGTTTCGCACCGCCCGCCGATTCATCATCGTAGTAAGGATTCACTAGCCGTGAAGAAAGTCGAAGCCATCGTCCGTCATTTTAAGCTTGAGGACGTAAAAAATGCATTGACCGAGCGAGGGATTCACGGGATGACCGTTAGTGAAGTTCGGGGGTTTGGCCGCCAGAAGGGGCATACCGAAATCTACCGGGGGACCGAGTACGCGATCGATTTCGTCCCGAAGGTGAAGATCGAGGTTGTTTGTTCGGATGAGAATCTCCAGACCGTGATCGATACGGTTTTGCAAACCGCCCAGACCGGCCAGATCGGCGACGGTAAGCTCTTCATCACCAACCTCGAAGACGCGATTCGGATTCGGACCGGCGAACGCGGCGAAGAGGCGATCTGATCTTTTCTCGCATGCTCCGGGCTGATCATCACGCCAAGGCGGTCCGGGCCGATCATCACGCCAAGGCGGTACACGTGCATGAGCGACCATCCGTCCCCGCTGATCGACCCGGTCGTCATCCGGGCTCGTCAACGGCTCAAGGAAGGGCGCGAAAAGATCCGTCAGCGGCATGACGAGGGTGGGTCGGGACCGGATATTTGTTCTTCGATCACCGATTTAGTCGACACCCTGATCCTTGATATCTGGGGCGGGGCGATCTCGGGTAACAACCGAGGGCCGTTAGCCAAGCAAGTCGCGTTGGTCGCCCATGGGGGGTATGGTCGCCGTGATTTGGCACCCTTCAGCGACGTCGATTTGATGTTGATCACCAGTCGCGCGATCTACGGTGAGATCCAGCCCATCGCGTCGACCGTATCGCGGAATATCGTCGATGCCGGTCTGCAACTGGGCTTTTCGGTCCGGATGCCGGATGAGGCCTGTCGGTTAGCTTGGAAGGATCCCGTGATCTACTCCTCCCTGACCGAGTCTCGCTACCTGGCAGGCAGCGTTCAGGTCTATGAGGGTTTTTTCGATACGTTGCGACGTGGTGCCCGTCGGCGTTCCAAACGCTTGGTTCGAGAGGTGACCGAGGCCCGTCGCCAGGAACGGGTCAAATGGGGCGAGACCAACTACCTGTTGCGGCCAAACGTGAAGCGTTCACGTGGTGGTCTTCGCGACTTGCAATTGATCCGTTGGATCGGTTTCGCTCGCCAAGGCGAGACC
>JBEIRZ010000145.1:0-10530 GCA_040375695.1 Planctomycetaceae bacterium
ATGAGCTCGAAGCCGCGCCCCCATCGGTCTGGATCATGCCCCAAGGGATCGACGCCGCGGGGCTCGATGCCAAAGCGGCGTGGCTCACGCCGCTTTGCGAACGACACGGTTTCCGGTACTGCGACCGGATGCACGTCCGCTGGTACGGTAACCGCCGCGGGACCTGACCGCGGCGATGCGTCCTACAGGTCGGTCTTGGCCAATTCGACCCACTGCTTGGCGATCTGCTCCGCATCGCCGTAACCGTCATGCAGGAAGATGCGGTAGCGGAGCTTGATCGAATCACCCTTCTTCAAACGGAAACCGTCGGTCTTGTCCCCGCCGATGAAGTGGAATTCGCCGAACGGGTTCGCGGCAAACAGGCCATAAGATCGCACGTGCCATCGGCAAGGGGCGCCGAAACTGAGCGGGTGTTCCAAGACGGTGATGCCGTAAGTCTTGTCCTTGACCGGACCGGAATAATCGACCCACTTCGATCGCAAACCCCAGGCGTCCTTGTCGGTCTTCCCTTGGTCATTGATGATTTTGCCACCCAACTTGCGGTCGACCATCATGCTGTCCGGGACACGGATCCCGAACGAGCCTTCCTTCGTGTCGCCGAAGTGGACTTCGTCGATGAGCGCCTGAAGCTCGATCGTGTAATCGATCATGCGCCCCGCATCGGTCGAGCGAACGCCGATCGTCTTGGTCTCCGCGAGGATCTCGGTGCCGTCGGGGACCTTCCACTTGGCGGTGGCCTTAAACGTCGCCAGGCCAGAAGGATCGACCCCTTTCGACTCGACCCCTTGATGGACGATCTCGCCACCACCGTCCTGTTCGGCCCAGAAATCGACGCCGTTCACTTCGCCGTGCGTGAACCACATCGATCGCTGGTGGATGTGGTCGCTCGTCCCTCCCTCTTCGGTAGGCTTCATCGGGTAATCACGGGCGAGGTTTTCGCCGCCGGGCGACAAGAGCGGGTAGATGATCGGCTTGCGGCCGCTGCGGAAGATGTATTGAAAGGCTAGCTTTTCACCCTGCATCAGCGTCAGCGATTCCTTCCCCTCGACCCACACCGGCGCCGACTTGGCGGCGTCCTGGGCGACGGACGGTGCGACCGGCAAGGCGAACAGCGCCCCACAGAAAAGCAGGCCACACCGAGAGGGGGAACGAAGCAAGCTTTTCACGGGGCGGACCATGCCGGCCAACATCGCAAAATCGGCCGAAAACGGCCACAAACGGCGGGGCGCAAGAGAAGGGGTGGGCATTTTCGAGTTCTTTCGGGCGGGAGAATCGGTAAAATGGAGCTGTCGAAGGGACGATGACTAGCCATAGGGCGTGACACAACCGCGGTGCGGAGTCACCAACCGGTGCTTCAACACCGCGAGGGTCGACACATCCGTAGGTCACGAAACAGTCATGTTAAGGGTCTGGCTGGGCCTGGATCGCGGCCTTCGACAATACCCAATACCATACAGGGCCGCGACGGCCGATGAAAGCATCGCCGCCGCGGCCACGATCGACCGAGTGCCTCGGTCGGTCCACCGTATCGACAGACAACCAGGAGAAAATTGCCCGATGCCGATCTACGAATACACGTGCGCCGATTGTGAGCAGACGGTCGAAGTCTTGGTCCGCTCACGCGAAGAACAAACCGCTTGCCCGCAATGCGGCGGGCATCAGTTGAACAAGGAATGGAGCGTCCCGGCCAGCCCCGCGGTCCGCGGCGGCCAAGCGTTGCCGGTATCGCGCGGCGATGCCGGGGGCCAAGCCTGCGGGATGCCCCGCTGCTGCGGCGGCGGTTGCCAGATCTGAACCGGCCCTTGCCGCCCGCGTTCCGCCGTTTGCCGCCCGCGTTCCGCCGTTTGCCGCCCGCGTTCCGTTGTTTGCCGCCGGCGAACCGCCGAATCGCGGCCCGCGAACCGCAACCCCTTCGCCCACCGACCACGGACGTCCCGCATGGCCCGCAATGAGCAACTGATCCGCCAACACAAGATCATGCAACTGTTGGAAGCGTCCCGCTTCGGCCGGACGCTGGAAGAGCTGCGGGACGACCTGGTCCGCGATCTGGGACTGGGGAATTTGCACGAGCGGACCGTACGACGCGACGTCGAAGCGCTCACCGCCGCAGGGCTCGATATCCGCAGCGATACGCTCGAACGGGGCAAGGTCTACATGCTCGGACGCGTCGAGAAAGGGATTCACAAGATCAGCGTCTCGTCGACCGAATTGATCTCCCTGTCGATCGCCCGCGAACTCCTCTTTCCCCTGCTTGGGACACAGTACTGGCAAGGGATCGAATCGTTCTGGAGCAAACTTCGCGACGCCGTCCCCGAAGGGGTTTGGGACCATTACCAAAAATACCGCAAGACGATCCATGTCTTCGGGGCCCTCGGCAAAACCTACCAGCGCCACGAAGGGATCTTGCGGACGATCAACCGCGCCGTCGCCGAACACCGCGTGCTGGAGATCGAATACGCGTCGACCGGCAAACCTGCCGCGGTCCGCGAGATCGAACCGTACGGCCTCGCCGTTTATCAAAACAGCATCTATGTCGTCGCGGCGGCGGTCGAGATCGACGACCCGAAGGAACGCCTGAGGCACTGGAAACTCGACCGCTTCCGCAAAGCGACGGCCCTCGATCGGTGGTTCAAACCCGACCCCGACGTCGACCTCACGGAACACCTCAGCCGCTCGATCGGGATCTTCTCCAGCGACGCCCCCGTCCCGGTCCAAATCAGGCTCGGCGAATCGGCTTCGGCATGGGTCCGCGAAGACCCCTGGCACCCTGACCAAACCCTCGAACCGCTCGACTCGGGCGATACCCTGTTGACCGTCCCCGCCTCGCACCCCAGGGAACTCCTTCCTAAGGTGCTGTCGCTAGGGAGCGACGCCGAAGTGGTCGGGCCCGAATCGTTCCGCAATGCCGTCGCCGAAGTCGCCGTCAAATTGGCCCACCGCTACAAGCCGGCGAAACCGACCCCCGTCGATTCCAAGAAATAAGTTCGAACTGGCTCGCGTGATCGTCGAATCCTCTCGCGGCTTAGCAAATGATCGCACGCCGCAGGCATCGAAGGGGTCTCTCAGCCGATCCGCAGCAAGCTCTCGACCGCCGCGATCGCCTCTCTCACCTTCATCCCCTTGGGGCCACGCCCGCCGAGCGTCCGCTCACCTTGGAGCCACTCTTCGACGCGGCGATGGGCCGCGATGACGGTGCTGTGGTTGCGATCACCGTAATAACGACCGATCTCCGAGAAGGCCGCCGTGGTGTGTTCGCGCGACAGGTACATCGCCAGGATCCGCGGGTGGCTGACGCTTCGCGACTTCGCTTCGCTACGCAGTTCCTGCGTGGTGATCCCGAACGTCGAGCAGATCGCCTTTTCGATATCGGCGAGCGCCACGACCTTCGGGCCACGCTGCAGCATGTCGCCGGCCTGGGCGGCGATTTCCTGGAGCGTCGGCATCCGGCGATACATCCGCTGCAACATCGACACCAACTGCGCGACCCCTTGGATCACCCGCCCGTCGCCGATCGTCCGCTCCGCCAAGACCTCGATCGTCGCTTCGTCCCATGGGAGGTAACTTTGCTCGGCGTGTCGACGGAACAGCTCCTTGCGGAGCTCGCGTTCCATCGGGTTGATGCCGCAAACCAATCCGCTCGACATCCTGCCCGCCAAATCGCCGGCCAACCCGTCGATCTCTAAAGGCTGACGGTCGGCGGCAAGGACGAGCGGCCGCCTTCGCGTTAAGAGCGCGTCGACGGTGTAGAGCGTCTCGCGGAGCGTTGCCGTCTTCCCACCCAGGAATTGGACGTTGTCGATCAACAGCGCGTCGGCATCTCGGTAACGTTTGCGGAAGGCCGGCAAGCCGGTACCGCGGACACAGGCGAGAAAATCGTTGGTGAACTGTTCGGCCGAAAGGAGGATCACACGCGGCATCCCATGCCGCGCCCGCAGCTCATTCCTAATCGCATGCAACAAATGCGTCTTCCCGGTCCCGGTCGGACCCCAAAAACAGAGCGGGGCCGAGCCGATCGGATCGGCCGCCAAGAGCTTCGCCGCCGTCACCGCCAATTCGTTGCTCGTCGCCGGCATGAAATTCGTGAAGGTCATCGACACGACCCTCCGCCCAGGGGCCGCAAGCGATTCGCCAAGCGCCCCATCCTCAACGCCCCCCGGATCCCGCCCGGTCCCCTCGCGTACCGAAGCGTCGCCTGATGATGCAAAACTTGGGCGGACCGAAACCGGCCCCGAACCGACTCGAAGCTGCCCCCCGCCAATCCCTCGCCGGACCGTCGCTTGGGGGGGCATTTCACGGATCGGGTTGGGTGAAGAGACGCGGATCGACCTGACAGGTTGTGACCTGATCTGTTGAACATCGGTCGTCACGGCGGTTGGGGTGAGTACGCTTGGTCGGAGGCTCGTCGCCGCCTCCCGCTCCTCCGATGATAACACGCGGGCTCGTTCCTCCCAAAGGGACATTTTTACCGGCACGATCCCCCCCACGACTTCCGCGGCAATCGACTCGATTTGACGGTAATAATGCCCGCGGAGCCGCTCCAAGGCAAACTCGCCATCGACCCAGACCGTCAGCCCGTCCGACCCGATCTCGAAACGGACCCGATCGCCGAACCAAATGCCGAAACGGTCCGTTCCGATGCGACGCTCCAGCCCATCCCTGATTTTTCCCTCGACAATCCTGTCCTGGGTCCCGTGGTCCGACGTGCGCATACCGGTAGCCGAAACCTCCCTCTTGGAAATTGACGCGGCAAGTTGTCTGTCCGAAACCTGGAAAGGCGTGCGCCGAGAATGGTGATTCACCGACGAGCTTGGGGCCATCTATCATTGACGACGGCCACGACCCCAAATCCCATCGCCGACCAAGCTCCGCTGGGCGGCACCAATGCCTTCCCCAACCAGTCTCCTCAGTGACGTGAGAGCGAGATTCTAGGTCGGTGACCTTTGCTGTCAAATCGAGCCGCCTACCCCCCTCCACGCCGGCCACATCGACCGCCCCGCCACACCCTTTCGCCCTAGCTTTTCTTCACCCAACCTTCAAAATCGACCGATTGATGGCAACTTTTCCAGGGGGTGGAAAAGCTGTTGCCCAAAACAAACCGTCCCTCGTTCGACCCGTCATTTACGGGATGACGTCGTTTTCAACCCTCCGTCCGACACCCCCAAACTCCCCGCCGAACGACCTCCCGCCAGCCAAATCGCCGATAAATCGCGACCGCAGCCCCGCTGGCCAAATCGACCGACACCCCGATTCGCCTCGCCCCATCCCCCCTAGCCACCCGCAACAGCTCCGTGACGATCGTCACCCCCCATCCGGAACCCCTCAGCCGAGGCGTTATCCCCAGGTACCGCAACTCCAGGTCAGGCCCCTCCACCGACCCACCCGCCCGATCCCCCAGATCGCCGTCACGCCCAGCGGACACCCCCCCGAGCGGGGCGATTAGCAGCACCCCCGCCCAATCCCCGCCGACCCGCAACAGACGACTGAGCCGATGATCGAGCCCCGAGCCGTCGGCTAGGCCCGCCGCGACCGCGAAAGCCTCGCGGTACCCGACCAAACCGAGCGAATCCTGGGACCCCTCGAAGGTCGCTTCGACCGTCGCGATGACGGCCGACCGCCAACCCGCTCCCAATTGTTCGAGCGTCACCCAGCGATGATCGGCCGGCGGCGGTCGATCGATATGCACCCTTTCGTGGGCCCTGTCCTGGGCCCCATCAAGCTCCAGACTCATCACCGCGACGTTGGCGACGCGGCAAAACCCGACCCGTTCCAGACGCGATTCCTCTCGCCAAGTCTCGCTCGTCGCCTGCAGGTAACCAACCCCCATTTCGCGAAGCGCTCGGCGGACCGCCCCCACCGCGACGGCGGCAGGGTCCCGCTGCGCACCACCGCTCTCCCGACCGCTCTCCCGACCGCTTTGCCCGCCCCCAAGCGGTGGGTCAACGAGCAACAGCAAGTCGGCCTGGTCGGGCATCGTGACTTCGGCGATCGCGACCCCGTGCGGGTCGTCATTTTCCACCGAGCCACCTGCCGGATAGGCCCCGGCGATGATGATCGCCCCGTCGGTACAGCCCAAACTACGGCCCAACCGATGACCTTCGATGCGGCCGCGGACCGATTCGACGAGCTCGGGCGACACCTCTCCCAAAGCCCACTCCAGGCAACGCCCTCGCCACTCCGATCCGATGACTCGCCCGATCAGCATCGGGTTGCTAGTGTGCATGCCGTTGGCCGCTATAATCAGGGTCTGAACAATACCATCCGACATCGGCCGCTCGCCCATATGCCGACGGCCGCCATTCGAATCGTCAGTTTACATCGATCGCCATGAACCGAACCGACTCGCCCAGAAACCTCGCGCCACGTCCGTTCCCTTGCGGGGTTTGGCGTGCGGCGATCGCCACCGCGACGTTGTCATTCTTGATCGCCATCCCGGCTTCCAATGCCGCCGCCCAAGGCCCGCTTCGAAGGCTCGGCGATCGGCTCCGCGGCCGAATCCTGATCCAGCCGATGCCATCGAACCCCTACGGCCAGCCGCAGGCGCGGGCCACAACACCATCGACACCAACCCCACCATCCGCACCAGCCGCCGACGCTGGCAACGCCGCAGACCCGTCCCGGAGCGCGAATTTCCGCCGCGCGACCCCGCCCCCGCCACAACCGGGCACCCGCGGCGGTGCCGCTTCCGACGCTTGGTCCGATCGCAACGTCGCGCAACGGACCAAGCCGTCCGAAGATTCCGAACCGCCGACCGATTCGGGGAACAAGAGCCGCTTGGGGGTCACGATCGACACCCCCGCCGAAGTCGTCTCGGCGACCGGGGTCGCCAGACGCCCGCGTGGCGCGATGGTCACCGCGGTCGCCCCTCGATCCCCCGCCGATGTCGCTGGGGTCAAAGCCGGTGACCGGATCGTCGCCGTCGATGGCCGCCTCGTCAATTCGGTCCAAGACCTCGTCGGCGAACTGGCCCGCTTCGAACCGGGCCAAAAGTTAAAACTTCAATACTCCCGCGGCGACCGACTCGATACGGCGGACGTCGCCCTCGCGACCCGCGACCAAATCGCCCAGGCCTCCGCCGAAGCGACCGAACCCGCAAAGACGGCAGCGACCCCAAATACAACGCAGACCCCGGGCGGGAACAAATCGATCCTCGGAGGACTCGGCTCGGCACTAGGCGGGCTCTTGGCAGGGAAGGGGAACGGGGCCACGACCGACAAGTCGAAAGCGGCCGATGCGCTAACCGATGCGAAGTCGACCGATGTCGAAAAGACCGCCGACGCGACCCAGCCTAACCCGACCCAGCCCAACGCAACACCCGCGCCGCCCAAGCCCGGCAACACCCCACCAGTCACCTCAGTCCCAGCCCCCGATGCGACACCGCTAACTGTCGACCCACGTCCGCTAGAAGTCGACCCGACCCCGCTGGAGCAGCTCAAACCCGAACCGCTCCCAGCCACCGCCCCCGAACGTTTGCCGTGATGACTCGCCCCCCGATCAGGGCGATTCGTTTCTCTCAACGCAGCGATTAACGCGCGCGGCCTCCAACGCCGATCGCCGCGATCTACCCCCCATCCGCTTGCTCTCACCGATGGCAGTTCAACCTGCCGCGATCGCTTGATCGGCCCTCTCGATTTCGAATCCCTTTTCGACCCCATGCCCTCGATCAGCCAATCCCTTTGCCTGCTGCAGGTAGACACCGATTGGCTCATTCCGCCGTCATCGTTCCCGACAGACGATACGCCGTTTTCGAATTACAACTCGTCGAGATTTTTTTGATGGGTCGTTCCGCCGGTTTGCGAGTGACAGGTTAGGGGCTATCCCTTCTGCCCACCCACAAACGACACCCGTACCGATCCGAGCAAACATAGACGACATCCATTCGTCGAGTGCTCTCCCACAAATGATCAATCGTCTTCGCTATGACACCTCTCGCAATCAGTGTCTTACCAAGGCCAACTTCATCGGCAACTAGGAATCGACGTTTGGAATCCTGGTCCGTGTACAAACAACGGAAAACATGCTCCACGGTACCGCCTCGAAAGGAGATACCCTCTGAGATCACGAGTCAGTGCATTGCTTGGATGGGTCAATTACGACGGGTGCTAGCAGAGACCTGCCTGCATTGGCTGGAGTCAGATCTCATCATCTTAGATGAGTTCCAACGATTCAAACATCTCATGGCCGGCGATACCGAGGACTCGTCCGAAGCGGCCGCTCTTGCTCAGCACTTGTTCAACTTCCAAAACGAAACCTCGAGCGCGAAAGTTCTTCTGCTGTCTGCGACGCCCTAGAAGATGTTTACGACTGCCGACGAGTCAGCTAGGGACGACCACTACGCGGACTTTCGTCTGACTCTCAATGTCCTAATCTCTGACGCTGCAAAGCGGTCCAGTTTCGAGCAGACTCTTAAGCAGTACCGCGAGGAACTGTTTCGCGTCTCGGATTGCGGAGTCGATGTCGGCACGAATCGGTCTTGGAATTATGAATCCTCTCGCGTCGGTTCGGTCGACTTCGTCGGCGGCACCGGCAACGATCGCTTCGTCAACTACATCACCAACCTGCCCGTCCGCGGATTCGGCAACGGCGGTAACGATTATCTGGAAGGGTACAACGGGGCAGACCACCTCGACGGCGGCACCGGCAACGACGAGCTCGTCGGATACGGCGGCAATGACACGCTTGTCGGAGGAAGCGGCGATGATGTTCTGAGAGGAGATGCCGGCAATGATGTCCTAAGAGGAGGCGCAGGCAATGACCTGATGTACGGAAGCGATGGCGACGATTCCCTTTACGGCGGTGCCGGGGCCGACCAACTCTTCGGCGGTAACGGGGATGATGGGCTCTTCGGCGGCGTCGGCGAGAACGACCGACTGACCGGGGGCGCGGGTAAAGATCGATTCCTTGTCAATTCAGAGGCTTTACGTCTAACGCCTGTTGTTAAGTCGGTCCAGATAGAAGACACCATCACCGATAAAAGCTTTGGCGATTCGGTGACACATTTCCGCAACCTGGGACAAAAAACGGTCACCCTTTCTGGGATCGGCGATGCGACCTTCGCGGCAGGGACGTGGACCGACCCAAACATCGAAGCGATCGATGTGGCCTTACGCCAACTGCACCATATGACCGGAAACACCAGGTTGCTCAAGACGGCCTCAGGAGGCGACCTCGTCTTCGAACGGGCGGGTAGTCAGCTCAACCAACTCGACAGAACGGAGAGTATCGACGGGTGGAACTCCGGTAACGGATCCATCACCTTCACGGACAATGGCTTGTATAACAGCGCCGCGGCGCGCATCACGACCTATCGCAAAGTCGCACACAACTGGGACGAGGCTCACGAAAACGGCCGCATCCCTGGTTTCCGGCAATTGAGCGGCTGGCGACAGGGGGGCGGTACCGGGTTCACCCAGGGTGGCGATGGTTCGAATTGGCACTACCTCAACGGCAGCGAATTCGCCAGGAATTACGGCCGATTCAACCCGCTCGAAGATTTCGCCACCACTTGGGAATCGTACTTCGATCGCCGATTCCACAACAACGAATACCGATTGAATGACGTCGCCGGAAAACACGCCGTCCTCGATTCCTTCTTCGCGAGCCTGCGAGCCTAAACCCGAGCGGTCCGATCGATGCGAACCCTTTAAGAAAAACTTTCGGCCCTTGGCGAACCATTTCGCCAAGGGCTGATTTCGCTTCGGCGTCCTTTCGTCCATTCCGCTGACGAGAATTGCGCGAAATCATCAACAGCTTTTCCACCCTCCATCAAAGGCTACACGGCAAAGTCGAAACAAAAATGCCGCTTCCGCGCGGGCCGAAGCCTATTGCCATTGGTTTAAACAACCGGAGTGGATTACACGGCAAAGGGTCGGGTTCAAAAACCCAAGGTCGATCGGCTGATGGTTTACCGCACGGAAGCGTTGGCTCAGCGATCGATCCGATTCAGTCCCCAAGAGTGTTGGAGGATCGCGATGAGCGCCGATTGGTATTACATGAAACATCGCAGGCTTCTCGGTTCCATCAAAGTCGGACCGGTGAGCGAACAGGAAGTGCTCCAGAAAATCGATAGCGGTGAGATCAACCCCCAAACGCTGTTGATGAGCAGCAAGACGCGTGATCACTGGGTCAAGATGTCGGAAATTGGCACCGCGTTCAAACGTTGGAAAGATCATCATCCCACCAAGCGGCCGGCTTGATCGAACCATCTCGGCGAGCCGCATGCGATTCGTCACGAAGCCATAGAGTCCTGGTCGCGAACCGCGGCATCCATTGCGAATCGGCGAATCGGATCCGCTTCGAATTCGCGATCGCTTCGCGAAAAAAAGGATCAGCAATCCGCTGATGGATGCGATGTTCGAACTGATTTGATTAGAAGGACGAACCGGTTTAACCGCCGGGCTGATTCACCGCGCGGGGTCCGGATCGGCGACCCCGATTGATAACACCAGACGATGACCTGCGGGGCAAGACTCGATAACCTTCGTCGGAACTCCGCTGTTTTGGCACTTCGGTCCCAAGAGTGCTTCCCCCCCC
>JBEIRZ010000406.1:0-3944 GCA_040375695.1 Planctomycetaceae bacterium
ACGGGAAAGAGTTTTCTCGTTGGCGGAATGGCTTTGGACGTCGCTGCTGGAAGAGAGTGGCTGTCGCATCGCGTCAATCGAGGACGGGTTCTGATCATCGATAACGAGTTGCACCCCGAAACACTTGCGAATCGCCTTCAAACAATCGCCGAAGCCAAAGGACTTGATTTTGATGCCGTCGGTGAGTCGCTCGATGTCGTTTGCCTGCGTGGTCACAATATCGACATTCACTCGCTTGCTAATCGCCTTGGACGCATACAGGCCGGTGATTACAAATTGGTGATCATCGATGCCTTGTATCGTACGTTACCTGATACTACGTCGGAAAACGATAATGCGAAGATGATGGCGATTTACAATCGTCTTGATCATTACGCCAGGGAGTGGAGATGTGCGATTGTGGTTGTGCATCACACCTCTAAGGGTGGGCAGGGAGATAAGGCGATCACTGATGTCGGTTCTGGCGCAGGGTCAATTAGCCGCGCACCGGATACCCACATCATCATCCGCCAGCATCAGAACGATTCGCTTCATGTTCTGGAGGCCGTTACGCGGTCTTTTAAGTCACCAAAGCCGATCTCATGTGCGTTCGAGTATCCGTTGTGGAGGGTAACTGATGATGCTCCTGTGATTTTGGATCACAGAAAGAAAAACAAACTCGCCGAAAAAAAGAAATCTGAAGCGGAGACAGTCGCGCAAGCGGAATTGATTTTGGCGAGAATCCCTGAGGCAGGTTCCATCCAGCAATCAGATCTTAGGGCTAGCTTCGACTTTGGCGTTTCCAAGTTTGATCGGCTAATCGGCCACCTTATCAACAAGGGAAAGATTTGCCGAATCCCTGGCAAGCCGCGTGGCGTTTTTTACTCTCTTCCGAGCCAAAAGTCGACTGTTTCGGCTTTAACAGTTCAATCACAAGATGGGAGTGCGGCCGGTGAGCCGAATCGGAAAATCAGCAATCGCAACAGGCGTAAAAAGTCGCGTCGGAAGGTTGTGAGTTCTGATTCTAATTCTGGCAATTAAACCAGAATGTGGGATAGCGGAATCTGAGTTCTGATTCTGCCCTATGTAATAGGAGCAGAATAGAACCAAATAATTCCGCAGGCGAAGTGATCGAGAGGGATCCCTTCTGACGGAATTGGAAGTGTCGTTACGGAGTTGGTGATTCGGTCGTTATTTAGAAAGCGGGATCATCGATTACGGGGTGTGGGGCAAAGTGACGTTTATTCGACATATTTCAGGGCCTCCAAAAGCGTTCTGCATCGGTATCACCGTAGGGGAGCAGACGATGGCAGCTTTACAGCGGAGCACGCGGATCAAAATGTCGAAGGCGTGGATCCGTGGGAATTGCTCGTTTGCAGTACGTACCGTTATTTGCGTGACGTGCAGCGTTTTGATAACCCGTGGTGTCGTTCACGTTTTGACCGACAAGGGGCGGGGCAGCGGTCACGAACGTCCAGACGCTTGGCCGCGGCATATTGGGTGCGAAAATCGCCACGGTTGCGACGTTTGCCCCGTCGATTGGGTTTTGAGTCGGGGAAGCGGATGCGAACGTCCTGGGGCATTTAAGGGGCTTGAGCAACCGCCCCCATCAGTAGCAGCGAAAAGCCGGTACCAAATGCCGGCCCGCCGCGGTCTTTTATCTTCATTGGGCTTTGAACGATTGGGGTTGAGCGATGGCAAGTCTGCATGAGCAGCGCGGCAATCGGCCGGGCTGGAAGATTCGGTATCGCGACACGGACAAGCGGCCCAAGGTGATTTGGATCGGGGACCTGACCAAGAAGGCCGCTGCCGAAGTCTTCAGGCGGATCGATTCGTTGATCACGAACCGGTTGAATGGTCTTGAGCCCGCACGTGCTGACCTAACTTGGGCGAGCAGCATTGACCGTCGGTTGGCGATGAGGTTGGCCGAGCTGCGGTTGATCGATGAGCAGGTTTTGGCCAATCTGCCAAAGACCGTCTTGGAGTACATGAGGGCTTACATCGATTCACGGCATGATTGGAAGAAGAGTTGCAATCATCGCCAATCGGTCGATCACTTCGAAACGTTCCTAGGTTCTGACGTGCCGTTGACCGGCGTGACGAAAGGGATGGCGGAAAGGTTTCATCGTTGGATGATGGCCACCGCCGAAGATGGCCCGGGTTTGTCGGCAAACACGGCCGGCCAACATATCAAGCGGTGTCGCCAGATGATGCGAGCAGCGATCGACGATCGGTTGGTCGAGATCAATCCGTTTGTCGGTATCAAGATCGACCTGCGCAGCGACGGCACGAAAAACCGGTTCATTGACGCGGCGGCTGCGGTGGCCATCCTGGATTCGTGCCCCGATCAAGAGTCGCGAACGTTGTTCGCTTTGTGTCGTTTTGGTGGGCTCAGGTGCCCGAGCGAGGTGTTGGGGGTGCGGTGGTCGGATATCCAATGGGATCGGGGTCGGTTCAAGGTGCGATCGCCGAAGACCGAGAAGGCCGGGAAGGGTGAGCGGATCGTGCCGTTGTTTCCTGAACTGCGGACCGAGCTGGATTCGCTTTATTATTTGGTTCAACCGGGGATCGAGTCACCGGGCGATGGGTTCGTGATCAACCGCTACCGCGACACCGAAACGAACCTGCGAACGACACTTGGCAAGATCGCCGATCGGGCCGGCGTTGCCCGGTGGCCCAAGCCGTTCATGGCATTGCGGGCGAGCCGGCGGACGGAACTGGAGCGGTCCGGCCGGCACCCCAACCACGTCCTGAACGATTGGTTTGGCCATTCGGCGGCGGTGGCGGACGCGTTCTATCTTCAGGTGACAGAAGACGACTTCGAAGAGGCGATCGGTGGTAACGCCGGTGGTAACATCCGGTCCGATCTGGGGCCATCCGTGCCCCGCAAGAAGTTGAAAAACACCGTAAAAGATGGGGTCAGCGGTGTTCTAGATGCCCAAGGCATACACCCCACTGGATTCGAACCAGTAACCTTCGGTTCCGTAGACCGATGCTCTATCCAATTGAGCTAGGGGTGCGGTTCGCAACCGAAGTCGCCAACGGTCAGGGATTTTATACGCTGGCGGCTATTGTGCAAGGGCGGTTGCACCGGTTGCGAAGGTGCGGCTATCCGACACCTGACATCTTTATCGGCTATCCAGCCTTCATCTGATCGGGATTTCCATCCCGATGTCGGTTGTATAACCTGGGGGAAGTCGGAACGCCGCGGATGGTCAGGACTATCCGTTTTACGCCAGCATTGGCCCCTTACCGATCGCTTGTTGACGGTAGTAGTCGATGCTGGTGCGAAGCCCTTGGGCGATGTCGACCCGGGGGTCAAAGCCCAGCCGCAGGCGGGCCTGCGTGATGTCCGCCTGCGATTCCCGGACGTCCCCCAACCGGGCCGCTTCGAAGATCGGGTCGAGCGGTCGATCGAGCAGCCGCGTGAGCTGCTCGATCAGTTCCAACAGCGTCGTGCGGCCGCCACGGGCGACGTTGAAGATCTGGCCCGCCACCCCAGGGGTCGTCGCCGCGAGCACGTTCGCCGCCGCGACGTCGGTGACATAGACGAAGTCACGCGATTGCATCCCGTCGCCATAGATCGTCGGCCGCGAACCCGCGATCGCCATCGAGACGAAGCGTGGGATCACCGCGCTGTATTCGCTCTTCGGGTCCTGACGCGGGCCGTACACGTTGAAGAATCGCAGGATCACCGTTTCGAGCCCTTGGCCGGTGGTGAAGGCGCGACAATAGGATTCGGCGGCCAGTTTCGCGGCGGCGTAGGGCGAGAGCGGGTCGACCGGGTCCGACTCACGTTTGGCGACGTACGGCGAATTGCCGTACGCGGCGCTGGTCGATGCCAGCACGAGCCGACGCACCTGATGACGCTTCGCCGCGTCGAGCAACAGCACCGTCGATGTCGCGCACCAGGCGTGGCAAAGGGCCGGTTCGCGCAGGCTGCGCGGGACGCTCGCCATCGCCGC
>JBEIRZ010000222.1:0-7244 GCA_040375695.1 Planctomycetaceae bacterium
ATGGGGTCAGATCGAGTGACCAAAGAGGTACCGCAGCGAAATATCGTCGATCGACTCAGCGGCTTTGATGCGAAGCGGATCGAAACCTCCGCCCAATGGCTCGACGATCCGACTAACGCTACCAAAGTCGCCGAAATCGCAAAGCTTTTGTTCCAAGTCGACCGGCTCGCAAAAGTTGACATCGGATCGGTTCTGCACCCCTCCGACGACCAACCCACCTTTCCGACCGTCGACCGAGTCTTTCGCCCCGGTGATGTGGTTAATATCCGCGGGCGTGCCGTAGGACTTCACGCATCGCCAGTCCCCCCCAACCTGGTTGAGTACCTCGAATTTGACAAGATCTACCGGGTCTTGGTGGAGAGTTCCGATGCTGGGACAACGCCTCCGGCAGGCAGCCCTAAAGCTGGAAGCGTTCACGTCGAAAGGATCACCGTTTTGACGACGACGGTTCCGAAGGCGTGGCTTTCGAGCGTCGCAGAGGACGGGAGGATGGATCATCTGACCGCCTTTACCGGGGTGACGCTCGTACCACAGTCACCATCACATGGTCTCGTCCTGGCTGCCTCTGGCCTAGCATGGCTGCCGACAACCTCGTCGCTGGAAAGGGTCGACCCCGAAGTCGCACTACTCGCTAGACACGGGTTCGACATTTCGCTGCTCGACCCGCTCCGCCGGCGGGACAAAAAACCCCTTCTGCCGGAAGACCAACTTTCATTTTACGAGATGCTCCGGGTTGCTTCAGAAATCGACAACCCAGGCGATCCCGCCCCACCGGAGATCGACGCGGGCGAACTGCTCAGAAATGCGACATCCCTGATAGGCCGACGGGTCAGCATGACCTGCCAGTCGGTCCGTCTTAGCCGAATCGGGATTCCCGAACAGGCGATTCGTCAACGATTGGGGTCGGACCACTACTGGCAAATCGATGCGATCGGTGAACTCGGGAATTTGACCATCCGTATCGATCCTATCGATCCTTCCGGTGAACCGGTCGTGTTTGAAAATCGCTACCCAGTTTCGATCGCCGCGCTTAACATCCCGGATTGGCTGCGACTGTCGATCGACCAAGCCGATCGGAGGATCGGAGGTAGGAATGATGTCGTACTGCTATCGCAGCGAATTCGACTGGAAGGCCTCTTTTATCGACTCTGGAGCTACGAAAGCGATCGAATGCGAAATGCCGGCGGGGCTAAACAGGTGGGGCCACTGCTGATGGCCTCGAAATTGGTCGATCGCGAGTCGCCCCGAGGCGACCTGCTAGGCGTGAGCCGGATCGGGTATGGTATTACGTTCTGCCTCGGTGCGATGACGCTCGCGGCGATCTTGTGGATCATCTTCACGAGTCGGGCAGATGCCGCGGCCCGGGCGAAACGGCGGGCCTCCTCTTGACCGATGAAGCTGTTGGCTCACGATATCACCTCGAGTCCCGCTTTCTATCGCGATCATTGTTATTTCACCCCAAAATCGACCAACTAAGGAGTTGCCTACAATGCGACGTGCGAAAATCTCGATCATCGGGGCCGGAAACGTGGGGGCAACATGCGCTCACTGGTGCGCTGCGGCCGAATTGGGTGATATCGTCCTGCTCGATATACCCCAAACAGAAAACATGCCCAGGGGCAAAGCGCTCGACCTGATGCAAGCTTCGCCGATATTTGGTTTCGACGCGAATATTGTCGGGACAAACGACTACGCGGATACGGCCGACAGCGACGTGATCGTCGTGACCGCTGGGATCCCTCGCAAGCCCGGAATGAGCCGCGATGACCTATTAAGCACGAACGCCAGGATCGTGACGAGTGTCGCCGAACAGATAAAAACAAGCAGCCCAAATTCGATCGTTATCGTCGTTAGTAATCCGCTCGACGCGATGGTCCAGCAGATGTGGCGTGTAACGGGCTTCGATTCCTCAAGGGTCCTCGGACAAGCAGGGGTCCTCGACACGGCGCGTTATCGGACCTTTCTGGCCATGGAGCTGGGGGTCAGCGTCGAGGATATCTCCGCGTTGTTGATGGGTGGACACGGCGACACAATGGTCCCAATGCCTAGTTGCACTAGCGTTGGGGGGATCCCCGTCACCGCTTTGATATCCCCCGAAAGGCTCGAAGAGATCGTGACGCGAACGCGAAATGGCGGCGCCGAAATCGTTTCCCTGCTAAAGACAGGCAGTGCTTACTACGCACCGGCAGCAGCATGTGCGCAAATGGTTGAGGCGATCGTCCGCGACAAGAAGCGGATGATTCCTGTAGCCGCTTATTGCGATCGAGAATATGGAGTTGGCGGGTATTACGTCGGCGTCCCCGTGATCCTCGGTACGAATGGCGTTGAAAAGGTTATCGAATTGAACCTTACCGCTCAGGAACAGGCCGCGTTCGACCACAGCGTCCAAGCGGTAAAGTCTTTGGTAGCGTCGATGGATACCCTGCTCTCCGCATAAGCAAGAGAGTCGGTTAAGCCAAAGAGGGCCGTAAGGCTGTCGGGCTCTTACTTTTTCTAGGTGTCGCCTTGGCCGTCCCGCGACACCTGTGAGTAGGGGTTTTCAGTGCGGTTTGGGGCAAAGCACTTCACCCATTCCTTCGGTAGCCGCCGCACCCTGCCCCGTGCGTCAATACATCCACAAACCAAATCGCACTCGACGAGCAATTCGCCTTCCCGGTCGACTTCATGTCGATGGACGATCCGTGCCCCCCTCACTTCTGTTACCCAAGTGCTAATCCTAAGCAAGTCATCGAATTCGGCGGCACCACGGTAGCGGATCTTCAACTCGCTGATGACAAGCATCAACCCTTCCTTCTCAAAACCGCGGGAATCGAACCCTGCCGCCCGCAGCATTTCGACACGACTCCTCTCGAAATAGTTGAGATAGTTCGCATGATGCACCCTTCGTTGGCCATCCGTCTCGTGATAACCGACCCGGACAAGCATCCTGAAGACATGACAAGACCCGTTGCCGGAAGGCGAAGCCTCCCTGCCGATCATGAGCTGATCGTCGGGCAGGACTGACACAAGATCGACAAGGATCTTCCCAGGTTTTTTCGCGTGCATACCCATTTAGCCGAATTGACCCCACCTGATTGACCGGCCTACACTCAGATAAACCTACAATGCCGTTCCAGATATTCGATATTACATACGTCGGGACTCACCGTCTCAAGGGTAAACTTCCCGACATAGAAAACTTGATGGGATCGAAATGAGCATAGGAGAGGGTACGGGAATCGGCTTCGAGACGATTCGGGGACGAAATTTCCCGACCATTCGCCAGTTCACGATTTTCCTCGAAAATCGGGTCGGGCAATTACTCGAGGTTTTGAGGCGGTTCGAGGGTTCAGGAATTAGGGTCGTCGCCTTGGCGATCAACGACGCCGCCGAGTGTGCCGTCGTGCGGTTGGTAGTCAGCGATTACGATCGGGGACGCGAAATCCTCGAGAGGGCTGGACTGGCCATTATCGAGACCGACCTAGTAGGCGTCGAATTCCCTGAAGGTTCCCAGCCCCTTTTGAAGATTTGTACCGCCCTGCTTCAGGCAGAACTCAACATCCAACAAGCCTATCCCATGATCCACCTCCCGGCCGGGAGATCCGCGATCGCGATCATGGTTGAAAACACCGAACTGGCATTGGAAACACTTTCCGCTAAAGGCTTTCGGCTTTTGACCGAAGGCGATCTTCGCGACGACCCCACCCGTGACACCTAGGTTACGGATTTGAGCTGAGGCGACGATTCCGGGTGGCATTTCGGCTACGGGTCGTGAGCGTTGTCGTCGCGAACTCGGTAGAATATTGGTCGGAAGGTTTTCCGAGTCGTTCGAACTCGCATCTTTTCCCACCCCATTTCCCGGGAGTATCTTCATGAAATTGAGTCGTTTTTTGTGCTTCGCGTGGCTCGCGGCTTTGCCGACGACCTTGGTGGTCTCCAGCAACGCTTGGTCCGCTAACCACTACGGACTCGAAGAGAAGTCGATCCTACTCACTTCGGCAGGACCGCTCGCATTCGGGCCTGACGGGATCCTGTTTGTTAGCGACCCGAAGTCAGCGACCATTTACGCGATTGACACCAAGTCACACCGCCCTGAAAAGGCAGACCTCGAGAAAGCAACCTATCAATTGGAAGACGTTCAAGGGGCCTTGGCCAGCTTGGCCAATGGGAATGCAGGTGATGTCGCGGTCGCTGATATCGCCGTCGATCCCGAAGCGGGAACGCTCTTGATGTCGGTGACACTTGCCAGTCGCCCCGGGTTGGCCGTGGTCGGGCTTGATGGCAAAGCCAACCTGATCAAACTCGATAAGGTGCTAGCTTCCGCGATCGAACTGCCGAATGCCCCACCGGACAAAGTCACTGGCGAAGGGCGAAGAGCGAGCAATAAGCGAATGGAGTCGATCACGGATCTCGCCTTCTCGGAGGGCCGCCTGATCGTCTCCGGGCTGGCGGGCGAAAACCCATTGTCGACAGTCAGGGCGATCGGTTTTCCCTTTCAAGCCCCCGGTAGCGAAGCCCAAATCGAGATTTTCCACGCCGCACACGGCCGCAACGAAGACTACGCCGCTATCAGGGCATTCATTCCGATCAACATCGATGGTAAACCGAGCCTATTGGCAGGTTTTACTTGCACCCCATTGGTCCGATTCTCGCTCGACTCGCTCCAGAAAGGGGACAAGGTCCGCGGCACCACCGTTGCTGAACTTGGCAACCAGAACCGACCGCTTGATATGATAGTCTATGAGCGCGACGGCAAGACCTTTCTCCTCGTGACCAACACGGCCAGGGGCGTGATGAAGATTGATACCGCTGATGTCGCAGGGCAGGATGAGTTGACGGAACCTGTCAAGGGCGGCGGTACTGCTGGCGTGCCTTTCAGTAAAGTGGAATCGATGACGGGCATCCTTCAACTCGCGAAACTTGGCGAGACCCACGGGGTCATCCTTCGTGAGACAGAAGAGAAGCGATTGTCGCTAGCGACAATCGAGTTGCCGTAGTCGAACACCTGTTCTTAAAGGGTCTGAAAACGCAAGCCCGGCCATGCCTGATCCCCTCAGGGGGTTCAGGCTGGATCCGGGCTGACCTATTTGATCAGATTCAACCGGATGGGTTTTCGATCTCTTTCAAGCTTTTACCCAAACGCTTGCGTCCTCCTTGCGGGGCAGCCGTAGCACCGGCAACCCTTTTGCGATCTCCTTTATCCGCAGCCAAGAAGGCGGCGACTCCCGGATGAGTTTCTTCTCCCTGAGCGGGTGTGCCTAGCTCTTCGATCGCATCGCTTACCCCTAGCAGCACCGATTGACGGACCCCATCACGAATCCATTCGAAAAAATTTGCGCTCATGTTCTCCCTCGCGTGCTTGGCATGATTCGGCTGTGCAACCACTTCTCGGCCGATTCTCCGATGTTCTTAATGATTAATCTTCGACAAAGTCTAGGCTGATCCTTGTCTTGTCAGACCAATCCGCCGGGTGGTTGAGGCGACAGAAGTCGAAAAAATCAAAAAGCTAGCAATCAGCGCTCAAGCTTCGCCCGCCGCGCGACATCGCCCACCCTCACCAATTTGGGTGGTGGAACGACGACCCCACAGCTAACACAGAATTGGATAGCCTCATCGATCGTGATATCAAGATCGATCGCTTCGCTCTGGGGGACGGTAATGACAAACCCTGTCATCGGCATCGGGGAAGTCGGCATCAAAACGGCCAGCACGGGCTCCCCTGAGAGGTCTCGGAGCGACGGAAACCCATTGCTGGTCACGAACCCGAGGGACCAAATCCCCTTTCTGGGATATTCAACAACGACGACCCTCCCGAGCTTAATCTCACGCTCATTTAAAGCCAAATCCGTAACCTGCTTTACCGAGCCGTAGACCTTATTGATGAGCGGGATCCGTTCGATACCGGCTTCGAAACGATGGACAAACCATCGTCCGATACCATGGGCGAAGATCTTACCTAGGAAATACAGCACCGCAAGAAACAATGCCAGAAACAGAGGGACGACCAAGGTCCTGGGGAGGTATCGGAGCTGGACATATCGGTGCCAATAAGCGCTTGCCGATGTCGGTGTATCCTCGTAGGCCCCCAACCGGTCCATCGTCTCATTGACGTAGGTAACGACTTTTTGCGGTAAAAATCGACGCCCGCTGGCGTCGGCAACGTATTTCTGACTTTGGTATTCAAACCCTTCTCGCGGGTCGGCCGGGTTGACCAAAACGGCACCCGGGGGGACTTCCCGCTTGACATCGCTTAAGCCGAGCACGAGGGCGTTGCGGATCCCGTTCTCGATCGGGCGCAGCAGGTTCGCCTCGATGATATTCCAAGCCCAAATCAGCAGCACGACGGTCAGCAAAGGGGGTAAAACGACCGCCAATCCTCGAAAGATCGCACGTCGAAAAGTCCCCCCGCGGCCGGAGCTGTTGGTGATCGGGGTCGGTTCCTCGTTAAGCGACATTTCGGAAAGACTCGGAAGGTTGAGGCGAAACGGTTATCCGCGGCGAACTGCCCTCGCGGCGACAGCCAATCGCACTCCCGCAGCGCCGCCCGCTTTTAGTATACGCGCCGCTTCCGAGGCGGTCGCTCCCGTTGTCAAAACGTCATCCACGAGGAGCACTTCACGGCCGCAAACACGCCGCCCCGTTCGGAAAAATGCCCCGATCTTCAGGGCGAAAGCCCCCCTGACGTTTTCCTTGCGGTCAACGTCCCGCAACAGCGACTGTTTACCGACCCGGCGAGTTGTTTTTAAGGCGTCGACGACCGGTAAACCCAACTCCTTAGCGACGGACCTAGCAATGCCCTGCCCGCCCCCGACGCCACCTCGCATGAGTTGTCGCGAGAGATGACTCGGTATAAAAACGACCACCTCCGGAGACCATCCCCCGCGTCGCTCCTCGACCACCCTTGCCAACCGGCGGCCCAGTGCGGGGCCGAGACCAACCGTCGATCCTCGCTTGTTGGCGACGATGGCTTCCCTAACGGCCCCTTGATAAATCGCTAAAGGGTAAACACGCTCAAAGCCGAAAGATTGGCCGCGACAAACGGCACAGGTTTGAATCGGAGGTGGGAGTTCTGACACTTTGACTTGATGGGGCTCGGACGCTTCACCGATCGTGATGCCCGGAATTGGCATGCCACAGCGTTCGCACGGCTCCGAATGGGGAGGCCAAGTCAGGCGGAACATCCCATCGCAACGTTCACAGAGATCGCCTTGGGATAGATAATCGCCGCAACAAGCGCATAGCGGCGGAAGGATCAGATCGAGCCA
>JBEIRZ010000557.1:0-2397 GCA_040375695.1 Planctomycetaceae bacterium
CGTTGACCCGCAGGAAGTAATTGCCTGACCGTGGGGTAATGAATCGCGGGATCTCGAAAGTCTTCTCGATCCTGTGCGGTTCGCCGATCGCCAGCAGGGCGCCGTTTGCATCGAGCAGTTCGACCGAAGACAACCGACCTTCCGGGTCGCCGACGACCCAGTGGATCCGCTGGCCGGCCGAAAGGTTGACGCGGAACAGGTCCGGATCACCGGCCACCGATCCCAAGACCGCCAGCCGTTGTCCGCCGTTGCCCAGCGGTCGCCAATAGGCGTCGATCGGTTCCGCGGTCGCGATCGTCCCATTGCCAACCGCCGAGATTGATTCCGACTCGACGGCTGCGTTCAGGACAAGCTCGACGTTGTAAGCCCCGGTGCCGTTAGCGCCGGTCACTTCGACGGTGTAGGTCCCGCCCGCCAGCGCGTCGAGCGATTGCAAGGCGACGGATCCGCCAAGGGCGGCCGATTCTCCGGTCGCAATCACCGAGCCATCCGGGGCCAGTACCCGCACACGCAGCGACAACTGCGAACCGGTCGGCCGCGTGACGACGGTGAATGACTCGCCCGCATCGATGTCGAGGGTGAAGTTATCGATATCCCCGGCGCGGCCGATCACCCCGGGAGAAGACGTGGTGTGGACCAACGACCCGGCGGGGTGGGTCACGATAAGGGGCAAAGGGAAAGCCGCCGTGCCGCGATCGACCGAAAAGTCGAGTTCGTAAGGGTCGCCCCCTGTCCCATTGCCGTCACCGTCCAACAGGTTGCCGCGGCGGTCACGAAAGGCCGTCGCCGACGTGAGAAGGCTCAATTTGTAAGTCCCTTCTGGGACATCGCCGTAAGTCACCGTCACGGTTTGGTCGAGCGGGTTATAGACGAACGCTTCGGGAATGACCGTCGCGCCGGTGAGCGTTTCGCGCAACACAACGTCTTCGGCGCCCAAGCCTTCGGTCGCCATCGCTTCGCTAAATTTCGCGCGGTAGACGAGCCGCCCGGGGGGAAGAACCGCGTCCTTGGTGATCGAGCTTTCGGTCACCTTGGGGTTGGTCTTGTCCGAATCGAAGGTCGTCGTGAATGAAGAGACCGGAGTGCCGGAGAGCGCCAGGATCGATCCCGCGGCGATTTCGACTTGGTACAAAC
The DNA here is from genome assembly GCA_040375695.1 of Planctomycetaceae bacterium. Classification (GTDB taxonomy): domain Bacteria; phylum Planctomycetota; class Planctomycetia; order Pirellulales; family Pirellulaceae; genus UBA6163. The sequence continues at coordinate 1,135 of JBEIRZ010000557.1, forward strand.
CGTCCGATTTGACGAGTCCTGTGATATCGAACCGCAGCGTCTTGGCGTCGACGATCGTCACCCCCGTCGCGGGTTGGCCGTTGATCGTCAGGTCCGTGGCGGCAATCGATGTCAACAGCAGCGGTTCGCTGAAGACGACATCGTACGCCGATGGGTAATCAACCAGCAGGGCATCGGCCGCGGGGTTCGTTTGGGCCACGGTCAGAGGCGACAGGGCCGCCGTCGAGCCGTTCAATCGCAGCCCATAATCGCCCAGCGATTGGGTCGTGGTCGCGCGGACGGTGTAACGTCCGGTGGTGGTCAGCTTGCGGGTCAAACGGACGTTGAAACCGTCGGCCGCGCCGCCGTCGTCGGCTACGACCAAAGCGCCGTCAGGGCCGAAGAGTTCCAGCTTCATGTCGGGGACCGGCCGGCCGAAAGTGCCGGTGAATGTTTCCAGGATGACGTCGTCGCCGGCGACCGCGTTAAAGCTGTACCAATCCTCGCGGTCGGCCGTGTCGAAATAAACACGCCCGTTCCAAATCCGGGGCGAAAAATCCGACCCAAACGGGTAGGACTTACCGAGCCCCGCATCGATGCGAAAGAAATCGTTCTGGTACGAGGTCGTGCCGTTGGTGTAGCGGAGCCCCGATCCGGTTGTGGTGATGTAGATCCCGTAAACCGTGTTCGGTTGGAGCAAAAAATCGGTGACGTCGACCGGCGTCCTGATCCCTGAACCCTGACCGTTGATTCGGTTTGACGAAACGAGGGTCCATGCCGAGGCCGTGCTGGTGAATCCCTCGTACCCGCCGGCACGGATGTAGACCAGCAATTCGGAATTGCTGCTCGAGTTGGCGTGAACGTCGAGAGCGGTGACGAGGACCGGAGAGCCGAAGGTGGTCAGGTTGAACATGTTCCCATCGGCACCGTTGTTGGCCGCGAAGGTCGTTTCGAGGAACGACGTTTCTCCACCTGCGAATGGGCGTTCCGAGAGGTTCCCGACGACTTGGCCCGATCGGCCGATCGTGTTGGCGGCGGCCGCCGCATTGTTGCGTTCTTGTTCGAACTGGCTGCCGCGGAAGACGGTGAGCTGGAACGCCGAACCTGCGGTCCCGGTGACCCGGACATAATGCGCACTTCCGGTGGTCGCAAGGTAATTGTCGATGCGGCGGGCGGCATTGAATCCCGCGGCGGTCCCGATCGCGATGACATTGCCCGACGCGTCGAGCAATTCGATTTGCGCGTCTGATGCGTTCGGGTTACCGGAGGGGTTCGCCAGGACGA
>JBEIRZ010000573.1:0-2293 GCA_040375695.1 Planctomycetaceae bacterium
GCTTCGGCCATCGCGTGCCCCAAGTGTCCGCGGGCACCGGGTATCAGCGCGGTCTTTCCCGACAGGTCAAAGAGCTGGTCGATCCGATGCCGGCCGTCTTCGGCCCGGTCCCGATCGGTCATGGCAAACCTCCGATAGGCAGTGGTCTTCTCAAATCAGTGATCGATTTATGGCGCTGGTTTTTTGATGAAACTGACTTCTTGTGGGACTGACTTCTTGTGGGACTGACTTTTTAAGGGCCAGTGACGTTCAAGTCGTTGTCCCTTTCGGTGACGCGACCGCCGCGGCCCCTTCGGACCATCGCGAGGGGGTCAGCACCCGATCGGGGAGGTCGACCGAGACCGCTTCGATCTGGGTGACCAGCGACCCGTCGAGCGGCCCGTGGGCGATCAGCCGCAGGTTTTCGCGAAGCTGATCAGGGGTCTCCGCGCCGACGACGACGCTGGTGACACCCGGTAACGACAGCGGGTAACGCAGCGCCAATTCGGCGAGCGTGATGCCGGCTTGATCGGCCAGCGCGGCCAATTGTCGCCGCAGCGGGATCACGTCGCGAAGGTGTGTCGGGATTTCCCTTTCGGGCATCAGCAATAGCCCTTGTAAGTAAACGCTACGTACAAAGATAGCAGTCGCGATTGCGCTGTTGGGAGATGACGATTCGCCGCGGTCGACGATCGTTTGGCGCGTCCCGCCTGCGAGGTGGCGGCGGTCGAGCAGGTTGCCGGGGATTTGCAGCGCGGCGACCCGCGGGTCATCGAGCAGTCGCATCGCCGCCAGCGGGTCATGATCGCACGACACGCCCCAGCCGAGCATCACCCCCGCGTCGCAAAGCGACTGCAAGACATCCCCGAGGAACGCGTCTTCGACCCGGTGGAAGAGGACCAGCGACAGCGGGCCTTCGCCCAGCAACCGCTGCGATCGGAGGACCGAATCGCGAACGGTTGCTTCGGCCCGCTTGCGATCGCGGCGCGTTTCGGGGTCCAGCGGCGTGACCTTGGTCACCACTCGCACCCGTTGGGCAGCGTCGAGTTCCCGGAGGGCTCGGCCGAGCACCTCTTCGCTCTTCCCGTAGGCCGCCGCGGTGTCGAACGAGCGGACCCCCGCATCGATCGCCATCGCGATCATTTGGCGTGCCTCGGCGTAGCTCGGTTGGCCGGTCCGGTTCGCGACGCCGTAGGGCAGCCCGAACTGGACCGTCCCGATCATCAATCGCCCGAAGGCCGCATCAGGGTGGGTGAGATCGGCCTTGGTGGCGTCGACGTTCGCTCGCGAGTCCACCTTCAGCCGACCACGCGTTTGAGTTCTTCGGCCATCTGTGGGACGCGGTTATCGAAGGTGAAACCGAGCGCGGCGTATTTCTGCTGGATCGCCTCCATCCCCAGTTTGACCATGATGATGTCGGCGCCGTGACAAATGAATTTGGCACCCAGGTCGAGCAGCTTCTGCGTGTGTTCGGGTCCGCCGCTGGTCGTCCCCCACCACTTCCCCGACCGCCGCGCGGCTTCGGCGACATGGCGATAGGCTTCGGTGATCAGCGGGTGATCGAACTGGTAGGGGATCCCCGCGATGACGCTCAGGTCACCCGGCCCGATCATCAGCACATCGACCCCCGGGACGTCGGCGATCGCGTCGGCGGCGTCGATCGCCGTGGGGGATTCGAGCTGGGTGATCAGCAGCGTCTGGTCGTTGGCGGCGCGGAGGTAATCGGTCATCGGCAGCATGCAGTAGGGGTGATCGGGGTTCGCCCCATCGACACCGCGTTCCCCTTGGGGTGCGAATTTCGACCAGCGGACGAGCTCGCGGGCCTCATCGGCCGACTCGCATCGCGGGTACATGATCGCCTGTGCGCCGGCCTCGAGGATCCGGCCGATCCGCATGAATTCCCCTTTGGCCGGGCGGACGACCATGTCGGACGTTCCGACCCTCGCCGCACGCATCAGTTGTGACGCCGTCTCGTCGCTGGTCGAGTGGTGTTCCAAATCGAGCCAGATGCCGTCAAAGCCCATCAGGCTCGTCATCTCGAAGACGCTGGGGTCGACGAAATGGCAGCACGTGATCAACGCCGCTTGGCCTTGGCGTAGTTTATTTTTGATGCGGCTAAAACGCATGCGGTCTCCTCGGTGTGGGGCTGGGTGTCTAACGCTCGCGACTTGGGTTTCTAACGCGCTGGGCGGTTGGCTACTAGGTCGTTATCCGCGAATGCCCCGCGGCGAGATCCGATCGCCGGTGCCGCGGGCAATTCGACCTTGGCGAGGTAAATGTTCGTCTTCCCTTCGTGCGACGAGTAATAGCTGAC
>JBEIRZ010000361.1:0-4594 GCA_040375695.1 Planctomycetaceae bacterium
CGCCGATATTCGACGTCAGCGCCAGCGTGCCGCCGGCGGTGATGTCACCGACGTTGACGTCCCCGGAGTAGCTCGACAGCGACGCGTCTCCTTGGACGTTAACGTTATCAGCGTTGATCGTGCCGAAACTCTGGATCGACGCGTCGCCGTTGGGGACGTTCATCTCGGTCACGTTGACGTTCCCTTCGGCGAGCAGGTTGACATCGCCGTTGCCGGTCACCGTGACACTCAAATTACGGACATCGAGCAGCGCTTCGACGTCGCCTTTGACGATCATATCCAGCGATTGGGCGCTGATCCGGCCACCGGTGTGGATCAACGACCCGGCGGGGGCGAAGAAGTCGATGGTGCCCGAGGTGAAGATCTCGGCATCGGTCAGCACGAGATTCCCGCCGTTGGGGCCGGAGCTGAAAATGATCTCGCTCCCCAACGTGGCGATGCTGGTGCGGACGTCGGTAATAATGCTCCCGACCCCGGCGGTCCCGAGCCCCGCGCGGACGTCGACCAAGTGGCCCGAAGTGAGCGGGGTTTGCAGGTTGACGTTGCTGCCGGCATGGAGGTAGACGTTGTAACCGCCGAAGGCTTCGCTGCGGACGGTGAGGTCTTGGCCGGCGACCAATTTGATCGTGTCGTCTTGGGTCGCGGCGTTGTTGTCGTCGGCGCGGATGATGGCATCGTCCATCATCATCACGTTGCGACCGCCGATGACCTCGACGAGTTTCCCTGCGCGGAGGTCGGCGACCGCGGCGACGGCGACCTGGGTCGGTCCGACGGGCGTGGCGCCATCGAGCGTGACGTCGTTCCCGGCGCTCACGGTGACGCGGCTATCGGCGGCGGTGGCGCGGGTCAGTCCGACGAAGCTGGCATCGCCGCCAACATCGATCGTGATCGCCTGGGTCGCACGGAGCGACTCGTTGGCGAACTGCGCGGTCGGCAGGCCGTCCTCGGAGACCTCCAGGCGTTCGCTGACGATGACCGTCTTTTCCTGATAGACGTTCTCACTGCGCCACAACGTCCGCTCGGCTTCGACTTCTACCGGGGCATCGACCGAAACGATCTCGAATTTAGGCATCGTGCCAAAGACGTCTTCGTCGCGAGTCGTCCATTCGAAGTAATACTCGCTCCGACGGTCCGTGACCTCGTGCCAAACCCCGGTCCAGGCGTATTCGTGATCGTAGAAGTCTTCGTAAATTTTGTAGAAGACGTCGTAGCCATAATCCGCCTTGCCGAAGACCTTCGACCTTCCGGTGCCAAAGGCTCCGCCATTTCCTTCGAGCCGGGCATACGTCGGCGAAACCTTGCTGTTGAAGTTGTAGCTATCGATGTCTGTACCTAGGACTAAGCCTCGTCCAAGTAAGTTAACCTCAACGTCAACATCCCGACCGGGGTTCCCCTCCGGCAAGCCGGGATCATTCATCGCGGCCCGCACGTCATCGCAATCGCAACTAGGAAAATAACCGGCAGGGATCACCAGCCAACCCGAGGTTCCCGGAGAAACCCACCATCCACTCTTGTTGTAGGGGGTGGTATTCACGGTGATCACGACGTCGTTTGCCCGGCGTTCGTTGCCGACCCATTGCTTCGGACGCATAGCGTATTGCGTCTGATCGGCCAAAGAGGCTGAATCCGGGAGGTAACCCGTGGGGGCCATGACGCGGACGTTGTTCGGGTCAATGCCGATATTGGGTGACGAATCGAGTGACGGGCTCGGCAACTCACCACCGAACCAAATCGGCTCGTAGACGTGCCTGACCGATCGGTCACCGTCAGGCTCGCCGATCATGCGACCGTCTTTAATCTCGTATTGCCGGGTCGCGTCGCGGACCGTGCGCAAATCGTTGTCGATCACGACCGGGTTGCTACTCGGGACCGCTGTGACGTACCAGCGGTTCGCAACGCCGTCAAAGTCGCTGAAGTCCGTCTTGTTGGTCAACGTCGAGCGAACTTGCGTGTAACGGACGTCGGCGTGGTCGCGGTATTGGCCGACCCGTTCCTGATCCAATTCGAGGGTCGCCTTGGTCGACACGACCCGCAAGAAGTCGCTGACCGCCCCTTCAGGGAGGCGGATGTACTTGTCTTCCAACCCGGGGTAATCGAAGTTGTGGATGAAAAGTTGGTCGTCGCGCCAATCGGGGATCCAGTCGATCACCGACGCATTGCCATTGACCGTTTGGTATCGCTTCGCGTTGGCGTACGAGAAATTGTACAGCGGCATGAAGCCGAGCTCTCGCATCACGACCCACCGCTGCGCGTCGCTCAATTGCACGAAGGTGCTGTTGACGTCGGGGGTATCGACCGGATTTTCCGGCGTGGACCCGTCAGTGATCTTTACAACCTTGCCGTTCGAACCAAGGTCGTACGAACCCCACGGGATCGTTTCGTTTTCATAATCGACGTTCTGGACGAAATATTCACGGACGATGAACCCGTTGAAATACGCGTCTTGCGTCAATGTTGCGTCGAGCGTGTGGAACGCGCTGCCGATCTTCACGACCGCAGTGCCCGTCTCTGCCAACACTTCGGTCGGGACGTACTGCGTGACGGTGTAGATCTCAGTCCCGTCCTCGATCATTTGCGAACCGACAACTTCTTGGATCGTCCGTTCCTTCTGGATGATCACGGGGACTTTAACCGACGACAGGTTCGGCGATACGACCGCGTCGGCCGCGAGCCGGAAGTCGCCACCCGCGGCGATGCGGATCACACCGCCCGCATCGAGGACGCCGGAGCCGCGGAGCGTGACGTTGCCGCCACTCAAGTCATCGGCCGATACCGGGTCGCTGACCAACTGCTGCTGGGTCCAGTTCGGTCCCACACCCGCCGTCACGCGGACGTTACCACCCGCCTGGACCACACCCAGGATTTCCACCCCGGTAATGCCGCTGAAGGTGATCGAGCCAGGGCCGCCGACATAACCCAAGTTCTTGATCTGGTCGGCGAAGAGGTGGATCTGGTTCTTGCCCAGGACCACGCCACCGCTGGTCACTTCGATCTCGTCCGCCCGGACATCGACCGTGCTATCGGTCTGGATGCGACCGCCGATCGTCACCGATCCGTCCGCGTTGATTTGGGCGATCCGCGTGCCGCTGACCAGTTTCCCATCGACGACATTGAGCGCGCCGATCTGACCCAGCATGCTGACCGACCCGGCCGCGTCGATGTCAACCTTGCTGCCATCGACCGTCCCGCCCGCTAAGCGAACCGGCGCCCCGCCGAAGACCGGCTCGGCGCCCGCGGCTAGGGCATTCCCTTGAGCATCAACGAATTGGCCGCTCGCGTTGATCAAACGGCCTTGGGGATCGATCAACCGTCCCGCGTCATCGAGCAATCGGCCTTGCGAATCGGAGAGCATTAACAACTGCGTCACGACGATGCTGGGCCGGTCGGTCGCCGAACCTTCGAGCGAGACTAGCCCGTCGGCGCTGGCGATCCCGTCGACCAGGATTTGACCACCCTTCACATCGAGCGTTGCCCCCGGACCGGAAGCTTCGATCGACCCCCGGATTTGGACGTCGCGTAGTGCGGTGATCGACACGACCGCCGGGTCATTCGGGTCGGCGAACGCTTCGCTCCCGACCGGCAGGGTCGAGATCCCGCTGAGGCTATTCATGACAAAGTCTTTGTCAGCCCCGGTCACCGTGATCGTGATGTCGCCGGTCGTTTCGATCGAAACGCCACGGCTGATCGGCGAACCGAACAGGTTCGGGCTCATCCCGCCGATCTTGACCTCTTCACCGGTCAGCACGACCGACGCGTCCCCTGCGGTCCATTCGATGTCACCGAACGCATCAAATGTACCACCTGCATAAAGCTCGCCGATCAGTTCGACCTTCTTAGCTGCCAAGTTAATTTCGCTCGAATCGCCGCTAGTCATGATCTTCGACCCCGGCAGGACCGTGATCGTCTTCGACGGCAGGTTCACCACGAACGACTTCACCGCTTCGATGATCGCCGTGCGGGTGATGAAGCTCGCCCCGGAGAAGTTGATCACCTTGCCGAAGGTCAAATCGGCATTCGTATCAATCAACCATGATGAATCAGCGCCGCTCTGGGTGGCGGTGAAGTTGTAAATCGACATCGCGCCTGGGGAGACGATCTTGACCGACCCGGCGACGTCGAAGTCGCCCGTCAATTGGACGCTGTCCGTGGCGGTGATCACGATCTCGTAATCGTTCGGGTCGGCGGTGTTGCCGGTCGTCTCGAACCGCCCTGACAGATCGATCTTCTTCGCCGAGATCTCGACCTTTTCTTGGGCCTTGATCGAACCGGTCGAGGCATCGACGGAGATGTCGCCGGACTCGGACCGGATCGTCAACTGATCGGCCTCGAACTGGGAGCCGATGCGACCCTGGTGCAGGATGTTCCCGGCGGCAATGATCGACAGGTTACCGACGGCATCGGCACCGCCGGTCGGCTCGACGAGCAGTGTTCCTTGGGTGACGGTGATAGAGGCATCGCGACCGGCGACGACGCGGCCGCCGAGGGTCAACTGGTCCTTGGCGGTGACGATCACGTCTCCGGCGTGGGCGACGATGTCCCCCTTGAGCAAGAAATTGTTGCCGCCGGAGAGGCGAATCGAATTGGTCATCAATTC
>JBEIRZ010000562.1:0-2371 GCA_040375695.1 Planctomycetaceae bacterium
ACCCAGTCTCGCAACCCTTCCCGGGGTCGTACCCGGGATTCGGGATTCGACCCCTGCCGCCATACGGCCATCGCCCGCTCCCTAACTAATCCCGCCGGCTCCCTACCTGACCCCCGCATCACTCGACCGCAGACCAGTAAATACGCTGCAAATCGTTATGATTTCCGACCCCGGTGCTCCGACGTGACCATATTTGTGCCTTGCTGATTTTTAAGGTATAACTCCTGCGTCAAATTTACAGCGAAGCGTCGCCGCTGGTGGGGGCCGAGCAGGTCCCGCCAGCCATTCGCCTGTCCGGTGACGCTTTCGGCAAAACACCATCTTTCGTCTTTCCAGAATACTCTGGGACCGTCACGTTTTTTTAGACTCAAAGCGGAGCAATGTTCATGGCTGGTACTACCTCGATTCTCGCAGAAAAACTGCACGAGTACCCCCAACAGAATGTGATCGATGGCGCCAGCGACGGCATCGCTAAGGTTCTTGATAACTGTCTCGACAAGAACGGCGGGGTCCTCCCGCTTCTCCACCGCTATGCCGGGAGAACATTTTGTACCCCAGGCAAGCGTCTTCGGCTTGATGCGCGTTCTTACTATCCCGACTACATGGGCGGGACCGGCCTCGATGAACTCTGGATGTGCTGCACCGTCCCCATCGTGACGGGCGTCATCGACACCCGAACCAAGAAGGCCCCGTTTCGCGAAGGGGAAGCGCACGTTCTCACGGCGGACGGACAGGTGATCTCGCTCCAGGATCTGATCTCTGCGAATCCCAAGAGCGTCATCGGCGACAAGGTGACAGCCCTTTCGAAACAACTCTTCGGAAATATCACCTGGCCGATCGTTTCGAAGAAGTTCGACAACCTGAATCCGATCCCGGATCACCTGCACTGGTCAAAGTGGGAAGTGTATGACATCAACTCTTATGACAATCCCGGGGTCAGCGCATCGCACTACCACACCACGGCGATGGGGCTCTACTCGTTCGTCACGAAGGACCAGTTCCTCGCTTGCATGAAGCGGTTCGGAAAGGGGGAGTACAACGGGATCCGCCACCTGGCACCGCACGTGATGATGAAGCTCGATGATGGCTTCGTGATGCCCAATGGCGTCTTGCATTCCCCGACAGACCTCTGCACCCACGAACTGCACGTCACGATGGATGAGCACTTCCTGGCCGAGGACCTGACGCTTGACGGTCGGATCGGTGCGAAGGATGCGTTTTACGCATGCCGGGAAGAGGACTATCCGAAGGCCCGACACGAAGACTGGGATTACCTCGTTGAGAAGTTCGACTTCGCGGCGAACCAGGATCCGGATTTCGTTTTGAAAAATTCGCGTCCGGCGATCACGGCCGAAGAATTCAAGGGGAGCGGGGTCGACGCCAAGTGGATCGTTTATGGGAATTTCCTCGGCGACCAGAAGTGCTCGATCCTCCGGCTCATCGTCCAGCCGGGTGCCAAGACAACGTTCCGTCCCGAGTGCCCGACGATGTTCCACACCAACGGCGGCAGCGGTCGCGTCGGCAAGCTCGACGTCCGTTATCACCAGAACATGGTCCTCGGTCAGCTCTATCCCGAGATCGGATTCATCACCCAAGCGGCGCTGGCCAGCGGCGGTGTGGAGATCGAAAACACCGGAACCGAACCGCTCGTGTTGACGTTTGACTTCCCGCAGAACGCGCACGGCAAGACGCCAGGCGCCGCGTAAGCCCGACCCTGAACCAGCAGCATATTCGCCTAGCGATTGAGAACCGCGGGGACACAGCACACCTCGAACGGCTGCGTCCCTTTGCCGATCATCGCCAAGGTGTTTGTCCCATGGGTTCGGGCAACGCCCTATCGTGGGACGGTGGTCCCCACCGTGATTTCCCTAAGCACGGCGGGGACCGCCGTACCACTATTTTGAACCGCGGGAACGCAGCACATCATCGATTGACTGCGTTCCTTTGCCGATCATCGCCAAAGGTGTTTGTCCCATGGGTTCGGGCAACGCCCAATCGTGGGACGGTGGTCCCCACCGTGATTTCCTTAACCCACGGATCAGTATAAAGGCCGCGGCGGTAACAGAGTCTTCCGCATGTCATTCGTCCGCGGTGGGAATGCCGTACCTCTTCGCCAATACTTTCAAAGCCTTGCGGGCCGGTTTCACAAGTCCTGCCTCCGCATCGGCCAACCCTTCGCGGATCGCGGCCACCGACTCTTTCCCGGTCGGCTTTCGCCGCTAGGCCGAGCAGCCGCTGTTACGCAGCCGCATCCTGCACAACCACTTCGGCCTTGCCGTTGACGGTCAGCACCAACGGCTCACCGCTGGAATGCAACTGCCGAAGATAATCCGCCGTCTGCCGTTTGAAATTGGTCAGCGAGTCGATGCCG
>JBEIRZ010000648.1:0-1585 GCA_040375695.1 Planctomycetaceae bacterium
CGTCTTCGCGGGGATCGTGAAAGGCGAGATCGGGTACGACGTGGACCGCGAACTCGGAAGCGAGCGTAAGCGATTGGAATCGTTGCTCGCTGTCGCCCGCCGCGGCGACGCGTCGATCCTGCAAGACGCAGCGGCTCGCGAAATGGTCGAACGCTGGACAGCGACCCGTGGCGGGGTCGCCGATTGGAAACGTGTCGATCTGTTGACCTTCCTTTCGACCGATGGGGCGACGCTAACGGCCGACGAAAGTGGCATGATCCTCGCCGGAGGAACATCCCCCGAGACGGACAATTACGTCTTGAACGTGCAGACCAAGCTGCCCCGCGTGACCGCGCTGCGGCTCGACCTTTTCCCGCACGATTCGTTGCCGATGAAAGGGCCGGGACGTTGCCAAAACGGCAACCTACACCTTTCCGAGATCGCAGTCTCGGTCTTTAGTCCCGGCGATAAAGCGGCTAGGCCGGTGGCGATCGCGAAGGCCTCGGCCGATTTCGACCAAGAGGGTTGGGGGGTGACCCGCGCGATCGATGGCGATCCGAAAACGGCGTGGGGGATTCACCCTGCCGTCGGCCAACCGCACCATGCCGTCTTCGAATTCGCCCAGCCGCTGGAGCTTGTCCCCGGCGCGACGCTGACCGTGACGCTGCGGCAGCTCCACGGAGGATCGCATTTGATCGGCGCCTTCGCCCTTTCTGTCTCGGACGCGCCGAGCTCTCAGACGGCCGCGTTGCCACACCAAGTCGAAGAATCGCTCGCGACCGAATCGGGCGTGCGGACCGAGGCCCAGCGAATTGCCATCGCGAGTCATGTCGTCCGCTTGTCGGGCGAAGAAGGGCTTGCAGGGCTTCCGCAAAAACGGATGGTCTATGCCGCGGCACCGTCGGTGGCGATCCCGATGGGGGGCGGCAAGACGCAGCCCGCCAGCGTCCCCACGCCGAAGGTGGTGCATCTCTTACAGCGCGGCGATATTTCCAAGCCGAAGGACGAGGTCCCCCCGGGCGCGTTGTCTTGCCTGTCCCATTTGCCCGCCCGCTTCGATGAATTGCCGAAGGAATCCGAATCGGCCCGCCGTGCCGCCCTCGCCGATTGGATCGCCCACCCCGAAAATGTGCTGACATGGCGAAGCATCGTGAATCGCGTTTGGCATTACCACTTCGGCCGCGGCTTGTGCGACACGCCGAGCGATTTTGGCAGGATGGGTGGGACCCCTTCGCACCCCGAATTGATCGATTGGTTGGCGGTCTGGTTTCGTGACGAGGCGGCAGGGTCACTCAAGAGGCTTCATCGCCTGATCGTCACCAGCCGTACCTATCGCCAATCGTCAAGATCGCGTGACGATGCGGCCAACGCCGATTCGGAGAACCGTTTGCTTTGGCGACAAAACCGCTTGAGAGTCGATGCCGATGCCTATCGCGATGCCGTGTTGAGCGTTTCGGGCCGGATCGATTGGACGATGGGCGGGGCGGCGATCCAGCACTTCGCGACTTCACCCGGGGCACAGCTCACCCCCAAGCTCGATTACAACGTTTACGATTGGAGCAAGCCCGGTTCGGGTCGACGGAGCATTTATCGTTTCGTTTGGCGC
>JBEIRZ010000191.1:0-8452 GCA_040375695.1 Planctomycetaceae bacterium
AGGGGCGAGATCGGTTGAAAAGGTTCGGTTTCGACATTCAATCACTCGAGCATGCGATGAGCCACCGTCTCTGTCGGGGCGTCCCCGTCGGTCTCAAACACCGGCCATTAACTTTTGGCCCTTAACTTTTGGCCCTTAACACTTTGGGACCGACCCTACCGTTTGGGCTGTTTGTAGCCGCACGTTTGGGTTTTGCCGTTTGGACCCTCACGTTTGGAACCTCGGGCCGCCTCCGCGTTCATAACGTTAAAATAAGCACTCCGCTCCGGAACTCTGAAGCCCTGGAGCCCGTCAAAGTTCCATCTTGCTTGCAAAAAAGTTCCTGGTAAGCCCCTTTTCCCCAAGACGACCCCACCCGCGGTCGTCTAAACTACGGTTATACGATCCGATCCTGCCCACCTGATCCTTCGCGGCGGGCGGTTCCGGGTCAAGCTTTTCGTTTGCCTGCACGGACCCAGTCTCGACGGTCACCGAACGTTTTCTTCCCGGGAGCCATCCTTCCCATGCCCGCGCCGCATCCCTTTTCGCCGCAGCTGCAACCCATGACGACCCGTGCCCACTCGCCGGCCAAGACGGTGGCCCATTCCGAGACCCGTTCACAGTTCGTCTCCCAAGGGGCCGCTTCCCGTTCGAACGCGCGCCGCCTGAGTAAGGCGGTCCGTCGAGCCCTGTTGTTGTCGATGCTCTTTTCGTCCAGCATCCCGTCGGCGATGGGCCAAGGGGGTGGTGGCGGCAACGCCAATGCGATCGGCCTGAACATCCAGAACGGGGCCAACTCGGCGGCTGGGCAGGCCAATTCCGCGGCCGCGGGGCTGAGCGGCGGAACACCCAGCAGTGCCGATATGATCAACTCGGGCGGGGCCGCGGGCGATTCCAGCGGCGTGCCGGGCGGCGCCGCTATGCTCAATTCGGGCGGCGTCCCCAGCAGCAGTGCGATGATGAATTCGGGAGGTGATGCTTCCGACTATGACCCGTCGCTCGATTCGGGCGACAGTTCCGGAGGGAGCTCGGGTGGGATGACCCCCGGGGGCCCCGGTCGAGCGGGTCAACAGAACGGCGCTCCGGGAAATGTGATCGCCGGGATGATGGGGATGTTCAGCCGCTCGATGACCGAAAGGCTCAGCCGCGGCGGCGCCGGCGCGATGATGCGATACCAGCCGACGCTCAAGGAATTGGCCGCGGCGTCTGCGGCCCGTGGCCTGCAAAAGGAATCGCTCGCTTACTACCACGCCTACCTCGTGGCGCAGCGTGAGCTCGCTGGCGAGGATCTCGATGCCGTCCTTTACAGCCCGTTGTCGCGGCGACCGACGTGGGCCGCCAGGGTCGCCGTCTCCGTGGCGACGAACATCGGCGAAGAAATGCAAGGTGACCCCGAGCCGATCCGTGAAGGGATGAAGATCGACGATTTGAACGCCTACGGCCGTAACCGCGGCGGTGTCGCGGCGCGTGGCCGTGGCGGCCGTGCTCGCGGAGGCTCCGCGGGGCTCGATGGCTCCGGTGGCGGCGAAAACATCGACTACGGCAGTGGCGGTTCGGGCAGCGACGCGATGGCCAGCGGCATGCCTAACTTAGGGATGCCCGGGATGCCAGGCGCGGGCGCTGGCGGCGCGGCCGCGGCAGGGAACGCTGCACTGTCTGCGTCTGGGTTGCCGGCTATTCCCGGTGCCCCCGGGATGGGTGCCGCCCCGAATCAGGGGATGCCCAACCCCGGCATGGCCGGCATGCCTAATCCTGGGATGGCCGGTATGGCCGGTGCACCGGGTATGTCAGGTGCGCCGGGAATGTCAGGTGCGCCGGGAATGGCTGCGACACCTGGGATGCCTAATCCTGGAATGCCTGGGATGCCGGGTATGGCCGGAATGTCTGGCGCGCCGGGTATGTCAGGAATGCCGAATCCTGGAATGCCAGGGATGTCAGGTGCGCCAGGGATGTCTGGTGCACCGGGGATGTCTGGTGCACCGGGGATGTCTGGCGCGCCGGGGATGTCAGGGATGCCGAATCCTGGAATGCCGGGGATGTCAGGTGCACCGGGGATGGCGGGAGCGGGTGCCGTCGCCGGGGTCTCCGGTTCGGCGGGTGTGGGAAGCGATTTGTCACCCGAGATGGGTGGGAGCGACCTGTCCCCTGAAATGGGCGGCTCGGCGGGAGCGGGCGCGATGATGAGCCCGGGGATGGCGGGTGGCATGGCAGATATGTCCGGGATGTCCGGCGGATTCGGCGGCGGGATGCCGCAAGGGGCCGGCGGACGTCAAGCACTGCCGCAAGTTCAAATCGTCGACGTCAAACCGTATGCCCATGCCGCGCTCGAGCGGAATTTGGGGCTAATCGCCGAAACGCTCAAGGCGGAATTGACCAATCGCGTCGCCGCGGGCCAATTCGGCGCGGTCCTTCCGACGCTCGAAGTCGCTGGGAAGGGGCTCGCACCGAAGCTCGCCTCTGTCGGCGTGCCGCTCATGCCCCCCGCGCAAGGCCAGCCGCTGACTTGGGTCCCCGGGGTCGATTACATCGGCGTCGGGCCTGCCAAGGAGATCATCCCGAAGGCCAAAGAGCTCGGCTACGAACTCCTCTTCCATTTCGACGTGATCGCGAAGGAGGCCCGATCGGGCGAACCGCAATACGACGCTCGGCTGCGTCTGGTCAATTGCGCCACCGGCGAATCGATCGCCGTTTCGCGAACGATGAGCAAGCGGGACGTGCTGACGGCGGCCAAGGTCCGCGGGATGGGGGCGATCCTCAAAGAGGCGGTCCAACCCGTCTTCGACGCGATCGACGGTGGCTTGGTGCTGCGGCCCCTCCCGCCGCTCCAGGCGACGCACGCCGCCTCCCGGATCGACCTGTTGATGGCCAGCCCCCACCCCGAGAAGCTCGAACAGCTCGCCGAAATCGCGATGTTCCATCGCCGCAAGCTGATCGATGACAAACAGCTCGATCAGCTCTTTTACTTCGCCGCCGGCGAAGACGGCTTGAAACTGCTCCACGACACCCCCGAGAACCGGATGCAGGTGGCGCAAAAGATGGTCGCCGCCGAGCTGGCCCTCGATCAGCCCAAGCAGTAAGCGGCCTGTTGAAAGCACGGGCCTGTAAAACCAAAGGCCGCTGGCGGAACCAGTGGCCGGGTCTTCAAACGGCCGCGGATCGATCCGGTTCAATGCCTGTCCGATCGGGTCGGCCGTGGCGAAGTGACCGGATTCGTCAGATCATTTCGCTTCGATCCGGTAGATCGCCTTTTCGGTGCGGATGAAAAGGGCGTCACCCGAAACTGCGGGCGAAGCGAAGATCGCCTCTTCCAGATCATTGGTCGCCAACTTTTCGAAAGCCCGACCCGCCTTGACCACCGTCGTTACCCCTTCTTCGCTGGGGAAATAGACCCGGTCACCGGCGAGGATCGGCGAGGCCGAAAAATTGCCACCGATCCGTTCGCGCCAAACCGTTTCGCCCGACTCGCCATCGAGGCACATCGCTATCCCGTCGTCGCTGATCAAATAGACGAGCCCTTCGTGGGCGATCAGCGATGGGGTCTTGGGGACGCCGCGATCGAGCTGCCAATCGATGTGCGACGACGTCACTTCGCCAGACCCGTCGGTGCGGATCGCCAATAACTTTGTTGGGCCAAAACCGGTCGCGATCAACACCCGCGAATGGCTGACGACCGGTTTGGGGACAACCGAATAGCCATCGAAGCGGGCCCACCACAGCGTCCGTCCGTCTTTGGGATCGAGCGCCAGGACGCAATCGCTCCCGGGGGCGATCACGGTCGGCCCCGATGGCGAATCGATCACCGTCGGGGTCGCGAAGGAAAACTTTCGCGGCGCGTCGATCGGGCGAGGCGTCTTCCATTTCTCTTTCCCCGTCGCGGCGTCGAGCGCCACGACGTAAGGGTTTTCGCTCCCGTCGCAGGTGAAGATCAACGCGTCACCGACCAGCACCGGTGAGCCGCCGTTGCCGTGCACGGGTGGGTAAGCATGTTCGCGAGAGACCCAGCGGATTTCTCCCGCTCGGTCGACGCAGGCCGTTCCCTGATGGCCGAAGTGGACGTAGACCGCATCGCCGGCGATCAATGGGGTCGGGCTGGCATGGCTGTTCTTCTTGTGGATCTTCGGGTCATCCGCCGACGTGACCTCGATCAGCTTCGACACTTTGCGCAGTTCACCAGACGCCTCGTCGACCGACAACAGCACCAGGTCATAATCAGCCTCGGCAGTCTCTCCCTGGGCGGTATCACCCTGGGTCTTATCGCGAGGGATCGCCGCCGTCATGTAGATCACCCCATCACCGATCACCGGGGACGACCATCCCTTGCCTGGGAGCTCCGTTCGCCAGCGGACATTCGTCTCTGGCCCCCACGCGGTCGGCAGCCGTGTCGAGGTCGCGATGCCGTCTTGGGTCGGCCCTCGAAAGGCGGGCCATGGGTCATCGGCAAGCGACATTCCTGACGCGGCGACAACGAAGAGCGTCGCGAGGATCTCCGCGACGCGGTTGGTTAGCGAAAATCGAGATCGGGTTTGAATCGGCGAGGTGGGGCGGAACATCGGCGGGCTCGGCGTGCGTGGGAAGGGTCATCGCAGGGAGGACCCGGATTGTAAACCACGGCCGAGCCGAACGCGAACCGCCAACCGCCGCTGAGCCCCATTCGCTTGAGGGGCCCATTCGCTTGAGGGGACCGCCCCTAAACCCCGATCGGCCTCTAACCCCGATCGAACCCTAAGCCCGGTCACTTTGCGCGGCGATCTTCAGGATTTGCTTGCGAAGTTTGGGGGGCATCACGTAACGCGGGTTCCCCAAGTCATCGACTTCGCCGGCAGGGGAGGGGATCAAAAATTCCAACCCCCAGCGTCGTTCGAGCTTCGCCATGATCGCCTTGAGCGATCGCATTTTATTGGCGTTGAAGCCGAGGGTGCGATCGAGCTCGGGGAGCGACATCGGGCGATCGACCTCGGCGGCGATCCGCGTCAGGTGGGCGAAGACACCCCGCTGAGCAATCCTGCGGAGCTTATCCGGCAGCGGCATGTCGAGCAGCTCGTCGGATGTCGTTTCGCCCAGCGGCCCGCCCATCGGACCGAGTTGGTCCATGGGCCCGAGTTGGTCCATGGGCCCGAGTTGGTCCATGGGTCGGGGGCCGCGTCTGCGACCGCCGGGGGGCGGCGGCGGAGGAGGAGGTGGTGGAGGAAACGCCCCCCAACCCGCTTCGCCGCGGCGTCCCGGAGGTCCATCGCCAGGGCCATGATCGGGGCGTCCTTCGTGCGGCTGTCCCCCGCGGTGCCGGCCACGCGGCCCGCACCCCGGCCGTCCGGGGAAGGCCAACGGCTTCAATTGTTCGATCGCACGCCGGCAATCGTTCGGGTCGTCAAGATTCACCATCAAAAATGTCATCGCGGTCGGTTCCTTGGGTCGTACTGTTCCATCGGCTGGGCGGCGATCGCGGCTTCCCGCTCGGGGCTCGGATCGGACGCCCGCCGCCGGTGTGGCTTGGTCGGGGCGTTTGTTTTGCTCAAGCTTTGCTTGAGCACTGCGTAATCCTACGCAGGCCGGTCGGCCGGGCAAGGGACGTTTTGCGGTTCGGGAAAAGTCCTCGGCTTGCGCGGGCCGAATTGCCAGTTCGATCGCGTCAGGCGATAATCGCCCGATCGGTTTAGCTGCCCCGCCTCGGCCAGTGAACCGTATCCCACCTCACCACGTCTTCTTCAGGAGCCGACTTGTGAACCGATCGAACGTTTGCACTTCTACCACCCCATTGCGTCACGCCCCTGCGGCGACTGCCGGCGAATTTGGGTCGACACGCAACCGACGCCTTCTGCGTCTGGCTGCGGCGTGGCTCTTGGTCTTGGGCTTCGCTTGGGCCGATTCGAGCCAATCGGCCGTTTGGGGCCAGGAGTACCTCAACGGCATCAAGTGGCAAATGCCACCGGTGGTCAAGCCCGGGACGACGAATGCCGATCCCCCTGCCGATGCCATCGTCCTGTTTGACGGAAAAGACCTGTCGAAGTGGGAAGGGGGCGACAAGTGGAAGGTGGTCGACGGCGTCGCGATCATCGGTAAGGGGCAGATCACGACGAAGGAAACGTTCGGGGATTGCCAAGTGCACATCGAATGGTCGGCCCCGACCCCCGCGACCGGCAGCGGCCAAGGGCGAGGCAACAGCGGCCTCTTCTTGATGGGGATGTACGAACTTCAGATCCTCGATTCGTTCGACAACCCGACCTACTTCGATGGCCAGGCCGGGGCGATCTACAAGCAGACGCCGCCGGCGGTCAACGCGACCCGCCCACCCGGCCAGTGGAACACCTACGACGTCATCTGGACCGCTCCCCGCTTCGGCGCCGACGGCAAACTCGTCTCACCCGCCTTTATCACCGCGCTTCACAACGGCGTGTTGATCTTGAATCACTTCGAGCTCAAGGGGGACACCCCCTTCAATCGCCCGCCGAAGTATTCGGCACACCCTCCCAAGGGTCCGATCTCGCTTCAGGACCACGGCAACCCGATGAAGTTCCGCAACATTTGGGTTCGCGAATTCAAGCCGACCGTAGGCGTGCAAGAACGCCCGCCCTATTTGAAGCAGGGGGACAAGGAAACCCCGATCGGCGGCTAAAGGATGAAGTCCCAAGATGATTCGCTCTCACCCGATTGACCCAAGGCCGGGCCGCGATGGCGGGACACGAGGGCGAGACACGAGGGCAATCGGTTGGGGATCAGCTACCGGGCATCAAGCCTGCCTTGCGAGTCGGGAGTTGATCTTCCGACCCTTCGATTGCTGCGATCGGATGAACCACCTCGCCGCTGGGCGAACCCGACCGACCTTGCGAATCGTCGGTCGGCGACCGATCGATGAAGTTGAAGTAGATGTAAGCAGCAAGAACCATCCCGGCGAGGGAAACGATTCCCCATCGGCGACCCTGGAGGTTGTCGTCTGCCTTGACCACACTTGTCGACGTCATGTTTACTTCCGCAAACTTCCAGCCATTTCTTTCTGGGAAAGGGAGCAAAAATTACTCCCAGTTATCAAATGCCTTTTCTCGACCTGTTTTTGACATCAAAACGAGGAAAAAAACTTAAGTCGAATAATTATGCCCCAACGACCGCGAATTGTCAGTTTTGGGTGAGTTTTTCCGCCCAGCCTGACAGCCCTACGCTATAAAGCTTAGATTTTCTAGCACACCAAAAGTCGATTTTTAACGTGAATCGCTAAGAAAATGGCGTGAAATTTCAGTGTCGATTTTATCGCCCGCTATCCCCCCATTTAGGTGGTAAAGTCCCCCCCAAACTTGCTCGGCCAAGGCTCCGATGAAGATTTCTCTGGTCATTCATTCACTACAGGGCGGGGGTGCCGAGCGGGTGATGGCCGGTTTGGCAGGTCGGCTTGCGGGCCGGGGACACTTGGTGACGCTCATCACCCTCGATGACGCGACGTCCGACCGGTTCGAGATCTCCGCGGCGGTCAAGCGTCTGCCGCTTGGGGTAATGTCGGCGCGTCGCGGGATGTGGGCGATCCGTGACCGGATGCGGCGGCTGGTCCGGCTTCGCGGCGCCATCCGCAGCGCTGCCCCCGATGTCGTCCTCTCGTTTTGTGACGCCACCAACGTGTTGGTCCTCCTGGCAATGATCGGGACGTCGATCCCGATCGTGGTGTCGGAGCGGAGTGATCCGGCCGCTCAGGCATTATCGCGAAGCAAAAGTTGGTTGCGAACGAAACTCTATCGCCGCGCCGCCGCCGTTGTGGTGTTGACCCCAGAAGCGGCCGAGGTGGTGAGGCCATGGTCCGCGGCCCCACCCGTCGTGATCCCTTCGGCCGTCGACATCCCCCCGATCCCGCAGGCATCGATCACGACGCCCGACCTCGCGTCCGCCAGCAACCTTACGGGGCCGATCAAGCGTCAAGCACGACGAAGAGTGATCGGGGTCGGGAGGTTGGAGCATGAAAAGGGGTTTGACCGATTGGTCGATGCCTTCGCCGAGGTCGCCCACCGCCACCCCCAATGGGACCTCGAGCTGCACGGTGAAGGGAGCCAATCCGAGTGGCTACGCGGGCGTGTCACGGCCCTCGGGCTGAATGACCGCGTTCGATTTCCCGGGTGGACCCGACCGATCTGGCCGGCGCTCGCGTCTGCCGATCTCTTCGTGCTGCCGAGCCGTTACGAAGGGTTCCCTTCCGCGCTGCTCGAAGCGATGGCGGCGGGTGTCCCCAGCATCGCGGTCGATTGTCCCAGCGGCCCCCGCGCGATCATTCGTGACGGGGTCGACGGGTTGCTTGTCAAAACCCCAAGCCCGATCAAAAACCCACGCGAGACCGGAACCCCCAGCGCGATCGAGACGGCGGCGAGCGGATCGCCAGCGGCGGTCGATCGGGCAACCGCCGGGGAGCTCGCCCTCGCCATCGATCGCTGCATGGCCGACGAAGAGCTCCGGTCCCGGCTGGCCGCCGCTGGCCGGGCGGTGGTCGACCGTTTCGGCTGGG
>JBEIRZ010000643.1:0-1647 GCA_040375695.1 Planctomycetaceae bacterium
CTTTCAGAATTTGAAGGCATGCAATGGATCAACATGCACCATGACACAATCGGTTTTAGAACACTCGTGAGATAGGACATAAAATAACGAATGAAGACAATTCGAAGACATCGGTAACCCGATTCGTTTGTCAGTCATTCGTTTGTCAAAAGAGCGAGACAAACCCCGGACTACATGACCAAGGAAAACAGGCACGGGCAGGCACAGGCGGGCAGGCACGGGGACAGGGCATGTTTAACATCCCGCAGCATTTTTCGGCTCACGGCAACCTTGCATTGCCATGTTTGATCCCTCCCAAGCCGAAAGCGACTCCCACGACGCGTCGTTCGATTAGAATAGGAACGTCCTTAGCTGGAACAGAAACTCCCTTTGGGGACCGACCCCCATCGGCAGGATTCCTGTGCTTGGATCCCTTTGGCAGGATTCCCGGCAAACGATTCCCATCCAGCGACTCCCCGCGCGTCCCCTTTATCGACCGACATCATGTGGCGACATTGCGCTTCATTTTTGATCACCCTCCTCACGACCATGCTTTGCGGCTCACCCGGCGGCATGGCCCTGGCTGACGTTCCGGCTGCCGATTTGGCGGGCGGTTTAACGGGCGATTCGGCGACTAAGGTCGTCTTCAACCGTGACGTGCGGCCGATCCTTTCGGACCTCTGCTTCCAATGCCACGGCCCCGACGAGAAGAAGCGTGAAGGGGGCCTAAGGCTGGACCTTCGCGACGCCGCCATCGCGACCACCGCGATCGTCCCCGGCAACCTCGCCGAAAGCGAACTCGTCGCCCGGATCGTTTCGACCGACCCCGAGTTGCGGATGCCCCCGCCCGAAACGAACAAGTCGCTGAGCGAGGCCCAAGTCGCCACCTTGCGACATTGGATCGAACAGGGGGCCGAGTACCAAACGCACTGGGCCTTCATCCCGCCGACCAAGCCCACACCCCCCACCGCCGATAACGAAGCCTGGCCGATCAACCCGATCGATCGCTTTGTCCTGGCGCGATTGCGAGCCGAAGGTTTGGCCCAATCCCCCGAGGCGAGCCGCGAGACGTTGATCCGCCGCCTGTCGCTCGACCTCACCGGCCTGCCTCCGACGATCGCGGAGGTCGAAGCTTTCGTTTCGGATCGCTCCCCCGATGCCTATGAGAAACTCGTCGATCGGCTGCTCGATTCGCCCCGATATGGCGAACGGATGGCGACACCATGGCTCGACGCTGCCCGATACGCCGATTCCAACGGCTATCAGGTCGACCGCGATCGCGAACTTTGGGCCTGGCGTGACTGGGTGATCCGATCATTCAATAATAATCTTAATTTTGAACAATTCACGATCGAGCAATTGGCCGGCGATCTGCTCCCCGAACCGACCTTTGACCAACGCGTCGCCACCGGTTTTAATCGCAACCACATGCTGAACGAGGAAGGCGGGATCATCGCCGAAGAGTTCCTCGCCGAGTACACGGCCGATCGCGTCGAGACGACGGCCGCGATCTGGTTGGGGCAGACGTTCAATTGCACCCGTTGTCACGACCACAAGTTCGACCCGTTCACGCAAGCCGACTTTTATTCGCTCAAGGCCTTCTTTCATAACGTCCCCGAACAAGGGGTCGGTTCCTACGGCCGGCCGATCCGTGTTAACGCGCCGCCC
>JBEIRZ010000167.1:0-9536 GCA_040375695.1 Planctomycetaceae bacterium
ATGGCGCGCGGGGGATTTACCACGAAGGCACGAAGTTCACGAAGGGATTTTTGAATTGTGAATTGTGAGTTTTTCAACCACCAACCACCAACCACCAACCAACAACCAGCAACCAACAACCAACAACTAACAACTAACAACTAACAACTAACAACTAACAACTACAAAAACTTCGTCCCTTCGCGTCTTCGTGTTAAACCCGACGCGCGCCACCCTCCAAAAAACCTTCGCGCCCTCGGTGGCCTCTGTGGTGAACCCGACGCGCGCCAATTTCCTCGTTCTCCCTTTCCGTGAATTTCCGTGTCATTCCGTGGCCCACGCCGCGCGCCAAACTTCGTCCCTTCGCGTCTTCGTGTTAAACCCGACGCGCGCCAGACGCGCGCCGAGCCAAGTGTGGGCAAGTCGGGCGGCCACCGATATTTTTCATTCGATCGATTTACGGAGTTCCATCACGGTGGTGATGATCTCGTCTTCGACGCGGTTGGCCCAGCGTGACGGGTGGGTGCCGTAGATCATTGCCCCGCCCGCCTCGTAGCCCCCTTCTTGCCAGATGCGAAGGCTGGGGATGTACCCCATCACATCGTTGCTGTAACCGCTGACCCAGACGATCTTGTCGGTCAGTTCCCGTCCTAGCCGCAGCGAATAATCGACAACGACTTCGCCGCCCAGCGTCACCCATGTCAGGTCGTTGCCGATCCGCAGCACCTGGACCGGGTAGGGATAATCCTTCGGCAGCGGCCCGTCTTCGTCGAGCCGTTGCAGGACCCGTGTCGCGTGCGTCGCGACCCATTTGTCGGTCGACTTTTGTTCTTCTAGCAACTGTTCGCGCGTCGGGATCGCATCATACGCCAGCGGGATCTCGCGATACGCCGCGCGGATCTTGCCTCGGATCGGTTTGGGCGTTGTCTCGAGCGCCGCTTCGACCGCCGTCGCCAAGCTCTGGCCGTGGGTCTGGGCCAATTCCGTCGTCTTCCGCGGGTAGGGGTTTTGGTCACCGCTGCAGCCGTTCATGAACAGCGCCACCATCCCGGGGTGTTTCGCTTCGATCGCTGCTTGGGCGTACCCGGCATAGTCGCCGCTGAATTTTTGGTGTCCCAGTGTCGTGCAGTGGCAGGCATACCCGAAGACGACGGCCAATTCCTTGTCCCCCTCGCCGGTCACCTTCAACACCGGGACGCGGTGATCGACCGGCCCGTCGGGGTTCGGAAAATTTTTCCAACCGCCGTTGCCGTCAGGGGTGCGGCGATTCATCGCGAAGCCGCACCACGAGCTGCAATAATCGACCCGCGCCGGGGCGGCGCTCGCGAGCGCCTCGCCGACCAACCGAACGAGCGTCGTTTGCAGCGAGTCGGTATAGGCCCCCGCTTCCTGTTGCCGCAGCGCCACGTCATCGACGCCGTGCAGCCGGCTCGTCTTCAGCTCCGGGCCCGAATGCGTGTGGGACGCGTTGATCGTCAAGTGACTCGGTTTGATCCCATACTGTTGCTCGACCCGCTCGGCGATGACGAGCCGGAGCGTCCTTGGGACCCCGATCAAATCCATCGTCAACAGCGCGAACTTCTCACCATCGGCATCGACCAGGACGAGCGCCTTGGCGAACAGGTCGAGCTCCACCCCTTCGGACGGTTTGGTCCGGGACGCGTAGCCCGCCATCCACATCGACGTTTCGGGGGTGATCTTCGCCGCCGCCGCCCCGGCCTTCCATGCCGGTGGCTCATCGGCCGCGCGAGTCGTCATTGCCAGGGGGACCAGTTCCAGGGCGATCATCCCCAAGCCGCAGGCCAACACGAAGAGGGATCGACGCCATAAAGGGGCTACGTTCATCGCGGAGGGGCTCCGTGTCGGATAGGCGGGAGGAAGGATTTGGCGGTTCTTCGCGACGCGCGCGAGGCACCTGATGATAAGGCCAGCGGGTTGTCGGGGCACGCGAATTTTTTTGGTGGGAATAACGGATCAGCCCGCGTCGTTGGCCACGGAATGACACGGAAAGCACGGAAAGGGAGAACGAGCGGATTGGCGCGCGGGGTTTAACACGAAGACACGAAGACACGAAGCTTTTTTGGGGGGTGGCGCGTGTCGGGTGGCCACGGAATGACACGGAAAGCACGGAAAGCAGATTGTTTGATAACCACTAACCTCTAACCACTAACCACTAACCACTAACCACCAACCACCAACCACTAACCACTAACCACCAACCACTAACCACCAACCACTAACCACTAACCACTAACCACTAACCACCAACCACCAACCACTAAAACCAGCCCCTACAAAAACTTCGTGCCCTTCGTGCCTTCGTGGTGAACCCCCGCGCGCCAGGCGACCGGGTCACGCGCCCGCGCCAGGCCCCCAGCCTAAGCTCCCAACCGCCCATCTTCCCCAATCCGGCTCGAAATCCCCGAAAAATCCTCCCCAATCGCTCAAATCGGTGCCCGTTGGCCGGAAAAATCGGCACGCTTTCTGGCGAACCTTCGAAGAAGCCGCTGCGTACCGTTCGCGGTCGGCGGAGTTGGCGTTATGCTAGAATTTTTCGGAAGCGGCAGGTCGGGGCCGGCCATCCGGTCGGGTGGTGTCCAGGGAGCGCCTGGGGGTCTCGCGTGGTGATCATTCGCCAGGGATTTTCGCATGATGGGTGTGGTTGATCCGAATCGGATTGCGTCGGTCGGTGCAGACGTTTTGCTCCCTTGCGGCATGCTGTTGGGGCAACTCAACAGCAAACTGCCCGTCTGGTTGACCCCGTTGTGGGTCATTTCGATGGGGTTGCTGTTGGGGATCATCCTGCTGGTCGTCCTCTTGGCCCTGTTGTCAGCGTTGTCGTTCACCCCGATCGGCACGATCGCCGATTCGCCCCGCGCGGGCCGGATCGCCTCGCTCGGCTTGGGCTCAGTCATCAGCGCCACGTTGCTCGCGACGTTGCTTCGGCAAGGGGGCGAAAATCGCCAGATGTTGATCCTGCCGCTCGTTACCCTCGGGTTGATGCTCGGTTTTGCCGTGATTTATGGCGCTTGGCATCGGACGTGGCGTGAACTCGTCGAGATCGCGAAAGAGGGGGTTGTCCCTTACATGCTCGGGACAGCCGGCGCGTTCGCGGCGCTCGGGTTGCTCGGCACATTCGTGGTCCAGAACCCGGGTGAGATCCTCGGTTCGGTGCGACAAGTCAACTTGGTCGGCGAAGGGGCGGATGTCGTCACGCTGGCGTTGCAAGCCGCGCCGGCCGATGTCCAAAACCCGGACGACATCCCGTTCCAAAAGGTCGAGCTCGACTACAACCTGTTCAATGTCGCGGAATTGACGATCGAAAGCGACAAGACGATCACGATCGCCGATGGCGGCAAGCCGGCGGATTTCGTCCAAACCCCCGTCCGCGTCAATGCCGGTGAACCGATCCGGTACCTTCGCGAAAACCGCGACTTCCCGCCGTTGCCGCTCGACCCCGCCTCGGTCTACATGCAAAACCGCGAAGTCGACCCGGCGACGGTAAAGCTGTCGTTCGTCACGCGACCGACGGTCCCCGAAGCGATCTCGATCCCGATCGTCGCTGCCGGCTTTTTCCTGTTTCTGTTGGGTTACCTGACGCTTCGTCAGGCCGCCCCGCGACTTTCCGCCGTCGCGCACGCGACCGCCAAGAGCGAAATGTCGCAGCCGCTCTACAAGCTGCTGCTGCTGATCGGCGTCTTCGGGATCCTCCTGTTCGGGATCCTGCCGTTCAACACGCTCGGTGAAGACATTCGGTTGATGAAGGACAGTTGCGTCACGCTGATCATGGTGCTCGGGATGGTCCAGGCCGTCTGGTCGGCGGGGCAAAGCGTCAGCGACGAGATCGAGGGGAAGACGGCGTTGACCGTCTTGAGCAAGCCGATCAGCCGCGGGGCGTTCCTGATCGGCAAGTACGTCGGGATCATGCTCACCGTCCTGGTCCTCTTCTCGATCTTAACGGCGATCTTTATGGTCGTCCTCAGCTACAAGCCGATTTACGACGCCCGGGAATCGAGCAACGAGATGCCGGGGTGGCAAATCAGCCACGAAGAATTGATGACCAGCCTCCCGGCGCTGGCCCTGTATTTCATGGAGACGATGGCGATCGGCGGGATCGCGGTCGCCTTGGCGACCCGGGTACCGTTGCTCGCGAATTTCGTGATCTGTTTCGTGATCTACGTGATCGGGAACTTGACGGCGCCGATCGTCCGATCGACGGTGGGTGAAAACGAGTTGGTCGGCTTCTTTGGCAAGCTGATCGCGGTGGTGATCCCGAATTTGAATACGTTCAACGTCCAGTCGGCGGTCGACGCGGGGAACCCGATCCCGCCGATTTATTTGGCGGGGGCGTACACCTACCTCTTTTTCTTCAGCGTGATGATCCTGATGCTCGCGCTGTTGATGTTCGAAGACCGCGACCTCGCGTGATAGTTTGCTGTTAGCTAGTAAACAAGCGGCAATGCGATAGCCGCCGGCCTCGCGGGTACATATTGGCGCGCGGTGGTTTCGCGCAAAGACGCGAAGGACGCAAAGTGGATAGCGCGCATCTATGGCCACGGAATGACACGGAAAGCACGGAAAATGAAGGAACAGTGCGATCAAAGCCGGCATGATTTTGCATTCTTCAGTTTTCATTAATCAATCATCATTACCCGCACCTCGTTTCCCGCCCTTCGCGTCTTCGTGGTGAATCCGACGCACGCCAATCCCCTCGTTTCCCTTTCCGTGCACTTCCGTGTCATTCCGTGGCCCACGACACCGCCACCCTCCAAAAAAACTTCGTGCCCTCGGTGTCCTCTGTGGTGAACCCGACGCGCGCTATCCCCAAAAGGCCTTCGTCCCTTCGCGTCTTCGCGTTAAAACCCCCTCGCCATTGTTGCTTGTTAGCTCCCCGTTACCCTCTATTTTGCTAGCCCTTGGCGATCTTTTTGAGTTGCGGTTGACGCGTGGCGGCACGATCTGCGACACTACTTTTTCGCTCGTAACGTTCCGATCCCGAGACGTTGCAAGGATGTGCGTACTGATCGAAACTTGCCCGACAACGAAGTCGGGTTGACCGATCGGGCGGCGGGTCATCGTAAGTGCGATGACGGAGCGAACGACCCTGGCCCCTTTCGTGGAGTTTGTCGGTGTCCCCTTCCATGGACTTCGACTTGAAAGAGCGGGTGA
Source organism: Planctomycetaceae bacterium (assembly GCA_040375695.1). Taxonomy (GTDB): domain Bacteria; phylum Planctomycetota; class Planctomycetia; order Pirellulales; family Pirellulaceae; genus UBA6163. Next base: position 5,149 of record JBEIRZ010000167.1, read on the forward strand.
GGTTGGCGAGTGACATCGTCGACGTCATTGGCCGCCACTTGGAGCTCCGGCCGCAAGGTCGCAAGTTCGTCGCCCGTTGCCCGTGGCATGATGACCGATCCCCATCGCTGAACGTCAACCCCGAACGTCAGAGCTGGAAGTGCTGGGTTTGTGACATCGGCGGCGATGTTTTCAGTTACGTGATGCGACGCGATGGCGTCGATTTTCCGGAGGCCCTGCGGACCCTCGCGGAACGGGCGGGGATCGAATACCGACCGGGGGGCAAGAAGCCCGAACCGGGGAGCCCCGACGACAAGTCGACGCTGCTGGCCGCCGTCAAATTCGCCGTCGACGCCTATTACGAATTCTTCGAAAACGACAATTCGCAGCAAACATGCCTGGCCCGCGAGTACCTCGCCCAGCGTGGGATCAGCGATGCCAGCCGCGAGCTCTTTCGGATCGGCTATGCCCCCGATTTCACCCCCCAGCGCTGGACGTGGCTGGTCGACGAAGCCCGACGCGCCGGCTTTGCACCCGAAGTCCTTAAGGCGGCCGGCGTCGCCGCGTCGCGTGACGAGAGCCGCGGCGTCTATGACATGTTCCGCGGCCGGTTGATGTTTCCGATCTGGGACCCGCAAGACCGCGCGATCTCGATGGGGGGGCGGGTCCTTCCGGGGGCCGAAGAACGGGAAGCCCGCCGCAAGTACATCAACGGCCCCGAGACGGCGATCTTCAGCAAATCGCGGCAACTCTACGGCCTGAACCTCGCCCGCAAAGGGATGCAATCGTCCCGCGAAGTCCTCGTGATGGAAGGTTACACCGATGTCATCGCCGCGCGACAAGCGGGGATCGAATCGGTCGTCGCCGTCCTCGGGACGGCGCTGGGGACCCATCACATCGAGTTGCTTCGGCGATATGTCGATCGCGTCAACCTCGTCTTGGATGGCGACGCCGCCGGCCGACGCCGCGCCGAAGAGGTCCTCGAACTCTTCGTCGCCGCCGATGTCGACATGCGGGTCGTGACGCTGCCAGGGGGGGCCGACCCGGCCGATTTTCTAGCCCAGGAAGGTCCGCAGGCTCTCACGTCGCTCATCGCCACAGCCCCCGACGCGCTGCAGCACAAGCTCAACACCTTGACCGACGGGGTCGATCTGATCCGCGACACGCACCTCGCGGCCAAGGCGATCGAATCGATGCTCGATACGCTGTCGCGATCCCCCGATCCCGGCGGGGTTCGGACCTCTCAGATGTTGACGCGTCTGGCAAAGACCTTCGCGATCCCGGATGCCGACATCCGTCGCCAGTTTGACGCGCGGTTGCGAAACACCCGTCGCCGCACCCAAACCCCGGCCGCGCCGCCGCAAATGATCGGCGCCTTCCCGCCGCTGGGGCATGAAGCCCCCTCCCCGTCGCCTCGCGAAGAATTCCTCGAACCGATCCCCGGGCTCGATCGTGAACTCTTCCAGATCATGATCCGGTTCCCCGACCAGGCCGCCGTCGCCGTCGAACGGGTCGACCCCCAGTGGCTGAAGTCGAACAGCTCGCGGATGTTGCTCGCCGTCTACCAAGAGCTCGAGCTCGCCGGCCGCGACCTCGACATGCAGACCGTCATGACGACCATCGAAAGCGAGGGGCTCAAAAACCTCTACGTCAGCCTGGACGAAGAGACCCCGGTGCCGGCCGAAGCGGTCGCCAGCCAAAGTTTCGAAGATCGTTTCGAGACGCTTCTGACCCGTTATTTCGAACAGGTCGAAGCGATCGATGCGGTCCGCAGCGTCAGCGAAATCGAAACCACCGCCGACAGCGAATCGCAAATGCGGGCGCTGGGCGAAATGCTCGCCAAATTGCGAACCCAACACCTCCCGGGCCGCGGCGATGGGCCGCGCCGGTTCAGTGCCGAGATCCATCGCGGTTAGCGACCTGGGCACGACGTGGAAATGATTTCCTATCCGATCCTCAAACAGCAAAGGAGTGCACTTCGAACCGGCGGGACAGACCCTTCACCCGCCTGACCGACCCGGGCCATTCCCGGCCCTTGATGGGTCCTCGATGCCGCCGTTTCCTCCCCCGCCCGTTGGCTTGTCACCACGCGGCGGCCTGTGACGGCGACCTTCGCAGGACCGACCTATTCGGCCCCCACCGCGTGATGACCACCGGAGGGTCGAGACGATTATCCCGCACCCATGCCCGCCAGCGGCGACCCAATCTGTCGCTCGGGCACCAAACAGGAGGTTTGTTATGCAATTGATCGACAAAGAACTCGACGATTTGATCGCCCAGGGGAAAGCGACCGGTTACCTCACCTTCGACGCGGTGAACGCGTACCTGCCGGATGAGGATGTCAGCCCCGAGAAGCTGGAATCGCTGCTGCTCGCGATCGAGTCCCGAGGGATCGAGTTGATCGATGCCCCCACGCCAAAGCGAGGGAGCCCCGATCCGACCAAGCGGCCCGCCCCCAAGCCGATCCGCGGTCTCAACCGCGAAGGTTTTTCAGACACCGCGTCAGCCGCTTCCGGCGACGAAGATGCGATGCTCGGCGATCACGACGACTCGTCCGAAGCGATGGTCGGTGGTGAGGTCCACCGCGGGAGCGACGATCCGATCCGGATGTACCTCAGCCAAATGGCCGAGATCCCGCTGCTGTCCCGCGAAGAAGAGATCGCGCTGGCCAAGAAGATCGAAATCACCCGCCGCCAATTCCGCCGGGCGCTGTTGGAAAACGACTATGCCCTGCGGGCGACCGTCGCGACGTTGCATCAAGTCCACCGCGGCGAACTCCCGTTCGACCGAACGATCAAGGTCTCGTTGACCGAACGCTTGACCAAAGAACAGATCAACGGGCGGATGCCGCACAACCTGGCGCTGCTCGATGTGATCATCGGCCAAAACAAGACCGACTTCGAAATGCTCGTCAGACGCAGCACCCCGGAACGTCTGAAGGCCGAAGTCCGCAAAAGGTTCCTCCGTCGCCGCCGCAAGGCGTTGCAATTGGTCGAAGAGCTCAGCCTCCGCAGCCGCCGCGTGACGCCGCTGCTGTCGCAGCTCGAAAAGATCTCCAGCCGCATGAACTTCATCCGTCAGCGGCTGCAAGTCCTCGGCGCCGACCCCGCCAGTCGCGACGAAGCCTCGGACCTTCGCCAGGAGCTTCGCGAATTGATGCTCGTGACCCAGGAAAGCCCCGAAAGCCTCCACAACCGCGTCACCAAAGCCCGGCGACACTTCGACATGTACGAATCGGTCAAGCGTCAGCTCTGCAGCGGCAACTTGCGGTTGGTCGTTTCGATCGCCAAGAAGTACCGTAACCGCGGGTTGTCGTTCCTCGACCTGATCCAGGAAGGGAACACGGGGCTGATGCGGGCCGTCGACAAGTACGAATATCGCCGCGGTTTCAAGTTCAGCACCTATGCGACGTGGTGGATCCGCCAGGCGATCACCCGCGCCGTCGCCGACCAGGCTCGCACGATCCGGATCCCGGTCCACATGATCGATGTCCTCAGCAAGCTGCGGCAGGCGCAGAAGAAGCTGACGCAGCAATTGCGGCGCGAGCCGACTTGCGAAGAGCTGGCCGAATTCACCGAGGTGTCGGTCGAAGAGGTCCGCCGCGTGATGGACATCGGCCGTCACCCGGTCAGCCTCGATCGCCCTGTCGGCGAAGGGGAAGACAGCAGCTTTGGCGAATTCGTCGAATCGAGCGATAGCGAAAACCCGGTCCGCTGCGCCGGGAACGGGTTGCTCCGTGACAAGATCGACGAATTGCTCCAAACGTTGACCTTCCGCGAACGGGAAATCATCCGCCTGCGATACGGGTTGGTTGACGGTTACAGCTACACCCTGGAAGAGGTCGGTCGGATCTTCAAGGTGACGCGGGAACGCGTCCGCCAGATCGAAGCCAAGGCGGTGGCCAAATTGCAAAGCCCCAGCCGTGTCCAAAGGCTCGACGGTTTCTTGAAAGAAGCCGCCTAAGCCACCGATCAGATAACGATCACCCTCAACCGGCGCGTCCCACCGACGCGCCGGTTTTCGTTTCTGAAGAGGCCGTCTTGACTGCGAAGCCGATATTGGTGCCATACCCGGGATTGGGCGCGCGGGGGATTTACCACGAAGGCACGAAGTTCACGAAGGGATTTTTGAATTGTGAATTGTGAATTGTGAATTGCTCAACCACCAACCACCAACCGACAACCACCAGCTAACAACCAAAAATCAACAACCATCCAGCCGCTTTGATTTCGCATTTTTCAGTTTTCATTAATCATTAATCATTAATCATTAATCAATACCCTCAACAACCTTCGTCCCTTCGCGTCTTCGTGTTAACCCGACGCGCGCCAATTCCCCCTTTCCCATTCCGTGGATTTCCGTGTCCTTCCGTGGCCCACGCCGCGCGCCAAACCTCCAAAAAATCTTCG
>JBEIRZ010000114.1:0-12710 GCA_040375695.1 Planctomycetaceae bacterium
GTCCATATCCACGATTGGCACGCCACGATCCTGCACCTGCTGGGGCTCGACCACCAGCGGTTGACCTTCAATTACGCGGGGCGCGAATTCCGATTGACCGACGTTTATGGCGACGTCGTCGAAGGGATCCTCGGTTGACACGTTCCGATCGCAACCGACCCGATGCCAAGGCTCTAACGGAGCCTTGCGCAGGCATCGGTGGGTGATCGATGTAGCGGATGCTACAAAGTGTAGCCAATGCTACAAATTGTAGCGCAGGCTACAACCGATGTAGCCAATGCTACATTTCTTGTTGGCTTACGGTGCCACTGTGGGGTCCCAAGACCTTAGGGCTGGCTACCGGGGGGCCTTAGGCGATGATTTCGCTGATCACGTTGCCGTGATCGATTTCGAGCCGCTTGCGGCTTGGCAGTTCGAGCTTCCGCGAATCGAGCCCCAATTGGTGCATGATCGTGGCGTGGATGTCGGTGACATAATGCCGGTTTTCGGCGGCATGGAAACCGATCTCGTCGGTCGCGCCGTGGACGACGCCCCGTTTCAATCCGCCGCCGGCCATCCAAACGCTGAAGCCATAGATGTGGTGATCGCGTCCGTCCGAGCCTTGCGAGCCCGGCGTCCTGCCGAACTCGGTCCCGAACACGACGAGGGTTTCGTCGAGCAGTCCGCGGCGATCGAGGTCTTCGAGGAGGCCGCCGATCGGTTGGTCGACGGCCAGCGCGTTCTTCTCGTGATTCGCCTTGAGGCCGCCGTGCGCGTCCCAGGCCCCTGCACCGCCGCCGCCATGTTGGATCTGGATGAAACGGACCCCGCGTTCGACGAGCCGGCGGGCGGCGAGCAACTGCGAACCGAAATCACGGCTCGGCGCGTCTTCGATCCCGTACAGCTTGCGGGTTTCCATCGTCTCATCTTTGAAATCCATCGCTTCGGGGATCGACTTTTGCATCCGGAAGGCGAGTTCATACGACGCGATGCGGGCATTCAGTTCCGCGTCGGCCGGGTGCTGGGCGGCGCGGATCGCGTTGAGCCGCGAAATCAAATCGACCCCGACGCCGCGGGCCTGGGGCGAGATCGGGCGTTGGGGCGAGCCGAAATCGAGCGGGTTGTTCGGGTCGACACGCAGCGGCACGGCGTCGTGGGCCGGGCCGAGGTAGTGCCCGTCTTGGCGGTTCCAATACTCGCGGTTCCCCATCGAGATGAATTGCGGCAGGTTGTCATTCAGCGAACCCAAGCCATAGTGCACCCACGCGCCCAGGTTCGGGAATTCGCCGTCGTTACGATGGCGGCCGGAGTGGAATTGGGACTGCGCGCCGTGGTTGCTGTCGGTCGTCCACATCGAACGGACGATCGCCAGCTTGTCGACGTTGCGGGCCGTCGCGGGGAACCAATCGCTGATCTCGATCCCGCTTTGGCCATGTTTCTGGAAACCGACCTGCAGCGGGTAGAGCGTGTTCCGCTGGTTACCGTTGCCATCGGGGACGACGAGCCTTTCGATGGCGAGCTTCTTCGGGTCTTGGGCTTCGGCGAAGGGGGTCTCCGCGATCGTCTTCCCGGCGTACTTGGTCAGCATCGGTTTGGGGTCAAAGCTCTCCATGTGGCTGAGGCCGCCGTTCATGAAAAGCCAGATGACGCTCTTGGCCTTCGGGGCGAAATGCGGCTTGCCGTCGGGTGGTGCCCAAGCGTGCTGTTCGGCCAAGGTGTCGCGTCGCAGCATCGCGGCCAACGCGATGCCGGCCAAGCCGCCTTGGAGGATCGAGCGTCGCGGTGCCATCAAGGGTCGCAGGTTCGGTTCCATCGTGTCTAATGCCGGTCGGTGGGGAAGGTCGGTGTGATGAGGAATCTTGGTTAATGGAGTGTGACGAAATCGTTGTGGTTCAGCAGGGCCCAAATCAGGTTGGCTCGGGCTTGGTCCGGCGTGACCCCTTCGATCGCTCGCCACGCCGTGAGCGATTCGACGCAGGCCGCAACTTCGGTCGCTTCGGCGGATGACCCGAGGAGCAAATCGAATGCGGCGCGGGCGAACGCTTCGTCCGTCGGGTCGGGCGTCCCCGAGCCTGTCGCGCCCGAGCCTGTCGCGCCCGGGCCTGTCGCGCCCGAGCCTGTCGCGCCCGAGCCCTCTGCCGCGGCCTGCGCGACTTTTTGCGCGATCGGTTCGGCCGCTTCCAAAACGAGCCGGCTGTTGATCAGCGCGAGCGCCTGCTGGGGGACGACGCTCTGGTCGCGGCGATAACACTCGGTCACCGCGGCCTCGTCGAAGGTGGTCAAGAAGAGGTCGCGTTCGTTGTTCGAATGAAAGAAATAGAGGCTGCGTCGTTTCGAATCGGCTTGGGCCGCGGAGGGGACTGAGGGGCCGCCGAAGGTGGTGTCGAGCGTTCCGGCCAGCGCCAAGACGGAATCGCGAACGACTTGCGATTCCAACCGGATCGGCGAGCGTCGCCACAGGTAGCGGTTATCCCGATCGATCTCGACGTTTTTCTCGCGGCCTTCGAGCGAAGATCCCAACCGATAGGTCGACGAAAGGACGATCAACTGGTGGATGTGTTTCATGCTCCAACCGCTATCGATCAATTCGCTGGCGAGCCAATCGAGCAGCGCTTGGTTGGCCGGGGGTGTCCCCTGGCGTCCGAAATCGAAGACGGTGGGGACGAGCGGTTCGCCGAGGTGGCGCATCCAGATGTGGTTCACCGCGACGCGTGCGGTCAGCGGGTTGCGGGGGTCGGTGATCCAGCGGGCCAAGGCGGTTCGTCGGCCGGTGCTGGTTTCGGGGAATGTCGGCGCCGGGTCATCGGCACCGGAAGAGCGGAACCGGGTCGGCGTCCATCTCGCGCCGACGACTGCGGGGAGCGCCGCCTCTGGGTCAACCGGGCGATCCCATGCCGACCTTGCGGTCGCGATCGCCGCGTCGTGATCGGCGAGCTCTTTTTCGATCGCGGCGCGTTTGTCATCGGCCGCGCTGACCCATCGGACGTGCGCTTCGGCCCGTTTCTGTTTCCCGCGGGCGATCGCCAACCGCTGTTCGGCACGGTGTGCGGCGGCCAGCGCGGTGAGCACATCTTCGGGGAGCTTGGCGCCTGCGGGGGCGGTCCGTTCCCAATCCCATTTTGCCCTTAAGGCGACGGAGCGACTGGTGAGGCTGTCGAGTTCGGCGGCAAGCGTCGCAAGGGAGGCTTCGGCGAGTTCGGCTTCGGCTCGCGCGACGTCCGCCCCACGCTTAGCTTCTTCGACCGAAGTGGGTGCCGCGTTGTTGGGGGTGCCGGTCGCTTCGCGCATCGGGTGTTGGGGGTCGAGCGGCGAGATCTTGATCTCGTGAAAGGTCGCCAGCGCGTCGAAGGTCGTGAAAGCGATCGCCCCGTCTTGTCGCGGTCGTGGCGAACGCCAAGCGATCAACGGGTTGCCATCGAGCGAGACGTTGACCAGGGTGTCGCGGATCTGGACCGATAGGGTGTAAGGCTTATCGACTTCGATCGGCATCGGGCGGAAGCTTTCGGGTGGGTAGATGTCCCGTCCGGCGTGTCGGTAGGCGGCATGGACCTTGGGTCCGCCCGCGTAGGCGCTGGCGTAGATGAAGAGTTCGTCGTCGCTGGCGACCGGTGGGCCGGCGGGATCGGGGCGGGTCGCGTCGAGCGAGATCCCGACGCTCCGCCATTGGCTGCCGCCATGGATCGTGAAGCGGAGGCTCACGTCGAGATCGCGAGTCGGTTTGCCTTGATAAACCAATGCCGCACGGTTGGGCCCATCCTGTTTTTGTTGCAACGTCCCCGCTTCGTGAGACCACTGGCCGCCGAAGGTTTTCCAGCGCTGTGGGTCGAGCGTCGCGAACGATTCGGTCATCGCGTCGGGGTGTTGGGCCACGGTGTTCGGATCGGGCGGTTGCGGTTTCGGCTTGGCGAGCCATTCGGCCAAAACGTGATCGGCGGCGGTGACCTTGTCGCGCGCGGCCGCGACATTTTTCTCGGCGCCGGCGACTTCCTTGCGCTTCGCATCGAGGTAGGCGGGAAAGACCCAAGGCCGACGCTGAGGGTCCCACGCATCAGCGGGAAGCTTTACAGGATCGATCGGGAGCGGGGCTTTGGACAAGATTTCCGGGAGCCCCGGTGTGATCGTCCGTTCTTTATCGGGGCGGTTCTCTTCCCCGCGGATGAACAGGTAGGTCGGGTCATCCGGGAAGGCGTCGAAGACGCGCGGGATCCCGTTGCGATCGAGGTCGATTTCTCCGGGGACGACGTCGAGCCGCACGTGATAGGGCTCGAAGAAGGCCCGCATCCGAAAGTAATCGGTTTGGCGGAACGGGTCGTATTTGTGGTCGTGGCATTTCGAGCAATTCATCGTCAGCCCGAGGAGCCCTTTCGAAACGTGTTCGACGGTCTCGTCCATCCATTGATGACGATTGAAGAGGAAGTAATTGCGGGCCAAAAAGCCGGTGGCCCGCAACCGTTTCGGGTCATCCGGGGCCAACTCGTCAGCGGCCAGCATCAATCGGACCATCTCGTCATAGGGGACGTCGTCGTTCAGCGATTCGACGATCCAGTCCCGCCAATGCCACATGTGGTATTGGCTGTTGCGGAGTTGGCTGCCCAATCCCCACCAATCGCTGTATCGCCAAACGTCCATCCAATGCCTGGCCCAGCGCTGGCCGTGGCGTGGGTCATCGAGCAACGTTCGTACCAAGCGTTCGTACCAGCCGGGGTCGTCCGGTTTGCCGATCTCTGCGAGCTCTTTGGCGGTCGGGGGTAAGCCGATCAGGTCGAGATAGAGCCGACGGATCAGCGTCGATCGCGAGGCTTCGGTTTGGGGTTCGAGGCCAAGCTCTTGATGGCGGGCGGCGACGAAGGCGTCGATCGGGTTTCGGACCCAAGCGTTCCCTTCGAGTTTCGGGACCGGCGGTCGCGCGATCGGGCGGAAGGCCCAATGTTCCGCCGGGTCGGTTTCGGCCTGTTCGTCGGTCGGCGCGATCGCCCCTTGGGTGATCCATGCCTTGAGCTTTTCGACCTGCGCTTCGGTCAAGCGTTCCCCCTCGGGGGGCATGCGGGTCGCATCGTCGGGGTCGGTGATGCGGGCGATCAACAAGCTTTTGGCCGGGTCGCCCGCTGTGATCGCCGAACCCGAGTCGCCCCCTTGGCGGATCAACGCCGCGGTATCGACCCGCAAGCCGGCTTCTTGATCGAGCGCCCCGTGGCAAGCGTAGCAGCGTTCCTTAAGGAGCGGCTTGATGTCACGGGCGTAATCGATGCCGGGCGATTCGCCCTTCGCGACGCCGCAGCGAACCGCTTGGGGAAAGGCCGCCACCATGACCAACAGGACGGGGCATGCCCAACGGTAAAAAATCTGAGAGGACATCGCGAGGCCAAGCCGGTGACACCCCGTCGGCGTGAAAATGCCCGTCTCATGTGGCGTCGATCGACGCGCGTGAATCGTCGCGGGATCGCTCGAAGTAGCGGTTTGAGGCGGGGGATGGCCGGCGACGGGAACCGACGCATCGCCGGAATTATAACCGCTCCTCAACCCGAATGTACGATCATTTCGGGGGGGATGCCGCGAGAAAAAACGGTCAGCCGGATCGGATCGGCTGACCGTATGGGTGGCACAAACGTGTCGCTCAAGTGGGACACGATCAGGCCCAGTGGGTCGCTGGCGTGAGTTTTCGGGGCGAGCCCTCAGCGACATTTACGTTTGGCCGCTCAGCGACCCTTCGCGTTTGGCCGCTTAGCGACCTTCGCGTTTGGCCGCTCAGCGTCCTTTGCGTTTGGCTTGGCGGAGTTCCTTCTCGCGCTGCTTGCGGAGTTTGTTCCGCTCGTCGTTGTTGAGCCGTTTGCCGGTCGACTTTTTGGTACGCAGCGCCCCCAATCCGCCCATGCCGAGGTCGCCCATCATCGCCCCGGTCTGGAGCTGCTGGAGCATCTTCGCACGATCGGCCATCCCGCCGCTGGCCATCCCTTGCATCAGCGGTTTCATCATTTCGAACTGCTTGACGAGCTGGGTGATCACGGGGGATTGGACCCCTGCCCCTTTGGCGATGCGGGTGCGGCGGGCGGCATCGATGATCTTGGGGTTACGACGTTCTTGCGCGGTCATGCTGTTGATCGCGCCGATCGTTTGGCGGATCCCCCCCGAGGCTTCGTCGCTTTCGAGCAGCGACCGCATTTGGCCCATCCCGGGGAGGAGGCTCATCATCTTCCCCATGAGCCCCGGCTTGGCGACCTTTTCGAGCATGTTCTTGAAGTCATCGAGCGTCATGTCGCCCGAGGCCATCTTCTGTTCCATCTCGAGCCGTTCGCGTTCATCGACGATGCGATGTGCTTCGCGTGCGGCTTGGACGATGTCGCCCATTTGCAGGATGCGGCTCGCCATCCCTTCGGGGCGGAAGGGTTCGAGGGCATCAAACTTTTCGCCGGTGCCGATGAATTTGATCGGGACGCCGGTGACGTGTTTCACCGACAGCAGCGCGCCGCCGCGGGCGTCACCATCGAGCTTGGTCATGATCACGCCGTCGAGTTCCAGCGCGGCGTTGAACGCACCGGCGCTGTTGACGGCGTCCTGGCCGGTCATGCCGTCGACGACGAGGTAGACCTGATCGGGCGAGACCCGTTTGTCGATCCGCTGCAGCTCTTGCATCAGCGCTTCGTCGATCGCGAGCCGGCCGGCGGTGTCGAGGATCACGACTTTGGCCCCGGCGGCCTGGGCCTTTTTGACACCCTCTTGGCAAACGGCGACCGGGTCCTTTTGGTTCAGGTCGGCGTGAACCTCCACCCCCAGCGTCTTGCCGATCACCTTGAGCTGTTCGATCGCGGCGGGGCGTTGCAAGTCGGCCGCGACGAGCATCGGCTTGATCTTCTGTTCCAACAGCAATTGCGCGAGCTTGCCACAGGTCGTCGTCTTGCCGCTACCTTGCAATCCGCAGAGCATCAGGATCGTGCATCCCTGCTCTTTGAGGTGCAACGAATTGTCGACGGGGCCCAGGAGCGAAACGAGCTCGTCGTTAACGATCCGGACCAATTCCTGGTCGGGGCGAAGGCTCAGCAAGACGCGTTGCCCAAGCGCCTGTTCGGTGACATGCGCCATGAAGGCTTGCAGCACCGAATAGCTGACGTCCGCTTCGAGCATCGCCCGCTCGACGGTCGCCAGCCCTTCCCGCATGTTCGCTTCGGTCAATTTCCCTTTGCCGCGAAGGCTCTTGAAGGCGGACTGCAAACCCTCGGAAAGCGATTCGAACATGGCGGATAGACGCGTGAAATGCGGCGAAAAACGGGACCAGACGCCCCTGCAGTTTAGACCCCGCCGGCGAATTACGGTAGCGGGTCATCACGCCGAACCGATCGCGTCGGCCAGCTCGGCCCGCCGCGTCGGCCAGACGGGCAACGGGCCGCGTCGGCCAGATCGGCCCGCTCCGTCGTGGCCGATCCGAGGGGTTCAGGCGAGCCAGCTTTCCATGACTTCGCCGCGGCTGATCGGGAACGGACGCCCCTCGAAATCATGCAGGATCGTGTCGGGGGCAAAACCGAGCCGGTCGAAGACGGTGGCCAGATAATCACAAGGGCGGACGGGCCCTTCGAGCGGCTGGGCCGCGTGTTTGTCCGACCGCCCATGGACGATGCCGCCACGGATCCCACCACCGGCCAGGGCGATCGAAAAGACGCTTCCCCAATGATCCCGCCCCGCATTCGCGTTGAACTTGGGGGTGTGCCCGAATTCGGTCACCAAGCAAACGAGCGTCTCATCGAGCAACCCGCGCGATTCGAGATCGAGCAGCAGGTTCGAATAGACCTGATCGAGGACGGGGATCAGCCACCCGCGGATGCTGTCGTTGTGTTTCTCGTGAGTGTCCCACCCGCCGCCGTTGGGCTTATCTTTATCGATCGGGTGGAACTGCACCTGGACCAAAGAGACGTCGGCTTCGACGAGGCGCCTTGCGAGCAAGACGCTTTGGCCGAAGCGATGTCGGCCATACCGATCGCGGATCTCATCCGGTTCTTGGCTCAGGTCGAACGCCTTGCGGGCGGCCCCGCCGGAAATCAGGTCGAGCGCTTGCTGTTGGTACCGATGGAACGAACCGGTGGCTAGCTGATCTTGGATCGCGTCGGCTTGGCGGTTGAACCGACCCAGCAGCGTCTTGCGGCCATCGAAACGTTCCGGCGAAAAGCCCTCCGGCAGCGAGCTCCCCGGGACGCGAAAGCCCGCGTCGTTGGGGTCGCATTCGAGGAGCCACGGGTCGTATTTGCGTCCCAGGTAACCGGCGTCCGTCCCGGGCCACGGGTCCTGGCCGTTGTTGTTCGCCATCCGCTTGGGGAGCGAGATCGCGGCGGGGATGCCACCTTTGGGAGGACAGAGCGCCGAGACGATGCCCCCCAGCGACGGGGCGTCATTCGGCCGACCCGGTTTGGCGTTCTCACGATTGAGCGGCGTGTGGGGGAGCCCGGTCAACATCTGATAGCCGCTGGTCGAGTGGGCGTTGTCCCCCGTGACCATGCTGCGGATGATCGCCATCCGATCGGTCAATTGGGCCGTCTTGGGCATCAATTCGCCGATCATCAACCCCGGGGTACGGGTCGGGATGACGCCGAACCCGCCGCGGATCTCTTCGGGGGCTTCCGGTTTCGGGTCGAACGTTTCGTGTTGGGGCAAGCCGCCCGACATGAAGAGGACGATGACCGACTTGGCCCGCGGCGCGACGCCGCGCTGGCCCGCCTCGTCGCGGGCCCGCAGCAGCCTTGGGAGCGACATCCCCCCCAAACCGATGCCCCCCATCTGCAGCCACTGGCGACGCGAGAACGACCTGCCGCCCGACAGCGTGTTGTCCCAAAAATTCAACATCCCCGCCCCTCGCTACGCCCGATCGGAATCGCGACCGCGCCCAACCCCGTGGCAACATGCCGAGGGTGGCCCAGCAGGCCGTTATAGCCACCGTCGGTGTGCCAGGCAAATTTTTCCGCTGGCAATGACCGATCGCCACGCAGGGCACTTCTTCACGCAAGGGCCAGTTCACGCGGGGGGCCAGTTCACGCGGGGGGCCAGTTCACGCAAGGGACGCGGTTCATTCGCTGACCAGTTTCAACCCGATCACCGAAGCGATCAGCGTCCCCAAGAAAAAGAGCCGCCAGAAGTCGGTCGGTTCGCGAAAGAAAAGGATCCCCACGGCCGCCGTTCCCGCCGCCCCGATCCCGGTCCAGACCGCGTAGGCCGTGCCGATCGGCAGCGTCTGCGCCGCGCGGTACAGCAGCAGCATGCTGATCGTGAGCGTGGCTAGGAAACCAGCGAACCAAAAGGCGAATTGGCCCCCTTCGGCCCCTTTCGCCTTAGCCAAACAACTGGCGAAGGCGACTTCGAAGAGCCCCGCCAAAACCAAGATCAGCCAATTCACGATTCACCGATCCCGAGGATTTCGAGCGCCGCCTCATGGACCAAACCGTTGCTCCCGATCCCTTCGCCCGAGCGGCAGGTTGCTCGCGCTTGCCAATCGGTGAATTTGCCCCCCGCTTCGGCGAGGATCGGCAGCATCGCGGCGACGTCCCATGGGTTGCAAACGGCGTCGATCATCAGCTCCGCGCGGCCCGTCGCGACCAACAGGTAGCCGTAACCGTCGCCCCAGGTCCGCGAAACCCAGCAACGTTTTTGCAATTCGGTGAAAGCGTCGCCAGCGCCGCGGCGTTCGAACAGGTCGGTCTGGCTGCAAAGGATCACCGCCTCCTTGAGCGACGACTTTTGCGAAACGCGGGCAGGTTGCCACGGGGCGCCCGCCTGCCGCCGGTACCAGGCCCCTTTCCCCGTCGCCGCGAGGACCAGCTCGTACAGCCCGGGGATGAAGATCGCCCCCGCGATCGGCTGGCCGTCGAGCTCCAGGGCGAGCAAGGTCGAGTACAGCGGGACGCCACAGACGAACGATTTCGTCCCATCGATCGGGTCGATGATCCAGCGATAACGGCTCGAACCGACCTCGTCCGAAAACTCTTCACCGGCGACCGAATCGTCGGGGAAGTCGCTAGCGATCTGACCGCGGACCCACTTTTCCGCCTCACGGTCGGCGATCGTGACGGGGGACTCGTCCGCCTTCGACTCGACCACCAGCTCTTCGCTGCGGAAATAGCGGAGTGTCGAGATGCCCGCCCCGACCACATACCGGTGCAGCGCCGCCAACCGTCCGTGGTGGTACGCTTCGCCGACGGCTGTCCAGCTCTCGGGGTTCCCCATCTCAGAGGTCGCAGTCTCGGGGTTCTCGGTCGGATCGCTCATCACTTTTCCCCTCGCTGGGTCTTCGTTCGGGTCTCTGACTTCACGCCACCGGCAACGGGTTCCCCGCTACCCTCTGTCGCTTCTTGTCGGGTCACCGGCGAATCGGGTGCGATAAAAAACGAATGCCACATCAACATCCCCGCGCCGCACACCAGCAGGCTGTCGGCGATGTTGAAATTCGGCCACTTCAGCGTGTCGCTCGCTTGCCACAGGATCCAGTCGCGAACGCCGCTCTGCCACGGCTCGGGGTAACCGCTTTGCCACCACAGCCCCAACCGGTCGTAAAGGTTCCCGATGATCCCACCGGTCACACACCCCAGGGCGATGGTGAACCACCAATCGCGGGCGGCCCCGATGTAAAACAGCCAAAACAGGATCGCCACGGCGGCGATCACGGAAAACGCGGCAAAGAAGAGCCCTGCCCCCGCCCCGATCCCGAAGACGGCCCCGATGTTCACGGCGGTTTCGATCCCGACATAACCGTCGATCAGCCACCACGGGTCACGTTCCCCAGGGAGCCCCCTCCAAGCGAAGATCGCTTCCTTCGTCCAGAGGTCCAAGGCCCCGCCCCCGATCGCCAGCAGGGCGAAAACGGCGTACCGACTGAGCGGTATCCCGGGTGGGATTGTTTGGGGCGGAATTCGGCTGGTTTCGCTCACTTCGTTCCCAGACGCCGGCGGGGCTCCCTCTCGATTCGACCAGCGGCCGGATCCGAGAAGGGGCTGGTCCGACGCCGCTGCACGATAATTCTTTTTCCGGGCGATGCCCAGCCGACCCGAAATCGCACGGAAAAAAAGTGACGCCACCCCGCCAAATGCCCTCCCCACCGAACGGCCCGCCCTGCCAAAGGCGCGATCGGGGCCCCTCCGTTACAAGTGGACGAGCCAACCCAACCGGCACGATCCGGGCGATTTGCCCAAAACCTCACCTTTAACGGCTGCGCCCTCGCCGATTTATCCGCTAAAATGATGTCAGGTGGGAGAAACTTCCAGTTCGGGAAGGACCCCTGGCCGGCCGATCTTAAACCGCAGGCCCGCGACGCGGCGCCGGCGACATCCAGCCATTACCGACATCATGCTGCTCCAGTCCAGAAACCAAACTCCCCACCGTACCGACCTCGCTTTCCAGCGGTGCATCAACCCGGAATGCAAGGCGACTTACGAAACGCACAGCATCCGGACCTCCTGCGACCGCTGCGGCGAATTGCTCGATATCGATTACGACTGGGACCACCTCCCGCTCCCTCAGCGGATGAGCGACTTTGAGGCGATGTGGTCGCAGCGGACCAACCCGATCCGCTTCAGCGGCGTTTGGCGGTTTCACGAATTATTGCCCTTCGCCCCCCAGGACATGGTCGTCACCGTCGGCGAAGGTCAAACGCTCCTTCAACAAACCGATGCCGTCGGCGATTACGTCGGGATGAACTCCGGGGGGCTGTACCTCCAATACGAAGGGATGAACCCTTCCGGCAGCTTCAAAGACAACGGGATGTGCGCCGCCTTCACCCACGCCCGGATGATGAATGCCAAACGTGCCGCTTGCGCGAGCACAGGGAACACCAGCGCGTCGCTGGCGCTGTACTGCAGCGCCACCCGACTGATGAAAGCGGTGATCTTCATCGGCAGCGGCAAGATCTCCTACGGCAAGCTTTCTCAGGCCCTCGATTACGGCGCCTTGACGGTCCAGATCGCGGGTGACTTCGACGACGCCATGTTTCGCGTGCAACAGGTCGCCAAGCGGCTGGGGATTTACCTCGTCAACAGCGTCAACCCGTTCCGCTTGGAAGGGCAAAAGACGGTCATGTACCGCGTCCTGGAGGCGCTCCGTTGGCAGCCCCCCGACTGGATCGTCGTCCCCGGCGGCAACCTCGGCAACAGCAGCGCCTTCGGCAAGGCGTTCATCGAGATGAAACACTTGGGGCTGATCGATCGCGTCCCGCGATTGGCGGTCATCAACGCCGCGGGGGCCGACACCGCTTATGAACTCTACGAGCGTCGCGGCCTTCGCTGGAACGGCGGCCACATCGATCTCGATCCGATCCGTGAATACAACGACAAGATGGATCGCGAAAAGCTCAAGGCCGACACCATCGCCAGCGCCATCGAAATCAACCGTCCCGTCAACCTTAAGAAATGCCTGCGGGCGCTCGATTTCATGGACGGCGTCGTCCGTCAGGTCGATGACCAGGCGATCCTCGATGCCAAGGCGAAGGTCGGCGCGGGCGGTTTCGGTTGCGAGCCCGCCTCCGCGGCCAGCGTCGCCGGCGCGAAACTGCTCCGACAAGAAGGGGTCATCGCCCCCAGCGATCGCGTCGTTTGCATCCTCACCGGCCACGAGCTCAAGGACCCCACCGCGACCGTCGCGTACCACACCACCGACCAGGAGGTCTTCAACAAGGTCCTTGCCAGCCGCGGCGTCTCCAAGGCGAGCTTCGCCAACCGGGCCATCGCCGTCCCCAACGAGCTGGACGATATCATCAAGGCGATCGA
>JBEIRZ010000396.1:0-4109 GCA_040375695.1 Planctomycetaceae bacterium
GTGTCGCTACCGCCGAGGCCATCGATCTGGACCGTCGTCACGATCGACTGATCGGCGAGCTCGAAACGGTTGTCGGCAACGCCGCCTGTCAGCAGGACCAATTCGAAACCGCCGATGCCGACGGTGTGCGTGCCGACGATTAGCTCGGTATCGCTGAACGAAAAGTCCGCGTTGGCCGTCACCGCGAGCGAGTCATTGCCCGACCCCACGAAATCGATCGAAACTTCCGGGAGGGTTTCGATGTCCAGTCGCAGCGCGTCGTCAGCATCGGTCCCCACGATCGTCAACCGCCCCGCGGCCGAAGCCGCCGTGGCCGAAGCGATCACCCTGCCGCTCGCGTCGATCAACCGGTACTCGGCGGACGCGTTGTGATAGGTCAGCGTCAGCGGCTCGTCCCCCGCTTGGCTCCCATAGCCAAGCTCCGCCGCCATCACCAAACGGGGCTCGAGCGATTCGAAACCCCTCACGTGGTCCCGCGCCAATCGCTTCAGCACCTTGCGAAGCGCACGTAAACGGTAAGACCGCCATGCGAGCATGGCCCGAGACCACGCCGCATTGAACTTTGTCCTCATCGCCTGAACCGCTCCCCAATCAAAACGTCAAACCATCCCCCCGACAGAATGCAAACGGCAAGGGGACCTACTTGGTTCGTCTGGGCCAGAGAAGATCGGGCACAGGAAGTGGCTGTTCGGACTCGCTTCGAAAGACGATTTCGGGCGTTCCGTCGAATGCTCACAAAGTCCGAATTTTCCTGTATCCCAATAGGGACCCAAGAACGTATTTAAGAAGACCAGCCTTATCAGCCCGCCTGAGGACCTTATTAGCCCACCTGAGGAAAGGCCGTCTGAAAAATGCGACGGAAATGGCAAGAAAATCAGGGTCAGTGTAGCTTTCGCCGCTTAAATGTCCAACTAAGACGCCGATCTTTCTGATAAATCACGCAATCGGTCTGGGGTATCCCGGGTTGGCTTGCCAAAATCGGGCGATCTGAACGTGATCCATCCCACCCCCTTAGGCCGGTTTGGATCGCAACGCTTTACGCCTAATCTCACCTTTCAGGACACTTGGGTAGACAACATCGCAAGCCCCAAAGTGCGAATGTCGCCCGAATGGCGGATTGAGCTGGCCGCAGGGCTCAGGCTTCGGGGGTCACCGTTTCGACCCGATCACCCCATAGGAATGAAGCGATCGCTCCGCTCGATTCGATCCCGCCACCCTTGTCGGTCGCACCCGAATTGTCGGTCGCACAGGATAGGAATTGATTGCGGAGTTATGCCGACAAGGATGCCGAACTTCTAGAGTGTGATTTTATTTACATATCGATCTCCCCTTTCGAAAGGAATGGGGTCGGGGATTTGCCCAAAAACAGACGAGCGGGGGATCGGTGATGAAGATGCTTGGCCGCGTCCTCCGCGACGTTTCGTTCGGAGGGATTCGACTACTCGATCTGGTAATTGCGCTGGGGGGCTCGGCGCTGTTGGTTGCTCTTGAGACATCAGCGGTTGCACAAACGCTGCGTCCCTCCGGTTCGTCGGGCCGGTCACCATTCGACATGGGCCTGCTCGCTACGGACGAGGCTCCTGTCGAACTCTTCCGAAGAGAGCGTGACCACGCGGCGATCATGCCTGACGCGGTCCCGCCCGAAGTGATGTTGCCCACAGCTATCCCGCCCGACGTAACCCTGCCCGAAGCGCCTTTATCAACAGTCGAGTCATCCATCGAGGGTGGCCAAAATGCCGCTTCGATCCAAGATCGTTCGATTTCTTTGGTTCCAGATCATGGGGATTGTGAAATCGATGAACGGGACCGACGATTTTATGTCACTGGAACGCTCGGGGCTTCGCTGATAAACGCCGACAACGACGGCTCGTTCAATGCCTTTGATGACCAGATCGTCAGTATCTCCGGGAAGAGCGACGACTCGCTGGGGACTTGCGGCGGGGCGATCGGCTTCGCGTTGTTAAACCCGGTAGCCCTTTGCCGACTGGAGATCGAGGGTCGGGCCCGGTCGTCATCTGACGGTGAGGCGACCATGACGTTGGCCGATACCACGGTCCAGTCGATACTGCCGATGACGACATCGTTCGATTCGCCATGGTCAGTGATGACGAACCTGTGGTTGGAGCTCCCGATCGGGTCTCGCTGTGGTCTCTATGGCGGGGCGGGCTTCGGCTGTGGGGGCTATCGGTACGCGATCGAAGGGGATGACCCCGCGTTGCCGGCCATCGGCAGCGGCAACGTGAATTCGTTCGCGTGGCAAGTCGGTTGCGGAATGACCTATCGCGTGACACGTAACGTCAGTTGCGATTTCGGCTACCGCTATGTCGCTTTTACCGACAGCGAGGTCGCGCTCTATTCGTCGGTTGACGGTGACGATACGCCCCCCTATTTCTATTTGGGCAACGCGGTGACCTCGCTCGACTCCCATGACCTCCTCCTGTCGGTCACCGTTCATCAACCTTTCCGAAGGCTGTTCGGCCGCTGATCCGCCAGAGCGATTGGCGACGGACGACCTTCGAGCCCTCTCTTGTTGTGCGCATCGCGGCATTCGGTCGAGATCAAAAACGAGTCTTGACGTTCGTTATCATGGTGCAGTGATCAACGAACCGGGGGAACGACAATGGGATCGACTTCGAAGTGGATGGGCCCGCCGGACGCGAAGTTGTGGGAACTGCTCGATGCCTGGGACATCCCTTTCCGACTGACGCTGGGCGAGCTCGTGTCGCGGTATGGTTCATCACCCTCGGACTGGTCGGACGGTTGCGACGTCTGCCGCGTCGCCGCGCGAAGCCCGCTCGACCCGTTCCTGGCAACTTCGTGGGAGGCCCAGCATTCGGAGGCCTTTCCCCGAAGCCGTCCCCCCGGTTATTGGACCGGTTTTATCCGTCATTCGGAGCGGGTCGATGTCAATCACGAGATCGCGACCCGGGAATTAATCCCGATCCTCGGCGAACCGATCGATAGCTCTTCCAGCAACACCCGCGCATGGACGTGGGCCTTCGGGTTGGCGACCGTCCAGACGTGCGTCTTTCCTCCCGAATTGAACACACGCTTAGGCCCGAACCGACGCCATGACTTGGTCCCCGGCTCGGCGACCGAATGCTCGATCACCATCCAGCCGCACTGGCGCGAGCCGATCACGCCCGAAGAGCTGCGTGCTTACGACGCCGCCGAAGCCATCTGGCAGGGGAAGTCTGGCAGCGGCTTGGGTTGGTTGACCGATGCGGTCCCGCGGCAATTGCCCCCCGGGTTCGAAGGTGACGCGGTCCCCTGGGCGCTCCGTTTTGATGCCGCTTCGCAGCAAATATTTGTCCGCTGCGTCCCGGACATCTGTTGGATCTGCCCGTCACGGCGGTTGGTGTCGCTGCGATACGATCACATGTTGCCGGCGAAGGGGCCCGGTGGTGTCACGCTCGACGCGCAGCTTCTTGGCCAAGACGGGACCGAAGGCCGCCCCCACCGCATGCAACTGATCTCGGCCCCCGAAGCGGAGCACCCGGCGGTCCTCGAAGCCGCGCGAAACCTAGCCGCCCGCTTGCGAATCCCTCTCGAAACGCAGCAGGACTACGACTGCTGAACGACCCGTGAGAACCCCTCTCTCGGGATGGTGAGCGCACGAATTGAAACGAAGGGGTCAGCGACTCTTTCTGGGTTAAAGGGTCCTAACCGTTTTTACGGGGCAATAAAAGCGATCCGACGAAAGCGATTGTTTCAAACTCTTGCCCGCATCATGGATCACATGGCACGCGCGACACGTTTGAGGCCAAATGTCTCAACAATGTATTGCGATTGTTGCCAACGCGAGTCGCGATTGGATCGAGGGTTGCTCGTAAGTCAATGATGGTTGGCACCTAATCTCGAATCCCGAATCCCGGGTACGACCCCGAAATAGGTTTTGGCGGTTGGTACTGCGTGAATTACCGGACGGCTTGCGCCGTGCCGCTAAGGTGGGTGGGGTTGCGGGTGACACCGGACGGCTTGGAAAACGGATGGATAAACCGGTTTGGAATAGGGAATGAAAGTGTCCTACAGAGAAGATTTAGCTAATCACTTTGGCTTTGGCTGGTGCGCTGACCGTGGCAACACGGTGGGTGTAGTAACCAGTCCGA
>JBEIRZ010000491.1:0-3019 GCA_040375695.1 Planctomycetaceae bacterium
GATTTTTCCCTCCCCGCAGGGACCATCGCGGCCTGCCCATGGTGCAAGAGCCGTCATTCGATCGCCACCCTGCGGGCCGGCTCCCCACCCCTGGCCGAACTCTTCGCACCCGACGGCAATCCCCTTCAGGTCGCCTTTTCGCTGACAGATTTCCCGGCACGCGCAACCGTTTCGCCTGCGCAGCCGGCCGTTTCTTCGGCGCAGCCGATCATTTCGCCGGCGCAGCCGATCCTGGCATCGACCCCCAAACAGACCGAACGGCCATTGGCCGAAAGCACCTCGCACCACACCGATCGCTGGGCAACGCCCGAAGAAACCCCCTTCGAACAACACCGCGTCGTTGCCGCAGCTTCGGGTGACCGATCCGTCGCGGCCGACTCCCCCGCGGTCGTCCTGCCGCTGGCCGGATCGCAAACGCCACCAACCGCGACCTTCAAACCGGCAACTTCGATCCCCGAATCGGATCGAGAAAAAGAAGCCGTTTCGGAGATCGTCGAACGATTCTCAACGCAACTCGAGCCGATCCCGCTCGATCGGACGAGTGAATCTCGAACCGCCGAACCTCGCGTGACCAGGCCGATTCGCACGGCCCCCCGAACCGCACCCCCCGTTTCATCGGGACTGCGCCAGGTCATCCAGGTCGCCGCGGGAGGTTTGTTCGCCATCCCCCTGGCGGCCGCGATCCTCGCGATGCTCGGTAAACCACTCCCGATCGACCTCGGCTTTTGGCCTTTCCTCGGCAATTCTCCGCAAGGGAGCGATATGTTGGCGGCCCGACCCGCTGAACCGGGCCCCTTAGGCGTTCGCGACCCGCAAACTAATCGCCCGCCGGCCGATGACCCAGACGGCCGCTCGCTCCAAGCCCCCCCCAGCATTGTTGCACCCAACCTGACACTCCCAGGTGACGCGCCCAAACTCGCAGCCAATCCCCCCCAGTCGACCCCGCAGGAAACGCCCGGCGGGCTCGTCATGCCCATCACCCCCACGCCGTCGGTCGAACCGGACTCACCTCCCCGCAACATGCCCCAAGAGGCAAACCTCTACGACGACAACTACGACGCCGCCGCGGCCAAGCGCGCCGTCGCCGGGCCCCTCGCCATCACGCCCCAACCCGAGGCTACCCAAGCCCCCGCCGCTAGGACCGCGCAAGCCCGACCCGACCCGACCTTAGGAACCGACCGCTTCCCACCCGGCGATGCGGCCCCACCGGTCATACCTGACTCCCCTGCCGACGAACCGATCGCCCGGAACCGTCCGACGATCGTGGACCCGGTCGCCCCTGAAACGGCCCGCATTCCTGAAACGGCCCGCATTCCTGAAACGAGCCCCGCCCCCGAGGCCAATCCCGCCGCGGCAGAACCGTCGGTCGCGGCGGCAAGGCCGATCGCCGAGTCGCCTGCGAGCAACAACCCAGCCAGTCTTGGCCCGGCCAGTTCAGGCTCGACAAGTTTCACGCCCCCCACCCCCGACCTGACACTCCTGGACTACGCCAAAGGGATGGTCGCCGCGATCAAGAGCTTGAACGAGCACAAGTCGGAACGGGATGGCATCGCAGAACTCAAGCGGCGGTGGGCCGAACTCTACGTCCAGATCGCCGGTGCCGCCGACGTCGCCGCCCCCGAAGACCGCGCATCAATGGCCCGCATCTCCGGTAAGCTGGTCGAAAGCGGCATGACGGCACGGGTCGTCAAAATCGCCCCGACCTGGGTCACCAGTTCCCGCCGCCTTAACGGGGGGGTAGTCGCCGCAGGGATGGTGGCGCAAGAATCGGGGAGGACGTTCATTCGCTGGTCAGGCGAATCGCCCCTCGAAGTTCGTGGGCTCGATCCCAAACTGATCGCCAGCCCTGAACCCCTGTTGGTTTGGGGCCGGATCGTGGAGGATAGTCCCGTGACGGTTATCGAGGTGACGTTCGCCCAAGCCGTCCCTTCGTATGTGCTCAGCGACTGACGTCCGAATCGACCCTTCCCCCTTCATGCCAGGTTGACGATGTACCTCCGGATGGCCCGTCGGTTGCTCAGCGAAACCGACAAGCGTCTCCTCTGGAAAGCCGCTTGGACGCTCGGTTTGGGAGGCTTAACGAGCGTCTACAAACACAAACGGCGATTGAAGCGAGGCGAATTCTTCCCGCCGTTCCTCTACCTGTCGGTGATCAACAGTTGCAACCTCCGCTGCCAAGGTTGCTGGGTTGACGTCGCCGCCAAACAGCACCGCATCGAACTCGACGCCGCCAACCGGACGATCTCCGAAGCCAAGGCGATGGGGAATCGCTTCTTCGGGATCCTGGGGGGCGAGCCGTTCATGCACAAAGACCTGCTGAAAATCTTCGCCGCTCACCCGGACGTCTATTTCCAGGTCTTCACCAACGGCCACTTCATCACCGATGACGTCGCGGCCGAACTCAGACGCCTGGGGAACGTCACCCCGCTCATCTCGGTCGAAGGGACCGAAATCGTCAGCGACACCCGCCGCGGCCGGCTGAACGTCCTGAGCCAAACGATGCGAGGCCTGCAAACCGCACTCAAACACCGCCTGATGGTCGGCGTCTGCACCAGCGTCTGCAAGACGAATATCGATGACCTCGTCAACGACGCCTGGGTCGACGCGCTGATCAAAATGGGGGTGATGTATTGTTGGTTCCACATCTATCGCCCCGTCGGGCCCGAACCGAACCCCGATCTGGCGCTGTCGAGCGAAGAGCAGCGGCGGGTTCGGCAATTCGTCGTCGACACCCGGGTCAACAAGCCGATCATCGTGATCGATGCCTACCATGACGACGCCGGCAACGCCCTCTGCCCCGCCGTGACCGGCTTCACCCACCACATCGGCCCCTGGGGGGATATCGAGCCCTGCCCGGTGATCCAACTGGCGACCGAATCGATCCATGACGACCGGCCGCTGGCGGAAAAATTCAATTCGCCCGGATTCCTCAAAGATTTTCGCGAAATGACGGCCGGCCAAACCCGCGGCTGCGTCATCATGGAACGCCCCGACATCCTGGTGGAACTCGCCGAGCGAC
>JBEIRZ010000126.1:0-11959 GCA_040375695.1 Planctomycetaceae bacterium
GCGGTCGATTACGTCGCCGTACTACAAGGCGGCATCGGCATATCGGCTGTCATTTGCGCCCTGTGCCTGTTCCTAAAACTATCGGCTTCCGAGAAGGGACAAGGCTAGGGCTCGGTACGGGAGGCTCCTGCCGTTGGCGTCCGTTTTGGATTGATGCCCCGTCACTTCCTTGGCCCCGTGATCTCCGCTCATGCGTTGCCTCCGCGTGCTGTTCTGTGCGATTTTGTTGGCCTGGCCTCTCACGTATGCCCGCGGCGAACAGGAGTCGCTTCTTGCGCCGACGAAGCATGTTTTGATCCTCTACACGCACCGGGTCGCCATGCCCATCTCGCAGCAATGGGACAGGGGGATTCGTGCGGCGCTGCAGGCCGAATCGAAGCACCCGATCACGATCGACGTCGAATATGTCGATTCCGATCGGTTGGGCGGCAAAGAAGCGATCGACAAATTATTCGACTTGCTCCGGCTCAAATACGCCGCCAATCCGCCGGATCTGGTCATCCCGGTATTTGACCCATCGGCGATCGCCTACACCAGCCAACCCCAGCGGCTATTCCCGAACGCCGACATCGTCTTCTGTTCGGTCCACGAAAAACTCTCAGCGAAATTGAAAGGGTACCCGCGGTCCGCCGGCATCTCCTATCGGGTGGACTATCAGAAGACGCTTGATTTAGCGACGCAATTGATCCCCACGTTAAAGCGAGTCATCGTCGTCTGCGGCAACAGCCAAGAGAATCTGGCGGTACTGAACGATCTCAAGTCCACGCTCCCGTTTCGAGCGGGCGAGGATGTCGACTACTGGGAGGTCGACTACTGGGTCGGTATGCCTATCGACACGATGTGCCAACAGGTGCAGAAGCTTCCTTCCGATAGCGTGTTGCTTTATCTGACCCACGATCGCGACATCAACGGCCTTTCATTCGCAACCCCGCATGACGTCGCTACGAAATTGGCCGAATCGTCGTCCGTCCCGATGTTCGCTTTGTACGACAGCCTGATCGGTTCGGGGGTGGTCGGAGGGGTCATGGCGCCGGTCGAGGCGCAAGGGAGAAAAGCCGGCAGCCTGGCCGCGCAAATTTTGAACGGGGACACTCTCTCAGAACCGTGGGTCGCGGGCGAAGGGATGAATCGAAAGCTTGTCGACTTGCAACAACTGCGACGCTGGAAGATCGATCCGAAGCGGATTCCTAGCGACGCAGAGGTCGTGGTCCTTCAAGTCAGCGCTTGGGAAAGGTATTCGTACTACCTGTTGCCCCTGCTTGCCACGCTGGCCCTGCAAACGCTGCTCATCGGCGGGCTATGGTTCAACCGAAAACAGCGTCTCGAAGCGGAACGAAAGCTCGCCGGCCAATTCGATTTCGAAAAGTTTTTGTCGGAGACCCGATCACGGTTCATCAACGTACCGCTCGATCAGTTGTCCGGCGTCATCGGGCACGCGTTGCGGGACGTCACCAAGCAGTTCAGCCTGGATTTTGGTGCCATCTACGAACCATCCGGTGATCGGTTGCTGTTGCGATCCGCGGCGTGCGACGCTTCGAAACACCAGCCGGCTCCGGCGGCATGTGTCGATTTGCCGGCGATCGCGCCCGTCTGGAAGCGATTGTGCGCGGGTGAGGTCGTGTCGAATCAGGGTGCGAATCGGCTTGGCGGATCGGATCCCGGCATTTCGCTCGGCCAAGGCACCGGCCCCGGGTGGCTGATCCCGCTCAAGGCCCAGGGGATGCACCTCGGCGTGGCATCCTTCGGATCGTCGCGGAAGGGTCTCGAACCGGATGACTTGGTCCTGCAGCGATTGTTGCTGCTCACAGACCTGTTGGCGAACGTCATGGCTCGCGAGAAGTCCGATCGTGAACTGCAGATCAGCCGCGGCAACGCCCAGCAGTTGGCGAGGAAACTGCTCACCGCACAGGAAGACGAGCGACGTCGGTTGGCCCGCGAGATGCACGATGACATCACCCAGCGGCTCGCCGCGGCGGCGATCGCTTGTGGCGAATTACAAAAAGATAATTCCCTGAAGCAAACTTCCCGGAGCGAAATGGCTGACCTGTCACAAAGCCTGATCAAGATCTCGAAAGATGTGCATCAATTCTCTCGCCGCTTGCACCCGTCCATTTTGGAGGAATTGGGTCTGCTGGACGCGATTCGGTATGAATGCAACACGGTGAAAGCCCAAAGCGGCATCAGCTTGACGATGCGGTACGGCAATCTGCCCGATGAACTACCGAAGGAACTGCAGCTTTGCCTGTACCGAATCGCGCAGGAAAGCCTGAGGAACATGGCCAAGCATTCCGGCGCTACCGAAGGCGAAATCGTGCTGAGTGCCGACGCCGAGTCGATCCGCTTGCAGGCCAAGGACAACGGCGTCGGGTTGACCGCGACTCGAGATCGAGGACAGCCCGGCATAGGATTGGTGGCCATGCAAGAGCGGGTCCATTTGGTGGGCGGTTCGCTCGTGATCACGTCCGACGCAGGAACAGGGACTTGCATCGACGTGCGTCTCCCCTTAGCGCTCGACGAGCCGGAGTCATTCGAAACCCCCTAGGGCCTTCGGTGTTTGCTCATGTCAGAAACCAATAGTTGCGGTGTCACGACGCCAGGAGTTTTTATGCGACGCCCCCAGATCTTGATCGGTGATGACCATCGGTTGGTCGCCGAAGGGCTCGAAAAGCTGCTGCAGGCCGACTACGACATCGCGGAAATCGTCGAAGATGGCTGGGCCTTGGTGGCAGCCGCTGAGCGTCTTCGACCTGACCTGATCTTGGCCGACATCACGATGCCCATGCTCAACGGCTTGGACGCGTGCGAAAAGATCGTGAAGCAAGTGCCGGATGCGAAGGTCATCATACTGACCATGCATCATGACGCGATCTACGCGGTACGTGCCTTACGGAGCGGGGCTTCGGGTTTCGTGCTAAAAAACTCGGCAAGCCTGGAGCTCCTGACCGCCGTGCAAACCGTCCTCGACGGGGCAACGTATCTGAGCCCACAAATGGTCAAGCAATTGGAAATCTATTCCCAGAATTCCAGCGCGGACGTTATGGATACCGTGACCCTCACCCCGCGACAACGGGAAGTGTTGCAACTCTTTGCCGAAGGGCATTCCGCCCGCGAGGTCGCCGTAATCCTTCACATCTCCGTTCGCACGGCCGAGAATCACAAGGCCCACATCATGAATATCTTGGGGACAAGCTCGACCGCGGAACTGATACGCTGCGCGTTACGCCTAGGCCTGATCTCGAATTAACGCGGGGGCCTGATCTCGAATTAACGCGGGGGCCTGATCTCGAAGTAACGAGCGGGCCTGATCTCGAATCAGCGGGGGCCAAATCGCCACGTCGAACCAAAGCCGACCCAATAATTGTCCCTCAGGCTCACCGACGTATTCGCGAGCTGGTCGTCGGCATCGAACCCGTACCCCGCGAACAGATCCAAGTCCATCCCCGGGAAAAGGTCCCGCATTCCCAGGCCGCCCGTGATGCGGTTCTCGGTGATCGCTGCAAATTGCCCCTGAACATAGCGAATCGCGGGGACGCCATCCGGAAGCACGACACCACCGATCGATTCGAGGCGAGCAGATTTCAGCGGGTTCTGGGCGTAGACATAGCCCAGTCGCAGATTCGTTTTCTCGGTCAACGCGTACTGCGTGCCGAATTGGAAGCACCACTGGTCCCGGTAAATCGCCCTTAAAGTGTCCGCGTTGCTGTATTCCTTGAAGACGACGTCCGTGGCCAACAACAATCGCCCATCGAAAAGTCGATTGTTCGCCACGCCGAAGACGACGTTCGACGGATGTTCGAAACTCACGTCACGCGCCCGACCGACGATCGGCAACAGAAACGCATCGTTGAAATTCAAGTCCTTCTCGGTCTCCCAATAGGCCCCTAGGGACGTGTATTGGGTCAATTGTAAGTTCGCCCCCACTGTTCCCCGAGCACCATAGGCCGTCGTCATGCCGGCAAAGTCCGTGAACGGCCCGTCCAAGTACGAAGTGCCGAGTGAAGCGGACGCGCCAATGGTCAGGTCTTCCGTCACGGAAATGCCCAAGCCACCGACGATGTCGATAGCAACGTACTGCGCCGCAGTCCCATTGGACTGGGGAGCCGCGCGGAAGTTCACACCGCCGCCGGCGTCCGTGATCAAACCCAAACCGATCGTTGCTGGCAAACCCGCACCTTCGAGGTCCCGCGTCAGCCCGATGTTGCCCAGCAAACCGCCGGGCGTCGATGATTTAGCGCTGTAGGGACTGACCCCTAACACGGGCAACGATGACCCCTGCGTGATCGAGTAATCCACATCAGCCCAGGCACCGCCGAAGGAGAACTGGGTCCCCTGAAATTGCCTCAAGGTCGCGGGATTACCGGCGATCGCGGACTGCAGGTCCTGCGGCCGGCTGACGCTGGCGCCACCCATGCCGCCCGAAGCCGGCATCGCGTTGTTATGGAGCTCGATCCCGAAGGTTTGGCCAACCGCCGTTTGCTGTTGGACCATCCAAAACAAGGCGATGGCCGGAATCATCCACCACTGGTTTGCTCGCGACATCGTGCCCCTCAACCCCAAAATCATTGACAGCATTTGTGCAACCGTGCCGCCATTTCCGAAAAGGGTGACGGCTCCGGTCGCAACGGTCATGACGAAACTAATGCCTGCATCGACATTCACGGCGACCAGAATTGAGCGCAACAGCGGTTGTCGTGATTCTTTTTTTAGAACCGGCGAGCTGGCACGCCGCTTTAGCCTTCGGCGACATCGCCGACCCTCGTGTCATTGCTGAAATCGTACTAGGCCGAAGGCGTCGAGCCCCGCGTCAATCGAAAGCCCGATCTGGTGAGTAACGCCGCAAAACCACGCTCCACTGCCGGCGGATGCGGGTCGACGCTTAAGTAGAAGTACTCAAAAGCATGGGCCGAACGGGGATCATGGCGATCGGATTTTGACAAATCGCCCAGGCAAGCGTTGACAGCGCATCGATCAAAGATAGTTTGAGCGTTTCCATTGAACGCTGCCCGTAATGCGCGATCGACCAAAGCCGTCTGCAAGTTGGTACCAGGAACGCATCCATGACTTCGATCACTCGCCGTGATTTCGTTTTCACTTCGGCAGCCGCCGCGTCTGCCTGCCTCGCCGCCCCGGCCGCCGCGATGGCGGTCGGCAAGCAGACGTTCACGATCCTGCATACCAACGATCTCCATTCGAACCTGATCGGCCTTTCGCCGGCGGCGGACTACTCGCCACACACCCTGAATGATGACACGACCCGCGGCGGCTTCGCACGGCTGGCGACATTGATTGCCCACCGTAGGTCGGCGTGCGAGCAGCATGGTCCCGTGTTGTACTTGGACGCCGGCGATTACAGCATGGGCACGGCGTTCGCCGCGGCCATCCGCGAAACCGGTGGCGAGCTGCAGCTCCTGCATCGCATGGGTTGCGACGCGACGACCTTTGGTAACCATGACTTTGACCTCGGGCCGGATGGCGCCGCGGAGGCGATCGCGGTCGCCGCGAAAGCCGGACGGGTTCCGGTTGTCGTCGCATCGAATACGACCTTCGACGGCAGCGAGGCCGCACTCGATGGCTTGAAGCGACTCGCAGTTGAAAAGACGATCCGCCGCTACTTGGTGATCCAGCGCGGCGGCATCCGCTTCGGCATTCTCGGCCTGCTCGGGAAAGAGGCCCAGTTTTACACAGGGGGTGCGAAACCGGCGACGTTTATCGATCCGATCGAGGCCGCGAAGGAGGTCGTCAAAATCCTGCGCGATACCGAAAAGGTCGATGTCGTCATCGCGCTAAGCCACAGCGGAATGACCAAGGACAAGGATGGTCGGTATGTCGATGGCGAAGACGTTCAATTGCCGAAAGCGGTTCCCGGGATCGATATCGTGATCGGTGCCCACAGCCACACGGAACTCCACTCGCCCGTAATCGTCAATGGCCGAACCCCGGTGGTGCAGACCGGCAAATATGGCGAGAACCTCGGCGAACTGACGGTCTCGTTGGAAGGCGACAAATTAACCGTCGATGCCTACAAGCTGCATCCCGTTAACGACACGGTTGCCGGAGATCGTGGCGTGACCGAAGAGATCGAGGCGCTCAAGGCCGTCGTGACCAAGGTCGCATTCGCCCCGCGCGGCTACAGCTTGGATCAGCCCTTAGCGATCGTCCCTAAGGACATCCCCAACACGTTCACGGATATCCCGGCGAGCACCCTGCTGGCCAATCTCTGCACGGACGCGTTCCGTAAAGCGACCGGTGCGGACATCGGACTGACGGCCAACGGCATGATGCGTGCCCCCTTCATCAAGGGGAAGTCCGGGGTGCAAACGGTTTATGACGTCTTCGCGATCGCGCCGCTGGGTGCCGGTGTGCTGGACACCACCGCCGGCAGCACGCTGGTGACGGGTTACTTCACCGGACGGGAATTAAAAAACATCTTTGAGTTTACGCTCGTAGATAACCCCGCGCACCCCGGCGAATACTTCCCTCGTACGTCTGGCTTGAAGATCCGATACGACCTTTCGCGTCCTAAGTTCGATGCCGTGACCGCGCTGGAAATCGGTGACCTGGATCACGGCTACAAGCCGATCGACATCACCGGCAACGATACCCGGCTCTATAGCGTCACCACCCCGCTCTATCTGGCGACCATCATCGTCGCGATCCCGAAATACACCAAGGGGCTGCTCCCGTTGGTCGCCAAGAACAAGAACGGTCAGCCACTCAAATCGCAAGTCGAGGCGCTCGTCGACCCCCGCAGCGACACCCCCGATTTGTTGCCACCAGGCGGAACCACCGACAAGGAAAGCGTCGCGACCACTATCGCCAACGGTACGGTTCGAGAGGTCAAGGAATGGCAAGCGATCATGGACTACCTCCGCAAATTACCAGCCGACCAAGGGGAACTTCCCCTGGTGCCCGTTGATGAGAAGGCCAGCGAGCTCAGGGCGATCCGAATCGGCTGAACCGACGCCGATCCGCTGATTCGGGATCTAAAACCCGAATTGCAATTGAGATCGAAGCAACAGTCCTTTATCCCCGGGAAGGAGGCTGAGGCGAGGGCTGTTGATCGGGACCCCGTCGATCCATGAAAGGTCAACGGTGAACTTCACATCGTGACCGTGAAAGTAACGAGCGAATCCTGTCCCAATCTCATTGGTCGACTCCGAAAACCTTCCCAGGGTTCCCGAATCGCCCACGATGTTCGACCAGCGCACCACGGCCTCGTACTTCTTCGGTACCAAAAAGTAACCGGCTTGAAGCAACAGCCCGGCATCGTTGAGGGTCGGGACGCTGCCGTTGGAGAAGTTATAGAGCGTCCGCCAATGGTGCTCCGCGATCAGCGAAAAGCCTCTGACCTTCCAATGGGCGTCGAGGGTAAACATCAAGTAATCGAACGAGTTGACGCTCATGGGGAGCAGCTCGGCTAAGCTCCGCCCAGAAGCGACTACCCGCGGGCGAGCGAACTCGACCATACCCTCGCGATCTAAACGCGTCCCCACGAAACCGGCGCCCAATCGCAGGATGCTCTTGGGGCTCCACTCAAGGTCCGATTCGCCAACGGTGAAAGGGCCTAACGGATCGATACTCGTTCGTCCCGAAAAGGCAAAGTTCCTGTCCAAATCGTCAGCCGAGATCGTCGCGTCGCGACCGCTATTAATCCCGTTGATCACCGCGACTTCGAATCGCGCCGGCATGCGGTCGATTTCGTCTTCGCCATAAATCGAAAATCCCGTCGACCGCCCGACGTCAAAGAAAAGATTCGCGACCGAACGTTCCGTAAATTGGAACCGACGCGCCGACTCTTCCCGCGACCGGCTGAACGGCGACTTCCATTTACCCGCCCTCAATCCCAATGAGTTCGGCCGCATGTCGAGCGCGTGCGAGCCGATGTCGTAACTCAGAAAGGCATCCAAAAAATTCACGTCGGCCGCTTGGTCGCTGTTCGCATCCACGACCATCGTGTACCGCAACTCGGGGACAAACGCGTGCCCATCAAGGCCGATGCGAATCCGCTCTAACGAGAGCGTGTTGCGGCTGCGGTTCGGGCCGTCGGAATCGAACGCGGCATGCCGCAATTGCATCCAACCGTTGAGCCTCGTCGAGAACGGATAATTCTCGCGCGGGATCGAATCGAAATCAGGGCTAGCAACGACGAACCCGTCCGAATAACCGAGCGCGGGGGTTTGAGTATTTTCCGCAAAGCCATCCCCCGGCAACGCTTGGTATTCGAAGAGCTCGGCCGCCTCGGCGGCGTCGCATTCCGACTGCGAATCGGGACCGTTGTAGCCTAGGAACTCTTGGGCTTTCGCCTGCACGCTAGCGAGCAGACAGCTCGCCATGCAGAGCCATACGAGAATGCGTCGGAGATGGTACCGATAGGGCTGCTTCGCGGGGATGGATGAAGCGAGGTGTTCTGATGCCATCCGTTTCTATCTCACGACCTCGATCTTCCAATTTTCGACCCCGATCACGGACCACCGCGCTGGGGTGATGGTCTGCTAGTTTCCCAGCTCTCCAGGAATCCGCCGGTGAATCGCTCCGGCGATGAGTAATCTTACTTAGCCACGATAAGAGCACCCGACGCGAGGGCTTTCGCTTTCGTTCGGCTCGCCACCTGTGCGGTATTGGCGACATGGCAACTCGCGGGAATTACTCGATGCCGAGAGCCTGTGTCAATGCGTCTCGAAGCGTCCCCCAAGCGTCCGCGTCACCCTTCGGTTAGGCCGAATCGGTGAGTATTTCCCGCATTCAACGCGACGCGAGCTACGACAGGCGCCTTTGACTATTCGGGCTCTAACGATCTTACGGCCAGATCATAGTCGATCAGTGCAACGGGGGTCAGATAATCACAACGGACAAAAGATTCCTGACGATACGCCCACTGGAGCGTTAGGCCTGGGAAATGGCCTCACTCAAGACGCACTTCCCTCAAATCTCGAGCGATGGATCGCTCCCGCACAGCCATGTGCCGAATGTCACGGAGGCATTATGTTACGTTCAGCTCATCGAAAGCTTCTAGCCGCCTTGCTTTGGGGCAGTTTCTTTAACGTCTCGCTGGGCCAGGACATGGACGGGTGTGATGACCCGAACCTCCCCTGCGACGCCCAGTCGATGCTTGACCTTACCGAAGGGTGTGACTCGTTCGATGCCTTCAACCATAGCGACCGGTGCGATCTATGGACGCGGGAGACGCTGACCGGTGATTGGGGCGGGCGACGCAAACGTCTGGCCGATTCCGGGATCAAGTTCGCGGGGCGATCGACCCATTTCGCCTTCGGCGTGGACGGCGGGGTGATCGCTTCACCCGTCCCCATCCTTGGCCCTGGCAACACGTTCAAATACACCGGAAGGGGCGAGTACGATGCGCTCTTCGACTTGGAAAAGTTCGGTGGGTTACCGTACGGTTCGCTGTTGGTTCGGGCGGAACATTGGTACGGGGAATTCGGAAACGTTTCGCTCAACACGGGGGCCTTCCCACCCGCCGTGTTTCCTGCGGCGTTGCCCCCCGTTCCGAATGACCCTGGAGTTCCCTACATCACGAATTTTCTGTTGACCCAGCCGCTCTCGAAAGAGTTCGTGGTCTTTGCGGGTAAGAAAGACGTTTTGGGTTCGCTCGACCAAGATGACTTTGCCGGCGGCGACGGGACGGATCAGTTCATGAATCAGGCCCTCGTCGCCAACCCCGCCTTCCTGCTCGGCTTACCTTACACATCGTTTACGATGGGCGCGGTGATGCTCCCCGAGTGGGGCACGGTGACCACATACATCTATGATCCGCGAAACCGAACCCAGGATTTCTTTCAACTCGACGACCTGTTCGCGACCGGCGTCATCGTGGGTGGTGAGGCGAAGGCAAGGACCAACTTGTTTGGCAAAAAAGGGCACCAGCACGTGGGGGCGATGTGGAAGCACACGGACCTCACCGATTTGAGGTTCAATGAACCGCCACCGGGGGAATACCCTACACCGGTGGTCCCCGGCTTCCCGACACTCGATGATTCCTACACGATTTACTACGGCTTTGACCAATACCTCGCCCAATTCTCGGAGAATAACGATCGAGGCTATGGGCTCTTTTCGCGGGCCTCGATCAGCGATGGGAACCCGACACCCATTCGCTATTTCCTGAGCGCTGGTATCGGGGGCTTCAATCCGATCATCGGCAGGCAACGGGGCGACACCTTCGGGTTGGGGTGGTATTACACCGGTGCGAGCACCGAATTCGGGCCGTTGCCCCAGGCGATTTTCGGCCCCCGCGACGGCACCGGGGTCGAACTGTTTCACAACTTCCAAATCACCAAATGGATGAACCTCACGCCTGACGTCCAGTACATCCGCCCCGAAGCCGCTGGCATCGCCGACGACTCCTTCGTCTATGGCCTACGGCTGAACGTGCGGTTGTAAAGCCGCAAAGGCAAAAAGTCGCAAAGCGGTCGTGAACTTTCAAGCGCCCCGGCAACTCTGGGGCGATTCGCCGGGAACGCCCCTCCTCGCACGCAAGGAAAGCATCGCACGGGGCGGAGCAAACAATCGTTTTTTAAATAATAGAAAATGAAAACTGCCCCTGAGGCCAAAAGGCGACGATTGGTTTGAAGTTCCCGCTACCCTTTCCAGCGGCAAGCCGCCAGCCTACCACTTCTTCATTGCTCTACTTTCAACTTTCTCATTTCTACCCGTTCGCCCGAATGGCGTCGGAGTCGTACCCGGGATTCGGGATTTGCTAGCGGGCGGCTTGCGCGCGATTGCCCCTCACCCCCAGCCCCTCTCCCCAAACAAGTTTGGGGCGAGGGGTGCCAGTCTTTATGAAGGGACCGCGATACTTCCCGATGGCAATGCGTTAGCCTAACTACTCTTCATTGCTCTACTTTCAACTTTCTCATTTCTAACCACTTGCCCGAAGGGCGTCGGGGTCGTTCCCGGGATTCGGGATTCGCTCATGACGAGGCTTCTCACAAATGACGGTTCAAACCTCGTCACTTATTTCTGAAAAGGCACCAAGGCCTCTGCAAATGCTTTACCCATTTGGGCAAAGATCTTCGCACTGCCAAAATAGTGGTAACCACCATTGGAAGCACCTTTGAGGGCCTCTCTGTCTTTGGGCGAAAGGATTTCCTCCAAAGCTAATTCGAGCTTCTCCCGTTCTGCCTTGGTGATACCCTCAATCCGCACATCGAGCGCGGCGTAGTGTTGCGGGGCGTCAAGGTCATATTGGTCATTGGCATAGACCGCCAATACGTTCGTCCCCTTCTTCAAATGTTTGACCTGCTCTTCCGCGAGGACGATGGAACGGTAATGCGGCTGGTCCTGCCACCAGATGTAGGTCTGTATCTTCTCTCCGTTCAAATAAACATGGAATCCTTGTCTGGCCAAAACCGCGATGCGATACGAATCGAAGTTGAGCTCTTCAACTTCAAAAGTGGTGCGCATCAGCAGGAATTCGCCCTCTCCCCACTGTGAGCCGAATGTGTCTAATTTGATTCCGCTGTGATCCCAGGCACCCTTTCCGATGGGGGCTTTTCCTTCCGTCCATTTGCGGTCATCAAAGTCGGGCTGATACCAATTCTCCATTTCGGCTGGCAAAGCGATGTCACGGAATCGCCTAGCGTCATAGGTCTCCAGCTTGTCCGTTTTTCTGGTGGCATCCAACGTAGCGAAACGCCAGACTTGTTCCTCTGGCAAAGGTTTACCAAGCGGCTTCCAGTAATTTTCCCATTTCCATTCGCTGTTAATCTTCCCATCCGCTTTCAAGACGTGCGCCGTGCCGACGATATTGTCATACTCTCCCCTCTTGGGTTCGGCGGCGGCAATATCCTGATCCCAGAAGGGAGCAGTCTCCACGGCAACCACATTGCCCTTGAACTCGGGCATATCGGCGGGAGCAGCCATGGCTTTGCGAAATGCCTCATTTTCGCTCTCGCCGCCGACTCCCAGCACGCCGATCACAAATGGCATCTTCGGGGCTGAC
>JBEIRZ010000249.1:0-6714 GCA_040375695.1 Planctomycetaceae bacterium
CTCCCCTTCCGTGGTCTACCGTGTCCTTCCGTGGCCCACCGACGCGCGCCATCCCCCAAAAAACCTTCGTACCTTCTGTCCTTCGTGTTAAACCCCGGCGCGCCAAGTCACGCGCCATCCCCAAGCATTCCCTTCCGTGATTTACCGTGTCCTTCCGTGGCTAACCCTTGACGGCGAGAGGCTGCGATCTGCGGCGGTCTTGCTTGGTGATTAAAGCGTTGGCCCTACGGTCCAGGGGACGAATTCGTTGTCGCCGATGCCGAGTTTCTCACTGGCGGTCGGCATGCCGCTGGCAACTTGAAGCGCGAATTCGAAGAACTCATCCCCGACGCTTTGCAAGTCCTGGCCTTCAACGATCGTTCCGGCATTTAAATCCATGTCGTCGCGCATATTCCGAAACAGCTCGGAATTACTGGCAATTTTGATGGTTGGTGCGGGTTTGCTCCCGAAGCAGCTTCCCCTCCCGGTCGTGAACAGGATCAGGTTCGCCCCACCCGCGATTTTGCCGGTGACGCTTGCAGGATCGAAGCCGGGGGTATCCATCACCCCTAAGCCTGGGGTATCGATCGGCTCGGCGTACGAGT
This sequence comes from Planctomycetaceae bacterium, assembly GCA_040375695.1. Taxonomy (GTDB): domain Bacteria; phylum Planctomycetota; class Planctomycetia; order Pirellulales; family Pirellulaceae; genus UBA6163. The sequence goes on from JBEIRZ010000249.1 coordinate 585, forward strand.
AAACCGCCTCCAAGGGGGTGCTGCCGCTTTTGGATACGGCACCGAGCGATTTTTCGGTAATCGTTGTGAGCCCCCCTTCCTTGTTACCGGATGACGGGTTGTTGTCGATCGTCATGCCGTACATTTCGACATGTCGTTTCCACCATTCGATCCGATCGAGTAATCGATTGGCCACGACAGGGTTGCGACTTCTTGCGGTAAGAAGGTGTTCAGCGCCATAGATCTCGGTCGTCTCCGAGAGAACCGCTTTACCGCCGCATGCGACGACGCGATCGGCGACAACGCCTACTGCCGGGTTAGCGGTAATCCCGGAGTACCCGTCGGAGCCTCCGCATTCGAGGCCGATGGTTAGGTGCGAGGCGCTGACCTTGGATCGCTTGGCCTGATTCGCGTGGTCCAGAAGTGCCTCGACCCATTTTTCGGCCTTATCAATGGTTGCCATTGTCCCACCCGTTTGCTGCATCGTCATGACAGGGGTGGTGCCACTTTTCAGTAGCGGCCTGTCGCTGGGCGTGGTGATTGGCACCAAGCCGTGTTTTTCGGTGAGGTAGGAGCAGCTCGTCTGTTCGCATCCCAGACCGATGATTAACGAGGCGCCGACATTGGGGTGATTGCGGTACCCCATCAAGACCCGCCCGAGCATTTCGTTTTTTAATGAATCGAGAGCGATGGCGCAGCCGCTGTTGTGGGTAATCGCGAACACGCCGTCAACGTTGGGCCATTGCTTTAAACGATCTTTGGTAAAACGTTGGGCCACCATCCGGCAGACGGTCGCGCTGCAATTCACCGTCGAAACGAGGAGGACGTAATTTCTGGTGCCGACGCGACCGTCTGGCCTTACATACCCATCAAAATAGCGCTCGATCTTTGGTGGGAGTTCTGGCGGAAATGTCTTGTCGACCGAATGGGCGATTTCGTGATCGTTAAGCAAGTTGTGGGTATGGACGTGTTGCCCGGGAACGATGTTCGACAACGCCCTGCCGATAGCGCTGCCATACTTGATGACCATCTGATGTGCTGGGACGTCGGCAACGGCGATTTTGTGTCCCGCGCGAATCGGCTCGAGCACCCGAACGCTTTTGCCCAGGACGTGGATGTTGTCGTTGGGATTCAAGTCGCGGACCGCAACCGCAACGCTGTCTTTTGGGCAGAGGAGCACAATATCTTTCATAGTGCTGTCAGCGACCGGGTGATAGGAGGGAGTGAATCGACGATTCGTACGAAATCATTGGTTGCGAACAAATCTGAGACAATCTTGAAAGGATTTGTGGCTCATCCTTGATGGTATCGGGTGATGTCGATCGTGGTAAGGACCGCTTCGGCCGCGATCAGCAGTCGTTAGGGACTTCGATTTTTCCAGGGGAAGATCGCCGGAGGTGTCTGCCAAAGTGCTCGTGCCCCGTCGGGGCGCGCGGATTGGGGCGTCGGGTGCACCGCGAAGGTCACGAATGGCACGAAGGGGGGGGGCGAGGCTAGCACGCGGCGGTTGGCCACGGAAGCACACAGAATCACACGGAAGCGACCATGATCAGAAGACCGCGGGGGACTTGGCATGAGAGACGTCTGGTAGTGGTGTCAAAGTTCTGTGTCAGCGTCAGTTGGCATTTTTAGCAATGCTGCTCGTGAATGAACATGGATGGACATGATGAACAGGATGATTGCTAGGGCAAAAGAGGACCACTTGCTCTGGGTTAATATCAGACTTGTTTGTTTTCCGTAATCCTGGCCATCCTGCTCATCGATGTTTATCCCGTCCGGTGAAATCGCTGCGGTCCTTACAGTCAGTGCATCGCGTTTTCTATCCGCTGCTCTTGCCACGACATCAGTGACGGCTGCGGCTGTCCGGAGTGAAATATGTCTGGCGTAACGCGTTCATGCATCGCAGTCTTTGTCTGGTGGCTTCCGCCAGTGAATATTGGTCCGTTTCTCGATACTCGTTGGGCCTGACTTCTGAACAATGCCACAAGTACCGCAGGTCCTTTTGGTCAGTTTGGTGAAACGGAATTAAAACCCGTTCATCTCTGAATTCATGAGTCGTCAGGCATGCGCTGCGGGGCCGGGAACCGGGGTTCCGGGGAAAGTGCCTAGTACGCGACGAAGGGGACCGCGGGGACATGGCGTCAGTGGCAACCGCAGACCATTAGGAGGCTTCGTAGGGGTCAGTTGCGGGACCGCGGGAAAAGCGATTGCAGCAGAGGAGACCGCGGGTGGTATCGGGTTAAGTGCCCAATCCCCATCTTTCCGTTGGATGATAGTCCGCGGTGTTGCAGCTTACGGGGTTCAGGTCGCTCCGCCAAATCACAAGTTAGGCCAAATTCACACGCATCAATTGAAAGGGGCTCATGATGGCAAAGCGCAAAGCAAACGAACCGAATGATGGCAAGCGTCGCCGGACGTGCGGGACGATGGACGAGCATCGCCGACTCGCCTATTTCTTTCCTGAATATCGTCGCAGGCGTCGAGAGATCGAGCTGGAGACTCGTCAATTCATCGCGCGGTACGGGGCCGAAGGGCTGCGAACGGGCGTCGTGCGAATTCCGGTCGTTGTGCACGTTGTCTGGAACAATGCGGCCCAAAACGTCAGCGACGCACAAATTCAGTCGCAGCTTGACGTGTTGAATGCGGACTTCCGCCGAACCAACGCGGATGCGGCGAGCGTACCTGCGAGTTTTGCCGGGGTAGCGGCTGACGCGCGGATCGAGTTTGCGCTGGCCGTTCGCGATCCTAGCTGCGGTGTTACCACCGGCGTCACGCGAACGAATACCGCAACGACCGGCTTCACCCGAGCTACCCGAAACGATGTGAAGTCGGCGGCATCGGGCGGTGCGAATCCTTGGCCGTCGGATAGGTATCTGAATATCTGGGTGGCGAATTTCACCGACGGGTTGCTTGGGTTTGCCACATTCCCAGGTGCCCCGGCGGCCCTGGATGGACTCGTGGTGGATACGGAAGCGTTTGGCACTCTCGGAACAGCAACGGCGCCGTTCAATCTCGGCCGCACTGCCACCCACGAGCTCGGTCACTGGCTTAACCTCATCCACATTTGGGGTGACGACACGGCGCTTGCCGATCAGTGCAGCGGTTCTGACGAGTGTGCCGATACGCCTAACCAAGCCGATGAGACCTACGGCGACCCTGCGGGTATCCGAATCTCTTGTGGTAACGGACCGAACGGCGACATGTACATGAATTACATGGACTATACCGACGATGCGGGCATGTTCATGTTCACCCAGGATCAGGCGGCCCGTATGAATGCGGCGTTGATGGTCGCGCGGGCCAACATTCTTGCTTCAGACGGCTTGATACCCGTCGCGGGTGGACCGCCTACTCCAGATCTCTGGATGCAGGACAACGCCGACGATACAGGGGCGGAACCTGATGCCAGCACCAACCCAATGTGGATTAGCGACGACATATGGGTCCGCAACGCCGCTGACGGTTTGACGAATCAGGACCATCAGAACCCCAACGGCGAACAGACGAACTATGTTTACGTCCGGGTACGCAACCGTGGCTGTGCCGGTGCTGCGGCACAAAGCGGCACACTCAAACTCTACTGGGCCAAGGCATCGAGCTCACTCTCGTGGCCAGCGCCATGGGATGGCAGTGTTGCCGCCCCGGCGTTAATGGGCGGGTTGATCGGCAGCCAGGCCGTGGCCGTCAACGGTGGTGATACCGAAATCGCACAGTTCTCATGGGTCCCACCCGATCCCTCTGACTACGCCGGCTTTGGAGCGGGCAAGACGCATTTTTGTCTCCTCGCCCGGATCGAGACATCGCCCACCGCTCCTTTCGGCATGACCTCACCGGAGACGGGCAACCTTCATGCAAACGTTCGGAACAATAACAATATCGTCTGGAAGAACATCGCCGTCGTCGACACCGATGGGGAGGGGGCACGATTCGCGGATGTGATTGTTGGAAGTTTCGACCGTGAGCGACGCCCTACGCGTTTGACGTTCCAGACGCCGAAGCGGCGAGGTCTCACTCTTTTTGACTGGGGACATATCGTTGTTGAGTTCCGTGGCGACGAGCTCCAGGAATGGGTAAAGAACGGAGTGAAGGGAAAAGGATTTCAACGTTTGGAGGACGGTCGACTTTTTATCACGCGTACCGGTGCGGAGCTTGAAACGCCGCCGCTTAGGCTCGGAGCGTTCGGAACGGTAAATGTCCAATTCGTACCCGATGGGCGGCGGGCCAGTGGCGCCCAGGTCTTCGAGCTCGACGTGATCGAGCTCGACACGAAGGGTACGCCGCTGGGCGGTCAACGCTTCATGTTAAAGACGATGGCCTCGTACGTCGGAATCACCAGCGACAAGCCGATGCGGACATTTGACGGTGTGTCGTGGGTCCTTAATGGCGGTGGGTCATGCGGCTCGTGCTGTAGGTAACGAGGGGCTGCATACGGCGTGCATGGAAACGGCCGACCGCGGAAGAGAGGGTGACACCGGGGTCAGACCGTGGCTTCGGTGTAATCGTCGGTGTTGCGGCGGGAGCCTCGTCGTAAACGCGGTGTCTAGGCTGTGCTTGACGAAAGAGCCCCGTTTGGGGTCGTACCCGGGATTCGGGATTGGCGGGCGGGGCGCCTATCCGGCTCAGCCCCGGCGCCCCCAGGTGTTCGGTGGCCAATCGAGACGAGCGGTGACGACGATCGAATGGATGTGCCGTTTGTTACACCGCAATCTCCTGTATGGCTTGAACGTCGTAGAGAAGGCGTGGCGGTCAGCGGTATTTCTTAAATCCGTTCAATCTTGGCGATAATTCCGTTTAGACTTCGCCATTTAACCCTAGACTCTCGGGCCGTGTCGAAACGCGTCAATCGTTTCGAATGGATTTCATCGATCGAAACAAAGGTCACGGATTGCAATGCGTTCTACAGTTCAAGTCTTCGGCATATCGGTCGCGTTCTTAGCACTCGCCTTGATGGGTGATGTTAGGAGTTCCAACGCGCAAAGTGGCGGGGATTTTCGAGGGGCTTTTAGCAATTTTCTCGCGAATCCTCCGAGCGGTGCAAGTTGTGTAACGGTCGGCGTCGTGAGTGGCATCAACGGGAAGTTGGCCAGTGATGGGGTTCCGATGTCAAAGGAACACTACATCATTGCGACAAAGTCGATCGCCAACGGCGATTCCGTCTTTGAATTCGCTCGTAAAGAAAACGCCGAAGTGATGAAGAGCAGTGGGCAAGGTTGGTTCTATGGTTTGGCTCGCTTTTTCCACTCCACTTTTCTAGGCGGCGGGGGCGAGGGTGATAGTGAGGGGCTGGACTTGAGCTACGAAAGAGACCGATCCTTCCCTTGGGACAACGATTTCTTCAGGCCTCGCGGCATGCCTTGGATGGATCTTGGGCGGTGGTAGTCGATTCCGTGGAATAACGGTCGAGATACCGAGGTGACGTGAACAAGCGTCAGAACGTTCCCCTTGTGTTCTTCGTCGGCTCGTGCCATTCGGCGCTTCGTGATGAACCCCGCGCGTGCGAACCCGCACGCGTTTGGGCCAACCGGTCAGGTCGATCGCAGGCCTGTGGCAGACGTGATAACGAGCTCTCGTGAGCTCGGCGTCGTTACCCATGATTGAAGCCGGCAAAGGGGTCAGGCCTCTTTGTTTTAAAGAGGCCTGACCCCTTTGTTGCGGTTCGGCATCGGTGCTGGGGTTGGACCCTCACTTTGACCTCATCGGCTTCGGTATTGCGACCGGTTACGTCTGGTGATGCGGCGGCCTGCCCGCGGGACGATGACGCGGGATGGCGCGTCATCGTCTTGACGGATTGGCGTTTCGGGGTCGTACCCGGGATTCGGGATTGCGGTCGCGCGGAGGGCAGGAACGCCGACAAAGGGGTCAGGCCTCTTTAAAACAAAGAGGCCTGACCCCATTTTTGCGGGTCGGCATCGGTGCTGGGGCTGGACCCTCACCTTAGGCGGTTGGGGTCAGTTTTTGGTGGGGGCGGTTCGGGTCAGGAAGTCGAGGGCGTGTTGGAGATTTTCGGGGGTGAAGAATTTGGCACCTCCGTGCGCGCCCCCGTCGACGCGGATCAGTTTCGCTTCCAGGCCATGCTCGCGATAAACGTCGATGATCCGTTCGGCCTGATCCATCAGCACCAGGCGGTCGTCGGTGCCGTGAAAGACGAGCA
>JBEIRZ010000204.1:0-7840 GCA_040375695.1 Planctomycetaceae bacterium
GCAGGAAGCCGGATTGCCAGTTTTCGGTATCCTTGATCGGCAAACCGCCGGGGCACATCGCGAGGAAACCGGGGAGGTTCTGGTTTTCGCTCCCCATGCCGTAGAGCACCCAAGCGCCGACGCTGGGGCGGGCTTGGGCCGAATCGCCGCAATTCATCAGCATCAATGACGGCTCGTGATTCGGGACCTGGGCGTACATCGAACGGATGACGGCGATGTCATCGATGTGCTGGGCCGTCTTGGCAAAGATGTCGCTGACTTCGATCCCCGATTCGCCATAGGGCTTGAAGGCGAAGGGTGAAGGCATCGCGGCGCCGGTCTTCCGTTCGGTCGTGAGCGTTTGGGTGAGTGTCTTGCCGGCGTGCTTGGCGAGCATCGGCTTGTGGTCGAAGGTGTCGACATGCGAGGGGCCGCCGTTGAGGAAAAAATGGATGACGCGTTTGGCCTTGCCGGGGAAGTGAGGTGCGCGGGGGGCCAAGGGGCGTTTCCCATCAGCGGCGACGCCTTGTCCGGCGATCGCGTCCGCTTTCGTGGGATCGGCGGCAAAGCCATCAGCGGCGAGGAGCTGTGCCAACCCCAACGCGCCCAGCCCCATCCCGCCGCGCTGTAACCATTGCCGGCGGTTCAAACCCCAACCGTATCCGCTCTGCTGGCTCATGATTCGACGTTTCCTCTCTGCGGCAAGATCAGTCCACGAACAAAAACTCGTTGGTGCACAGGAGGACCTGCGCCAATTGGCCCCAAGGGTCGAGCCGTTTCGACTGTTGGGCCCCGAAATCATCGGACGAATCCCAAACGGTTTCGGCACCACCTTCGAGGTCGTGCCCGGTGATTTTGATTCGCCACAGGAATTGGTCGTAGCTCAACCCGTCACCGATGTCGACGACGAAGTCGACCGTTTGGCCGGCGACGACATCCAGCGGCGGCAGATCGATCGGTCGCGAATTCATGTGGAACTTTTCGAATGCCAACTTGGTCGTCGCCCCTTGCGAGGTCACAACCGCTGCGCGGACACCGTCACCCTGGGGCGGTTCATGTTGGAAGGTCGATCCGATTTCGATCCGCATGGCCCGCGGGGCCGTCCAACGGCGGATCACGGCGTGGGCACGATCGTTACCCGGATGGCCGCCGGTCGCATCGAGTTTGACCCAACCGAGCTTGCCGTCGGGAAATTGCGGGCCGCCTTGCCAGGAGTCGCCGGTGAAATGGGGGATCGGCGTGAAGCCGCGGGTCGTCCCTGCCGACTCATCGAGTTCGCCGAAACCGTAAGACCAATCTTTGCGAGTTGCGGGGACGGGGGCCGCCGCTTCGGCCGCGGCCTGCGAAACGAATTCGAACGCTTCGGCGATCTCGGCGTCGCTGGGGTTCCTTTGCAAGATCGATCGGAAGATCGCGGTAGCCCGAGCCTTTATCGACGCCTCATCATCACCCGGATGGTCCGATGCGACCTTTTGCACCAGTTGGCCTGCGCGGTCCAGCACGAGGGGGTGGTTCAAGAAAAAGAGCGCTTGCTGCGGCGCCGTCGTTTCGGCCCGCTGCGGGATGTGCAGGTCGGGGTTGGCGAAATCGAAGACGCGAAAGAGCCCGGGCAAGAATTGGCGATCGACCGTCCCGTAAAGAGTGCGACGGTCGGAATAGGGGGGGTTCCAAAGCGATGCGATCGGCTTGCCCCCGACGGTCAGGTCGAGCGAACCGGTGGCGGCGACGAGCGTGTCGCGCATCTCTTCGATCGTCAGCCGGCGCGGTTGCCAGTGCCACAACCAACGGTTCGCGGGGTCGTCGCGCTGGGCGCGGGCGACGACTTCGGCATCGGTCGGACCGGAAGCCGATTGGCAGAAGGTGGCACTGAGGAGGATCTTGCGATGCAACTGCTTGAGGCTCCAGTTGTCAGCGATCAGCCCCGATGCGAGCCAATCGAGCAGTTCGGGGTGCGACGGGGGTGCGGCGCGAAGCCCGAAGTCGCTGGGGGTTTCGACGAGCGGGTTGCCGAAGTAATGCCCCCAAACGCGGTTGACGATCACCCGTGCGGTGAGCGGGTTGGTCGGGTCGATGATCGCGCGGGCCAATTCGACACGGCCGCTGCCATCACGGAACGGCTGGCGGTTTTCGCCTGATAAGAGTGCCAGGAATTGGCGGGGTACGGCGGCTTCTTTGCGAAGCGGGTTACCGCGGCGAAAGATCCGCGGCTCCGCAGGGACTTCGCGATCGACCAAGACCCGCGCCCGTGGGTCGAGGGTCCCCGAATCGATCACATGGCGATCGACTTCGGCTTGCAGCTTCCACAACTCCGTCGTGCCGTCGATGTCGAGCATGTATTCGATCTCGACGATCGATTCGTCCGGGATCTCGCAAGGGGAACGGGGTCCATAAAGGAGTTGGCGGATCGGTTCGGCGGCCGGGTCATCCAGCGGTGTCGACGGGTCGGCTCCACCTTCCGCCGCGGCCCGATCGATGACCTTTTGTCGAACGTCGGCAAAGACCTTCCCGTAGATCGCAGCCAATTCAGCGACCGACATCGGCGGCGTCGCCAGGTGCTGTGCGATCAGCGGGTTGAGCTTGTCGGGATCGGCGAGCAATTGTTGACAGATTTTTTCCGAGGCCTCGGCGAAGGCATCGGCGGGGCCTTCGGCGAGCGGGGCGATTCGGTGCCAAGCGACGAAGAGCGGGTCCCCGAGCTCGCCCGCTTCACGCAGGTGGTCGTTCCAGCGGTGGACGATCGTCGCCAGGAGGTCCTTCTTGCTGACGAGCTGGTTGAAGTTTTCGGCGGGGTATTTGTCGAGCTCGAATTGCGCGGCGAAGTAATCGGCGATCCGCTCGCGAACGCGATCGGAGGTCTCCTTACGGATTTCGGCGAGGCGTTTGGCGAGCGTCTCCTGACGTTTTTGCAATTCCGCGGCATAGGCGGGATCGAGCGTTTCGGGGGGGACGAGAGATCGCTCGCGTTCCAGGCAACTGTCAAAGACCCCGTGCAGCGAATAGTAATCGGCGGTCGGGATCGGGTCGTATTTGTGGTCATGGCACCGCGCGCAGGCAACGGTCAAACCCATCATGCCGCGGGAGACGGCATCGATCCGATCGTCGATGATGTCGTGGCGGACCCCAAGGAATCGCCGCCCCAGCGTCAAGAAACCCATCGCCGCGAGGTCGGCAGGGGACGTTGCGACGCGATCGGCGGCCAATTGCATCAGCAGGAATTCGTCGTAGGGTCGGTCACGGTTGAAGGCGTCGGCGACCCAATCGCGATAGCTCCAGGCATGGGTCCAAAAGCGGTGTTCGCGGGCGTAGACATACCCTTTGGAATCCGAATACCTGGCGACGTCGAGCCACAGCCGCGCCCATTGCTCGCCATATTGCGGCGACTTGAGCAGTTCTTCAACCAGCGTCGCGTAGGCGGTCGGGTCGTCGTCGGCCAGGAAGCGATCGATCGCCTCTTGCGTCGGCGGCAAGCCGGTCACGAGATAAGTCGCGCGGCGGATCAGCGTCCGTTTGTCGGCTTGCGGGGAAGGTTGAAGTTGGTGCTCGCGAAGGGAGTCGAGGACAAAGGCGTCGACGGGGTTTCGGACCCAAGACGTGTCACTCAGCGATGGGGGTTGCGGGGACCGGATCGGCTGGAACGCCCAATGTTCGCGGGCCCGGCGTTGGGCTTCGTCCGAGGCGATCGGTTCGTGCTGGGGCCACGGGGCACCGATCTTGACCCAATGTTCGATCGCCTCGATTTGCTCCGGTTTCAGCGGCCCGTCCGGGGGCATTTCGTACCCTTCTTCGCGGCGGACCGCCCGCACCAGCAGGCTCCCTTCGAGGTCCCCCGGGACGATCACGGGTGCGGAATCGCTCGTCTCGGTGATGCTCTTCCACGAGTCCAACCGAAGGCCGCCCTGTTCCTTGCGAGCCCCGTGGCAACCCTGGCAATGCTCGGCAAAGATCGGCCGGACCTTTTCTTCAAAAAAACGTTCCCCCTCGGCCGACCGCGCGGCGTCTTCCGTGGGGGTCGCGTCCTGAGCGAGCAGGTTATCGGGGCGAGCGACGAACGACCAAGCGACGAAGCCAACAACCAGCGGGGCAAGCGTCCAGGGGGTTCGAACGGAGGCTTTTGGCCGGATGCCGGTTCGACCTGCGGCCGGTGGGGCGTCAGCGAAGGGTCGTGCGGCGATGGCGAAAACGGCGGGACCGCGTAACGTCACGGCGTTCACCCAGTGGCGGAGGGAAGGGGTAGATCAGGCGGGATGCAACCGATTCATCTTAACCGATCAGGGCATCGATCGCCTCGGGCCAGCAGCGACTCGCCACGACTTTTCCTCACGCGTTTCCCGAAGCCGCGGCGTGGGCCGACCGGCCGTCCGAGATGACAGCCGGATGATACCAAACGAGGCGTCAATCGCCGCTGTTTTGATTAAACCGCGGCGCGATGGGGCCTTTAACGGCGGTTCGGATCGAGCGAAACCCAGCCGCCGTCGTTGCGGCGTTTGGCCGGGTCGGCGGCGGGAGCTTGGGGGGTGTCGCGGGGCGTTGCCATCCCGTCGGGGTCGCGGCATGACCGATCGCGTCGCTGGCACCGGGCTCACCGATTCGCATCGCCGTCCGGTCATTCCAGGAAGGGGGCGAAATCCGAGGCGACTGCGCGCCAGGGTTCTGGCCATTGGGATACGGGTTGCCGGGATATTGGCCGTTGGGGGCGGAAGCTTCTTGCCCGTTCCCTTGGTTCCACGCGGGCGGTTGGTAGGCGTCGGAAGCGGGGATCGGGGGCAAGTCCGAATAACGGCTCGATGCCCCCGTTAATGGGGCCTTTGACTTGGACCAAGACGACTCGGTCGCCGAAGTCCCGGACGAGCTCGATGCCCCCGAGTTAGTCGAAGTCCCCGAACCGTAGGAACCGGAGCCATAAGAGCCGGTACCGCCGTAGGAACTCGATGCCCCCGGCGTGCCCGATGACGACGGCGTGCTCGACGAAGACGAAGCAGGCAAGCGGGGTTGTTCGACCTTGGAAGCGTCCCCGGAGCCATTTCCGGTCGTGCCAGAGCCGTTAGTACCGGAGCCGTAGGTGCTCGATGAACCGCTTCCATATCCGCTCGGCGGGGAGACGGTGTTGCCATAACCACCCGTTGTTGCCGAACCCGTTGTTGCCGAACCCGATGTTGCGGGCGGGGCACCGTAGCTACCCGTTGGAGCCGACGGGGCTGCCATCCCGGAAGGGGGAGCGGGGAGCGGTATTGTCGACGGGATCGGTGCGGCACCGTAGGTCCCTGGCGCGGTCATCGCCGAGGTCTGGGCGACGCCGGAGCTGTTGGTTGGCGCGGCATAGCCGCCGGCCGTCGTCGGTTGTGAGTAAGCCTGCGGCGGATATTGGGGGTAGGCCGCGGTCGGGGGTAAAGCCGTTCCGGCCGCGGGGGCCATGTTGGAAAACCCTTCGGTGCCGCAGGTCGCTTCGCCATAGGGGGCTGTCGGGACGACCGGGGCTTGTTGGAATTGGCCGTAAGGCATCCGTTGGACCTGCTGCGTCGTTGTCGCGCAGGGTTGCTGGACGATCACGGTTTGGCCGGTTCGCGGATCGACCTGTTGCACCGGCCGATAGACGGTCGTCGGCACGTTGTTGTAATTCGTTTGGTAAGCGGTACCGAGGACCGTCCCCATGAAACCGCCGGTCCCAGTGGTGGGGGGCAGCGGGGTCGTTTGCATCGGGTGCGAGAGGCCGGTTGTTGCCGGTGGGACTGGGACGAGACCCGAGGCGGGGGCTTGGTAGGCCGCGGCGGCGTTGTAGCTCGTTTGCGGCATGTAACCGCCCCAGGGGTTGACTGCGGGGTTAACTGCGGCCGGCATTTGGCCGCGATAACCAGCGACGATCGGGGCGTTCGGGTTGACCGGGGCGCCGGTCAGCACCGACGGGTTGTTGTAACCATAATTCGCGGCCCAAGCCGGGTTCATCGCCGCTTGGTACGGGGACGTTTGCGGGTAGGCGCTGTAGGCCCCGACCGCGGTCGTCACCGGGGGACCGACCGGCGTTGGCGGGCCGAGCGGCGTGACCGTCGCTTGCGGTGCGTAACCGGCGGCGTACGGGGCCGGGTACGGCGACTTGCAGAAGAGCCAGTCGAGGCAACCTGCCGCCGAAGCCGGAAGGGCTTGGCCACCCGCGAGCAGGACGGCCAACAAGGCACGACGCGAATTCATGATTGGTCCCGAAATCGGATGCGACGGTGGAACGGAGTGGCTGAGCAGATACGAGCCGCTGTTTGGGAAACGCTTCAACATGAATGGGAGTTCTTAAAAACGGTGGGGTCAATCTCTGCCGCCTGTCGGGTGCTAGAAATCCGATCGCGGCGGCATGGTCGTGACGGTTGGAGGGGTTATCGAGCCAAACTCGAGAGCCGGGCGTCCCCGCGGATCGCTTCGATCGCGGTTTGCAAGACGCGATCATCCGAATCGCTGGTGATCTGGCCCTGATCGTTCGGGCGGGCCGCGATGTGCGAAGGCTCGACGGCCAAGTCGGGCTTCACACCCCGCTCACTGATCGCCTGGCCGCTGGGCGAATAGAACTTCGCGGTGGTCAGGCAGAGCCCGCAATTGGCCGCCTGCAACCGGAAAATACCCTGCACGCTCCCTTTCCCGTAACTGGTCTCGCCGACGAGCTGGCCACGGTCGTGGTCGTTGATCGCGCCGGCGAAGATCTCGCTAGCACTCGCGCTGTCCGAATCGATCAGCACGGTGAGCGGAACGTTCCACGTGTTGGTACGGTGTGCGGTGTAATCGAAGTTTTCGCGGGTGTTGCGGCCACGGGTCGTGACGATGCGGCCGGTGGCGAGGAATCGATCGGCGACTTCGACCGCAGCCGTCAGCAAGCCGCCCGGATTCCCTCGCACGTCGATGATCAGCGATTTCATCCCCTGTTGATGGAGGTCCCACAGGGCCTTTTCCAACTCGCGGGTCGTCGTCTTTTGAAAGCTCGTCAGGCGAAGATAAGCGATCCCCGCGGCGGGATCGACCAGGTGGACGTTTTCGACGCATGGGACATCGACGCGGCGACGCGGCACCCACAACGATCGTGATTTACCGGCCGGGTCGACAATAACCAACCCGACTTGCGAACCTTCGGGACCGCGGAGGAGATCCGCGGCGTGATCGGGCGTGACGTCTGCCGTCTTGGTCTGGTCGACCTGCACGATCGTGTCACCGGGAACGATTCCCGCTTCGGAAGCGGGCCCACCGGCGATCACGTTGATGACTTGCAATCGGTCTTCGGCTGCCTTGAGTTCGATCCCCAAGCCGACAAAATTCCCCTCGATGCTCGAAAAGGTTTCTTCCAACTGCCCGGGGGTCAGGAATCGCGAATAAGCATCCAGCGCCGTGATCGCACCGCAGGTGAATTCCATCACCACGGCCGTCGGGTCGAGGCTGATCTCTTCCTTCGCCAAGTTCGCGACCTGCGAAGCGATCAGCCGCAAATCATTCCGAGCCGACATCTGGCGCCCGACGACTTGCTTGTGCACCGATAGACGAAAACGCTCGATCGCAGCGGGATCGGCATCCTTTAACATCGAATCGATGAAAAGCGGTTCGGTCAGTGCGACTTCCAGTGATGCGCTACCGTGACGGGCGAGCCGACCCCAATCGAGGGAATCGACGTAATGCGTCTCGATGTTCGCGAGCGTCTCGTCATACAGGTCGAGTGCTTGGAGCGCACCCATCTGGCGGATCGACCGCTGGTACGACTCGTCCTGAAAGCGCCGATGGACGTCGTGATGGATCCGGCTGATCAGCAGGCGATGCTTGAGCGACGATTCGTCCGGGTGCTTGCGAACCGCGGCTTCGTAATGCTGAACCGCCTCCAGCCATTGACGCTGTTGTTCCA
>JBEIRZ010000380.1:0-4330 GCA_040375695.1 Planctomycetaceae bacterium
CCCAACCGTACAGCAGATTGAATCCGGGCAAGACGCGATTCGCCGTGAACGATTCCGAACCGGTCGGTACCGTCATCTGCGTGATCAACGCCAACTCCGGGAGGAGACCCGATTGCTTCGTCAAGGCGAACTTCGTACCGAGCAACAGGTCGGCGATACCCGCTTCAAAAGACTCCGCATCCTCCGAGAGCGGGAAGACCCCAAGCCGCAGCTCGAACCAGTTCGCCAGCACCCCTTGCCGCAATAGCACCTCGCCCCACGACTGCGTGTGCGTCCCCGCTACCGATGCGAAGGTGTAACCGGTTTCGATCTGCGTCACCCGCTGGCCCACCGTGACGCTCGATTCGGTAAAGCTCGGCCGCTCGGTGATGATCGTCGTCGGCAATTCGCCCAGCGGGTCGGGATTGCCATCCCAATCGAAAAGGGTCGCGGGCTTCGCCAGACGATCCTCGGCGAAGGCTTCGCTGCATGCGCTCACCAAAAAGAAAAACACAATGAACGAGCGCATCCGCACACCGCTCCATCGGGGGATCACATCATGCGAAATTATCGTCGCCAAGGGTCGGTTAACGCCGATCTTTCTTCGTCGCCAGCCCAATCGGGCCGATCGTCATTCTCGACCCGACCGAAACGGCTTGCCAACCGCGAAGGGTGATCTTCGGGAGGGTGAAGTCCCGACCTAGCTGCGGGTGATGTTCAAATGCCTCATCACGGCGGATGGTGACCGTCTGACGTGCGGAGATTTTCGACGGCACGCGGCGATCAACCGCTGAGCCACCAATAGAGTACCCCGGCGGTGACCACCGAAATGAACGAACCGGACGCCATGGCGATCGCGAGCGGTTGCTGGCGGTTCTTGGCGGCGCGGAACGCAAAAGCGCCCAGAATCATCGCGTCAAAAATCAAGACGCCGGAAATGATCATCGCGATGTTCACGATTGCTCCGTGTTGAATGGTGACGACCGGTGACCCCAATGGGATCCGCCGGTCAATCGTTCGGGTCGGGGGTGTCCTTGGCGAACTGTTTCGCGATCTGGATTAGGTCGTTGCTGGTGGTGATGTCGTCTCGATTCGCCGTGTACACGAGCTCGACATCCCTCGGCGTGATGTTGATCCCCGCATGCCGCAGCACCACATAGGCATCGATGATCATCGTCGGCGGGGTCCCTCGCAACCGCATCCCAAGGAGCGAAAGGAACGAGACCGGTAAGCCAAAGAGATAACTCTGCGTCCAAGGTCGGACCAACACGATCGCCATCCAGACGATAGCGACCAACATCGCGATCAGGAAGATCACCATCACTGCGGCGAATGCCGCCGGGAACGCCTGTTGCTCTTCCACCCCACGCACCTCGCTGGAATCCGAACCACGCCCCAAATCAATAGCCGACGAGATGGCACAAGTGTGCGCTAGTCGTGCGGCACATGCAATCAGCCGAACAGTGCAAAATCGGATCGCGTGCCAACCTTGGGCCGTGGAAACGACCAAGAGAGCGTCGAGGCTGGGCAGGCTACCCGGCCGGGTGGCCTGAGACCTGGGGCTCGGATTAGGACCCGGGGCCGCGGCGATGGCGAACGACGGGAGCGGGCTCAATCCTCGGCGCGGCTGCCATCCCCACACATCTTGACGACGCGGGGATCGAATCGGGCGATCACGTCGACGAGGTCGCGTTGCTGCGACATGACCTCTTCGATGTCTTTGTAGACGCCGGGGACTTCGTCGGCCCCTGCCGACAGGACATGGACCCCTTTGGCGAGCAGTTGTTTTTGGATCGCACCCCAAGTGTATTTCGACTTCGCCTCGGTGCGGCTCATCCGTCGCCCCGCCCCGTGCGATGCCGACATCAAGCTGTCCGGGTTCCCCTTGCCACGGACGACATAGGCGGGGGTGGCCATCGATCCGGGGATCACCCCCAACACCCCTCGACCCGCGGGCGTCGCCCCTTTGCGATGCACGATCAGCTCGCGACCGCCGTGTGTCTCTTTCCAAGCGAAATTGTGATGGTTCTCGACACCCGCCAAGACGACCGTCCCGGCGAACTTCGAAACGAGCCGATGGATCACGTCATGGTTGGCCGCGGCGTAGTCCCCCATCAGGTTCATCGCCAACCAATACTCCTGGCCCTCTTGCGAATCGAGATCGAGCCACGCGAGCCGGCCCGCCTCTTCGTAACGCTTGGGGAGCCGAGCCCGCGCGATGTTGCTGTAGGTGTTGCAAACGGCCGCCCCCGCGCCGCGGCTGCCGCTGTGGCTCAGCAGCGCGACATACTCACCCGCATCCAAGCCGAGGTCGGGATCGGCGGCCGCAAGGGTCAAGAGCCCGAACTCGACGAAGTGGTTCCCCGACCCCGAAGTCCCAAGCTGTTTCCACGCGCGGTCACGATGCTCGCGGGTGATGCGGGCGACTCCCCAATCGGCATCCATCACCGCGTGGTCCTGGGGCGACTCGTGCACCGAACCGACTCCGAACCGTGTCCCCTTTTCGAGCGCCATCTTCCAACGGTCAACGTCCTGCCACAGCGATTGCGGGGGGGCATCGAGGACCGACAGCTTCATGCGGCAAGCGATGTCGACGCCGACGGCATAGGGGACAACGGCATTTTCCATCGCCAACACGCCACCGATCGGCAACCCATAACCGACGTGGGCATCGGGCATCAGCGCCGCGGCGACGGCGCCAGGCAATTCGCACGCTTGACGCATCTGTTGGTGCGAGGCGGCATCGATGTCGCTCCCCCAGGTGCGATAGCTGATCGGCTGGTGCGGGACGAACGCACCGACTTCGGCGAGAGCCTTCGCGAGGGGGCCGAAGTAGGGGTCATCGAGAAAATCGCCGGGCGCGGCCACGATGCGGGCGATCCGTTCCTTGATTTCGCGGTCCTTCATCCGCGTCCCCTGGCCACGGTCACTCTGGCCACGGTCACCCTGGCCACGGTAACCCTTGGCGATCGATTGGATCCCCTGCAGCGCCGCGCCAAAACATTCGTCGGGGACGCCTAATTCCCGCAACTGTTTTGTCCGCATCCGCCTCCCCCGCACGAACGGACTTCTACCGGCAAAGCTGATTGCGACGGGTCATCGGGAAGCCCGACCGAGCCGGTCACTTCGAAACCCAGGTCCCGGATCATCTTGTAATCTTCTTCTGGCGGTTGGCCCGAAGTCGTCAAGTAATCGCCGACAAAGACGCTGTTCGCAGGGTACAGCCCCAGCGGCTGAAGCGTCCGCAAGTGGAGCTCACGCCCCCCCGAAATCCGCAACTCACTCGTGGGGTTCACCATCCGGAACATCGCCAGCGTCCGAAGGCAATCTTGCGGGGTGAGGTCCGACGTCTTTTGCAACGGGGTGCCGTCGATCGCGTTGAGAAAATTGACGGGGATCGATTCGGCCCGGAGCTCGCGAAGCTGCATCGCCATCGAAACGACGTCGGCCTTCGATTCGCCCATCCCGACGATCCCGCCGCTGCAAACTTCTAACCCGGCGTCGCGGACATGCCGCAGCGTCCGGACGCGGTCGGCGTGCGTGTGGGTCGAACAGATCTGCGGGTAATACGATTCGCTGGTGTTGAGGTTGTGATTGACACGGTCGACCCCGCACGCCTTGAGCCGCTTCGCCTGCTGTTCGGTCAACAGCCCCAAACAGGCGCAAATGTCGAGGCCGTACTTGGCCTTGATCTCGGGGACGATCTCTTCGACCGCCTTCATCTCACGCTCGTTCGGGCCGCGAGCGCTGATCACCAAGCAATAGGTCTTCGCCTGACGCTTCGCCGCCAACTCCGCCGCCGCCAAGAGCTTGTCACGCTGCAGGATGTTGTACTTCGGTACGGGCGCTTCAGAGATCTTCGATTGGCTGCAGTAATTGCAATCTTCCGGGCACAGGCCGCTCTTCGCGTTCATCAGGAAGTAAAGCTGAACCGTCACCCCGAAGTGCTCGCGCCGTACGAGGAAGGCGGCGTCCAACAGCGCCAGCAAGTCTTCGTCCGGGGTATGAAGCAGCGCGAGTCCCTCGTCCGCCGTCAGCTCCCGACCTTCCAAAACCTCGGCCGCGATCGCCCGATAATCGGGGCGCGCGAAACGGCCCTGGCCGGTCATAAATCGGGCCAACGGTTCGGAGGAGACGCGATGGGTCGTCGTGACGCGGTCGATTTCCGTAGGGGCGATGGACATGGCTTCCAAATGACAGAGTGATTGACGTAAGGTTAACCAACCGTGATGGTGGCGGCGCAAGCCCCGCAGATCAACCCGGCATCACTTTTTCACCCCCCCGATCGCAACCCAGCACCAATCCTCCACAAAACCGCTTGCTTCGATAACGGCTCGCCCATCGCACGCGA
>JBEIRZ010000265.1:0-6421 GCA_040375695.1 Planctomycetaceae bacterium
AAACCGAAATCGGCAAATCGGCCGTCGGTGCGATCCAAGCCCAGACCGCCTCGGTCGCTTCGGCGATCGGCATCACCGGCGACCATGCCAACACCCATCGCCAAGTCGAAGAGATCCTGATCGATGGCGTCGAGCGGTACCGATACAACTCGACCCCGATGGTTTTGGCCAAGCAGGTTGGCGTCGGGGTGATCGACCCCAAGTCGGGCGACCCTCGGTATTGGGCGAGCGCCAAGGCGGGCCAGACTTTGGTGAGCGGTGCGTCGGGGGTTGGGGTCGGAGGCAGCGGGTCGACGATGGGTGAGTCGGCGTCGACCGGCCCCCAAACGCCGCTCCCTCCGCCAAGCGGCCCGGCGGTGATCCAATCCTCGATGAAGTCGGCGTCTGATTCGGAAACGTCGACCCCGGCCAAGGGGGTAGCGGACAAGACCCAATCGGGATCGACACTGATCGACACGCTCGTCGGCGGCCCGATCCATGACCTCCGCGAAGTGCTCCGGTTTGACATCACCCCGGAATGGGTCACCGGCCATTTCGCGCGGGTATCGAC
Organism: Planctomycetaceae bacterium; assembly: GCA_040375695.1. Taxonomy (GTDB): domain Bacteria; phylum Planctomycetota; class Planctomycetia; order Pirellulales; family Pirellulaceae; genus UBA6163. The sequence continues at coordinate 551 of JBEIRZ010000265.1, forward strand.
CGTCTTGGCCGACACGCACCTGGAAGGGTTTCGGGTCCCGATCGTCACCGGGATCGGGACCGCCGATTTGGCAGGGACATTGACCTATTACTTCGACTATTCCGGTGGGTTGCAACGGGTCATGATGCACGCGATCACCGGTGACGTGTCGCGGGTGATCGAAGCGATGACGACGCATTACGGGTTGGCCGTCGAACCGACGCTCGAAGCGGGCGTTTACACCCGGCGATGGAACGCACAGCCGGTCCACTTCTTGCGTGTTTCCCGCGCGCCCGTCGTCTATCGCGACGCGCTGCACCACAAGTTCACCGTCTTTATCGAGCTGAATCAGCCGAACCTACGCTACGGGATCAGCGACGAGGCGAGGCAGATCATCATGACCGACCGCAGCACCGGGCGTTGGTGATCACTTGGTGGTGATGACTTGGTGGTGACGCGGACAGGAGGATATCGCGCGTCGGGTTCACCACGAAGGACGCCGAGAGCACGAAGTCTGCAGACCGTAGGTTTTTTTACACTCACGGGGCCGTCCCTCTAGCCGATCAATTTCGCGAAGTCGTCTTCGGTGAGGACTCGAATCCCGAGTTGGGTCGCCTTGGTCAATTTGCTGCCGGCGTTTTCACCCGCGACTACGAAATCGGTCTTTTTGGAGACGCTGTCGGTGGGACGGCCGCCGAGCTTTTCGATCACTTCTTTGATCTCGTCGCGGGTGTAGCGAGTCAGCGTTCCGGTGACGACGATCGTTTTTCCCGCGAGTGGCCCGGCATCGGGATCGACAGCGGCGCGGGGTTCTTCCATGACGACGCCGACGCCGTGGAGGTCGTCCAGCAGCTCGCGTCCTTGGTTGCTGTGCAGGAAACCGTGGATACTTGTGGCGATCACCTCGCCGACTTCGTGGATGTTACCGATCGTTTCGACAGGGGCGTCGCGGAGGGCGTCGATCGTCGGGAAGCGGGCGGTGATCAGCTTTGCGACCCGTGGCCCGACGTGGCGGATCGAGATCGATGAGAGGAGCCGGGCGAGCCCCCGAGAGCGGCTTCGCTCGATCCCCTCGATCAGCTTCTTGGCGTTGCGGCTGCCGACTTGGACGAAGACGGTCCCTTCGCCCTGTTTCTTGACCGGCCGGGCGTTGAGCCACGTCAGCTCGGCGATTTGGTCTTCGGTCAAGCGGTAAAGGTCAGCATAGTCGCGAACGAGGCCGCGTTGGATCAGGAGGTCGACCATTTCGTCGCCCAGCCCTTCGATATCCATGCCGGCGCGGCTGCCGAAATAGATCAGCTTCTGGCGGAGCTTTGCGGGGCAATCGGGGTTGGGGCAGCGGATGTAAACGCCCCCTTCATCGCGAACCAGCTCGGTCTCGCAGACAGGGCAGGCCGTTGGGAAATGGAAACGGGGCAGGTCACCATGACGGCGATGTTTTTCGACCCGCATCACTTTGGGGATGATCTTGCCGGCCTTTTCGACAACGACCCAATCGCCGACGCGAACATCGAGCCGCTCGATCTCATCGGCGTTGTGCAGCGACGCGCGGCTGACGGTGGTGTCGGCGATGTTGATCGGTTCCAAGTGGGCGACGGGGGTGATCGTCCCGGTCTTGCCGACCTGCACTTCGATCCGTTCGACGCGGGTCACCGCTTCGTACTTCTCGAACTTGTAGGCGACAACCCAGCGAGGGCTTTTGCTGCGAATGCCGAGCTCTTGCCGTTGGGCGAGCGAGTCGACTTTGAAGACGATGCCATCAACCTCGAACGGGAGCTCGGGCATCGACTCTTCGAGCTCCGCGACGGCCGCCATCGCCGCTTGGGCGCCGTCGAGCAATCGGACGTTGGGGGTGGCGGGGATGCCATAGCGATCGAGCCGGCGGAGGAATTCCATGTGGGTCGAAAGGTCGAGCCCATCGGTGCGGCCGACGCCATGGGCAAAAAAGCGGAGCTTGCGTGAGGCGGCGATTTGGGGGTCGAGCAGCCGGATCGTCCCGGCGGTGACGTTGCGGGTGTTTTTGAACGGCTCCAGGCCGGCATCGACCTGGCGGACGTTGAGGTCGGCGAGATCGGCATCGGTCATGTAAACCTCGCCGCGGACCTCCAAGACCGGAGGGACATCATCGCCGATCAGTTTCAGCGGCAGGTCGCGGATCGTGCGGACGTTGTGGGTGATGTCATCACCGATCTCGCCGTTACCGCGGGTCACCCCTTGGCTGAGGAGACCGTCGACATAGAGGATCGAAGCCGCGACACCATCGATCTTGTATTCCATCACCCACCGGACCGGCTCGCCAGGAAGGAGCTTTTCGGTGCGGCGGAAATAGGCTTCGAGCTCTTCGCGGTTGTAGGTGTTATCGATCGAAAGCATCGGGACGGCGTGGCGGACCGAATCGAGATGATCGACGGGTTGGTCACCGACCCTTTGGGTGGGGCTGTCGGGGGTAACGAGGTCGGGGCGCTGTCGTTCGAGTTCTTCGAGGCGTTCAACGAGCGCATCGTATTGGCGGTCGGTGATTTCCGGGGTGGCGGCCACGTAGTAGAGCCGGTCATGCCGCGAAATCTCCTGCCGCAAATGGGCGATTTCGGCTTCGATCGGGTTTGCCATCGTGTTCGCTCGAGTGTTCGCTCGAGTGTTCGTTTAAGTGTTCGCTTGAGAATTGATAAAAAAGGGGTTCGGGCGGGCTCAGACCGCTCATCCCGGGGTAACGAATCGGCTAACATAATGCCGTCGAAAAGATCGCCGGAAGGGTCCCTTGGGTTTAGTAATCCTCGGGCCAATCCTCCGCGGTCCGAACGAACTTATCGGAAAGTCAACTTAAAGGAAGAGCGATGAACTGGGAAAGAGACCGAAGTTGGAACGACTGGCGACGCAAGGATCAAACGCACCACCGCCCAGTAAGATCGGGGATCGATGGGAGATCGGGGATCGATGGCAAGTCGGTGGCGAGGTCTGCTTACGATTCCGACGGGTCGGTGACCCGAATGTCGACCGAACCGTTACGAAAATCGGCCACGTCGCATCCGACGACTTACCGATTGGCCTATCTCGGTGGCCTCGCATCGATACTGCTGATCGGCGCGATCGCGATAAGCTTACGGGCCGCCCAGGCCCAAACCCCGCAAAAACTTGCCCCTCTCCCACCGGCGCCCACGAAGGTCACCTCGACCGCGGCCGCGGCCCCGCCATCCAACACCGCCAACGAAGCGAAGATGATGAAGCTGCATGAAATCGAAGGGATCTCCGAATATCGGCTCGATAACGGGGTGAAGGTGCTCCTTTTCCCTGATGACAGCAAAGACGTTGTGACGGTGAACATGACCGTCTTCGTCGGGTCGCGTCACGAAGGTTACGGCGAAGCGGGGATGGCCCACCTGCTAGAGCACCTGCTGTTCAAAGGGACCCCCGGGCACCCGAACGTCCCCCAAGTACTGACCGAACGCGGGGCACGCTTCAACGGCACGACGTGGATGGACCGCACGAATTATTACGAGACGCTCCCAGCGACGGGCGATAACCTCGAATTCGCGCTGCGGCTGGAGGCTGACCGGTTGATCAACAGCTTCATCCGGGGCGAGGACTTGGCGAGCGAGATGACGGTCGTCAGGAACGAGTTCGAGCGGGGCGAAAATTCGCCCGTTCAGATCCTGATGCAACGGATCCAGGCTGCGGCGTACGAGTGGCACAATTACGGCAAGAGCACGATCGGCAACCGTAGCGACATCGAGCGGGTGCCGATCACCGCGCTGCGAAATTTCTATCGCAAGCACTACCGCCCCGACAACGTCATGGTGATCGTCGCCGGTAAATTCGAACCGGAAAACTCGCTCAAGCTGATTTCGCAGTACTTCGGCGTCCTTCCCAAGCCCGAGCAGTCGATCGATCCGACCTACACGACGGAACCTGCCCAGGACGGGGAACGGACCGTCGTCTTGCGCCGCGTCGGCGACGTTCAATACGTCGGCGCCGCGTACCATGTCCCGGCGAGCAGCCATCCCGATTTCGCCGCGGTCCGCGCGTTGACCTACATCCTTTCGGATGAGCCGGGCGGAAGGCTGTACAAGTCGATGGTCGAAAAGGAGATCGCCAGCAGCGTTTATGCGCTCGCGTCACCGTTTCACGACCCGGGCATTTTGATGACGCTGGTCGAAGTCCCCCAGAAGACGTCGATCGAGTCGGCCCGTGGGACGCTGATCGAAACGCTCGAAGAGTCGTTCGCCAAGGAACCGGTGACGGGACAGGAGACGGAGCGGGCCAAGCAACAGATCCTGAAGCGACGAGAGCTGGATGCGGCCGATTCGAGCCAGATCGCGATCTCGCTGAGCGATTGGGCGGCCCAAGGGGATTGGCGGCTTTATTTCCTCTTCCGTGACGCCATCGAATCGCTGACCGCGGAGAAGGTCCAGGAGGTGGCGCAGAAGTACTTGGTGAGGAACAACCGCACCGTCGGCCTGTTCATCCCGACCGACAAACCAGAACGGATCTCGATCCCCGAATCGACCGGCCTAGCCGAGCAGCTTGAGGGTTACAAAGGGCGTGAAGACATCGTCGCCGGGGAAGCTTTCGACGTCGACCCGCTGGCGATCGAGAAGCGGACCGAGCGGGGCGAATTGAAGCCCGGGTTCCCGTATGCGCTTCTGCCGAAAAAGACCCGCGGCGCTTCGGTCAACCTGATGTTGACGCTGCGGATGGGGGACGAGCAGACGCTGAAAGGGAAATACGCGGCGTCGGAGCTCGTCGGGGCGATGATGCAGCGCGGGACCGAATCGATGACCTTCCAGGAAATCGAAGACACGCTCACCAAGTTGCGTGCCGACTTGTCGATCAACAGTACCGCGGGGCTGCTTCAAATCCGCGTCAACACCCGTCGCGAATTCCTCGATCAGGTCCTGACGCTGATCAGCGATCTGCTCCGCAAGCCGAAGTTCGACGCCAACGAGCTGGAAGTCGTTCGCCGTCAGATCATCACCGGGATCGAAGGGTCGCTGAAAGAGCCTCAAGCCCTGGCCCCCGAAAAGGCCCGACGGATGCTGAACCCGTATTCCGCCGATGACGTCCGCTACGTCCCGACGATGGAGGAAGAGCTCGAGCTTTATCGCAAGGTCTCGATCGACGATATCCGCAAGTTCTATGACGAGTTCCTCGGCGGCGAGGTCGGTGAATTGGCGGTGGTCGGCGATTTTGATTCGGTCGAGGTCCGCGAAAAAGTCGCTTCGATCTTGGCCGATTGGAAGTCGAAGCAACCGTACAAGCGGATCGATCGCCCGGCGAAGACCGATATCGCGGGGGCCGTCGAGAAGATCCTGACCCCGGACAAGTCGAACGCGATGCTGTACGGCGGGCTGCAGCACAAGCTTGATGACGAGAACCCCGAGTTCGCGGCGCTGGAGATCGGCAATTTTATCCTCGGCGGGGGAACGCTCAGCAGCCGGTTGGCCGACCGAGTCCGCCAACAGGAAGGGCTTTCCTACGGGATCGCGTCGGGGGTCAGCGCCCGCCATCGCGACGCCCGGACCGACTTCACGATTTACGCGATCACCAACCCGCAGAACGTCGATCGGTTAATGACGGTGATCCGGGAAGAGATCGTCAAGCTTCGTGACAAGGGGGTCACCCCGGAAGAGCTGGCACGGGCCAAAGAGGCCTACCTCCAAGCCGAGCGGGTGCGTCGCGCCAACGACGGCAGCCTGGCCGCCAGCCTGATGGGGAGCTTGTTCAATCAGCGGACGATGGGATTCACCGCCGAGTATGAAAAACGGGTCTCTGGTTTGACCGTTGAACAGGTCAACAAGGCGATCCGCGATTACATCGACCCCGACAAGTTGGTGTTGGCGGTGGCCGGGGACTTCAACGCGAAGTAACGTCGTATCGAGAGAGATCGGACCATGC
>JBEIRZ010000121.1:0-12148 GCA_040375695.1 Planctomycetaceae bacterium
GGCGGGTTTTAAAAACTTTTTTGCCCCAGGTCGCATATCGACCAGAGTCCGGTGTTGGGCGTTTTTTACCGGCTCAGCCCGACAGCCGTTTAACCTGTAAACGACTCGATTGCCAGGACGCGTGGGCAGGTCATTTCCGAATTAGGTTCGATCGACTGGATGGGCCTGAATTCGAAAGCGCTTGCCGATCTGTTGGGCGACTCACGTCCGATGGTTCGTCGGATCTCGCGAAGCCACCTGATCAAACGACCCGACGGGGGCGACGCCATCATCTCGGCATTAGGCGATGCGACGACGTCAACATCCCGGAACGCGACAGAGCTAAGGCGTCGGGCCCATGCGGCCTGGTGCCTGATCGAATTGGTCGCGACCTCTGAAGGTACGGCCCAAGAGAGCCTCCAAAAAAGCCTCGCAAATCTGCTCGAATCGAAAGATGCCACCGTCCGATTGATCGCGACCCAGGGGATCGGTACTCTCCGCTATCGTCCGGCAGGACCGACCCTGGCCCGCCTGCTCAGCGACCCGGATGCAAGGCAACGGCGATATGCTGCCGAAGCATTGGGCCGAATTGGGGATCCTGCTTTCGTCGGTGAATTGATCTCGCGTCTTGAGGGGTCTGGGCCGGATCGGTCTTGGGAGCACTCGCTAATCTATGCACTGATCGAGATCGGCAAACCGGCGACCAGCCAGTTGCTTACGGCGATCGCCGGGTCGCCGAGTGAAACACGACTGGGCGCGTTGAGAGTGCTTGACCAAATCGGGGCAACCGATTTGAAAGCCGAGCGAGTCTTAGAAATCTTCGGCAGCGGCTCCGAGAGGGAACGCGAACTGGCCGGACAAATCCTTGCGCGGCGGCCGGACTGGGGCGGCATGATCGCCGAAAGGTTACCCGAACTTGTCGTCACGGAAGTTCCCGAGGATCAACTTGAGCGATGGGAAGCAACACTACAGGGGATGTTGCTGCAAGCCTCCCTTTCATCGGCAGCCGGCAAGATCATCGCCGAGGGACCTGATGCGGCAAGGAGAAAATTGCTGAAGGCCTTGGCCAACCGTCCCCCAACTAACCTCCCCGAGGTTTGGGTCGCGCCGATCGCGGATCGAGTGAAGAATGAAGAGACAACTGCAGACGAACTGATATCCTGGGCCCAACTCTTGGCGGCCGTGAGTTGGAAAGGGGCCGCGCCCGATGTTGTTCATCAAGCGTTTGCAACGGCGTTGCGGGACTACCAGAAATCGCCAGAAGTCTGGTTGCAGTTGGCCGCTTCGATCCCCCCAGGTTTTGATTGGACTCAGCGGCTCGGGTCGGCCGAGCAGGCGTCGTTAGCTTTCGAGCGGATCGTCGCAGCCCTGCGATCGGATACGACGCCCGCGGATCGGCAACGCGCTCTTGCTGCCCTTAGCCGACAAAAGCTTTCCGAATCCCAAGCAGAAACCTTAGCTGAGGTCGCGGGGGAAGTCGGGCCCATGGAACTGGGCGGGTTGTTGGCGATCTTGAGGCCGTTTCACCAACCGGAGATTAACAAGTCTTTGATCGATTCCTTAGCCGAAAGCGAGTCGCTCAAGACCATGCCTAGCGGATTCTTGACCGAACACTTCGGCGAACATCCGGAGTCGACACGCGAATCGGCGGCCGAACTGATCAGGCGGGTCGGCGGAGACCAACCAGAGCGGCAGCGGACCCACCTGACCCAGTTGCTTGCTGACCTGCCGCCTGGGGATGCGCTGCGAGGCTTCCAGGTCTTTCGTAGTAGCAAAGCGGCCTGCAGTGCCTGCCATTCCGTAGGGTATTACGGCGGTAAAATCGGCCCCGATTTGACACGCATCAATCGGATCCGCACGGTGGAAGACTTGTTACAAGCGATCGTCTATCCCAGCAGTAGCTTCGTGCGAAGCTACGAATCGTATTTGGCGGTAACCGATGACGGGAGGGCTATTAGCGGTCTTATCGCGGATGAAAACGCGTCGTCGCTGACCTTGATCACGGGAATTGAGCAAAAGGTTCGCATCGACCGGGACGAAATCGTAACTTTCCAACCCGCCAGCGTTTCGATCATGCCAGCAGGTTTGGATCAGCAGCTTACGCTACAAGAACTCGCCGATCTGCTAGCGTTTCTCAAAACCGAACGCTAGCAAAATCAGCCACACGCGGCGTGGGCTGCTGTAAAGGCAACGGTCGGCTCTCCCTTGTCGTTGTCATGTCGCGGCTTGAAGGGGATCCGCTCGACGCCTTTATCAACATCGGCTGCTGGCGATTCTTTAGCAGCGAGTTCGCCACGAATGATCCTAACGTTTGTCGGGGCATCAATCGCCAGAGTGATGCGGTTTCCGGCGACCTTATTGACGATCAAGACGATGTCATCGCCGATCACCAATCGCTCACCCACTTTGCGGCTAAGAACTAACATTTTGCTATCTCCATGCAATCAAGGTTTCACGAAATCGATCAAGCGATCGGTTTAGCATTGGGAGCAATCGGCGTGCCAATCGGAGTCCAAAAGCCTAGCCGCCTTGCCAAGTGACTGGGCTGCCAAACCTCTATGCCTGCTGAACATTACGCTTCCAGTACGGCGAAGGTTTGACGATCAAATGGCGAGGACAGTTCCATGCGCAATTACCGGGCCGCTTTGTTACCCGATAACCCGAAGTCGATGTCTCAGGCAGATTCTCAGTCTGAAAGACTTGCAGGCCTGGAAGGCCTGCTCGACTGGGGACATCCTAAAGATGGCTTGTGACACGTCAGGTCAAAGCTTGAAGTTTTTTCAAAAAGGTGTAAAAGACGACCGTAGCAGCGGGGATCCCGAGACGTCCGCTTGAAATACTTCTGGCCCGATTATTGGGCGATCGATTTCGTCCCTTTGGGGCCGGCGGCTATCGGACGATCCGTCGGTAATGGCCTAGCTGCGGTCGCAAAACCACGTTGGTAGAGATGTTCTTTGAGCCGACGAAACTCGGCAAAACTGTCCGGATAGACCCAGACAGTTATTGTCGTCCGGTCAGGCGTCCGGCCTGCCAATTCGATATCGAGCAAACTGCCCTGATTTGCTAGCACAGTGTCGAGTGGTTGGCCGTGGGGTTCGTTGAGAGGTTCAAACACGATCGATGTGAGTTGGAAGACAGTGGCTTGGCCGATGCGGCCGCCTTGGTTAACCGTTTCGCGCGAACGCTCGACTTCAAAGCGAGCAACGAACCCCTGGATCGGTCCCACGGCGGAATCGAGGCGACCTTCGGAGTTGACCGTAACGGATTGGCGCATGTCGCCACGGATCTCCTGTAACAACCGCTCAATCGGCACCACCGCGAGCAATCCCCCTTTGAGGCGGAAGTGCAACTCTTCACCGAACACCGTTTTTGCCATCGGGGTTGGGAGGTGCGAGACTGCCACGGTAGGTCCTTTTGCTCTACCCGCCTGGGCGCGAACGGCTTGGAGCGACTCGAGCTGGGACTTGGCGGCAACGAGTTTGGCTTCGACCTTCCCTCGTCGAACCGCTTCGGCATCCAGTTCGCGCTGCTTATCCTCCCAGGCTCGTTTCGCGACTTCGAGCAGATCCAATAAGCGGTCTCTACGTTGCTTGGCAGCTTCGATCTCATGGTCACTGCCACGAATCGCCTGTTCAAGTTTCTGGGACTCGCGCAGCGCCTGTTCTGCGCGGGCCACTTCTGATTGAAGATCGCGATAGCGAGACTCCAATTCCGTTTCCTGAGAGGAATCGCTCGAACCTGCTATCGATGCCGGCTGATCAGGACTTCGGAAAACCTTGGCGACATCTTCGGTACGACTGCCCAAAACGACAACAAGGATGATGAGGACGCCCACCATGTTGGCGACCACATCGAGGAAAGCATCATGACCGAGTTCGGGGGAACCGCTCCGACGATTGCCTGTTGCCATCAGGGCGTCCCTCGCTGTTGTACCCGTAGCCCGCTATCGTGGTAAAACCCAAGCAGTTGCCGGTACCGATCTTCGGCTCCCGCGTAGACGGCCACGTCAAGAACCGGTTGCCAGCGAGAATTGGCCAGGGAAGCCCCCCATCCTTCGACGCGTTTTCGAATATCCGTGGCCATTTGCAGGGCGGCCGATGAGATGTCACCGTCCTGAAAAGGGTACTTCTTCGGGGCACCCCGTTTTCCCTCGGGAAGCAGGACGAAGTGGTCTGGATGGCATTCGACCCGGATGGTCCGAATCATCTCGGTTTTTGGACCCGACACGCTTTGTGGGGGTAGCGCCCAATCGCGTCCGACGCGTGTCACCGGGGGCGGTTCGTTGAAATTGCTGATCGAGGTCCCAACCGATGGGGACCCACCCCCTTGGGAACCGGCTGATGCGGCACCCGAAAGTTGACTTCCCCCAACCCCTGGTGCTGCAGAGGTCGGCGAAGGGTTCGAACCCTTGGAAGCGACACGAATCTCTCGATCGGCTTGCGATGGCGGAAGAGGCTTCTCCGTAGCTTCGCCGATGGCGTCGGCCTGGTTTCTAGCGGCAGTTTCGTCACCGTTTCGACCTGATGACATACCCGCACCGCCAGCCTCCGCGGTGTTAGAGCCCAATGTTGCCCGTGGCCGGCGGTCGAGCGAATCGATTGCGGAGTTCGCATCACCTACCAAAGTTTCGGACGAAACCGTCTCCGAGAGGTTGTTACCGGATGATGAGCCCGCATATGGCCGGCCCCCCCCCTGTCCTAACGATTGGCCAGTTTGGGACGTTCGCGAGGGACTCGGAGCGAAGTTTTGATCGCCCGAAGGCAAGGCTGGTTGTCCCCGGCCCGACAGGATACGGGAACGCTGGCCCGGATCGTCCGTATAATCCGATCCCGCGACGGCTGATCCGAGACCCGGGCGGGTCATCTTCGATGTCGATAGAACGGGGGGTGGTTCAGGTCTGGCCGATGGGGTGGTATCGAGACCGAACGGGGATTTTCCAGGCCCAGCCCCGGGACGAACTTCGCCCGAGGGCATACCGCTCGCGTCCAACGGCGGATTGTTCGTGAGCATTCCCGCACCGGAAGCCCCTCGAATGGCTAATGCCTCTGGGGTTGGAGCGGATAGCGAAGAAGCGGTAGGTGACATTCCTTCTGAGCGTGAGCTACCACCCAAGCCCCCGCCGAATTCGGCACCCGCGCCCATCGCTAAGCGTCGCTCGACCGATTGCCTAATCACTGCGGAGACTTTGGAGTCGAGGCTCGGGTCTGCATCGGGAAATGCGAGTTCGACATCGGCTGGGATCAACTCATAACCGTACTGGTCATCCCATTGGTGCATCGCGGCGCGGGCCGCGGCGTAAGCGGGAAGGCCATCAGGACGCACAACCAATAATGGGTATGGGGCGACGGTATCGCCATACTCTTGCATCGCATGGTATCGGATGGTCCGCAGCACCGCGTCGAGTGGGTTTGGCATGCCCACGATCGGCTCCAAGTGCTCGGTCGGTATCAGTCGATCGCCAGGCCGTAAATAGATTCCGTCCTTGCGACATTCGATATAAATCGGGCGGCGATCGGTGCCATTGGGTCCCTTATGGGGAACGATGACGATCCGAGGGGTCGCCGAGTTGAGTTCCTCGTTGAGTTTCGCTATAGCCACCTTTTCGGCTTCGATCTGTTGCAAGATCTGATCGAGGGTCTGCTGAACCTGCGTCACACCCTCTCCATCAGTCGCGACCGTTTTGTCGACTTCTGTCGAGAGGGATTGGAGTTCTTCTCGTAACCTGCGGCTATGATCTTCCAGGTGGGCCAGGCGATCTCGGCGACTTTCCAGATCGGCGGTTTGCGATTCGCGCATCTTCACGGTCTGTTCGCGATGCCAACGAGCGGCAACGACTTCGCGGTCAAGCCGTGCCGCGATTTCTGCGGTCGACTCCTTGTCCTCGGTGGCAATCCTCGAATCGGCAGTCTGCTCTGCCGCGATCAGATCACCCGCGTTTCGGGCGACCATCGCCAACATGAGAATCAGTGTCCCTAAAGTGCAGATCAGCACCGCGAGGAAGGGGAATAGGTTGGGAGCCAACCCCGGGCGGCGACGGCCGCTCATGCCGCGCGCTTTCGTTTGGAGGTCGTGACAGACTCCGCCTTGGCGAGCACCGAATCGGTCCGCTCGACGGCTTCTGCCATATCGTGAAGTAACTTTCCACGGGCCGCCGGGCTCAGTTGTTTCCCTAAGGAATCGACGGCCCGTGCCAACGCCAACATCGCCTCGGAGAGTCCCTCAGCCATCTGTTCGGCCGAACGCGATTGCTGATCAAGTTCCGCGAAACGTTTCTCGATCTTGCCCTCCCACAGGTCCCAGGTGCGAGCGACTTCCTGCCCCAAATGTTCTTCGATTCCCGACAGTGTTTGGGAATAGCCTCGCAGGGCGGTTGCGTGTTCGTTAAACGCGCGTGAATGGATTTGAAGGACGGGCGCAAGGGTCTCGATCATCGCCTGACTTAGCTTGCTACTGTTATCCTCAGCGGACATTCGCCAGTATTCCCTGGCCTCGTCGATCGTTTGCTTCCAAACTTCCGCTTGCGATGCGAGCGACTGCGCGACAGCTACCCGAATCCCATCACACAGTAACGAGATTTGCGCAGTCGGGTTCCCCTCTTGATCGTTGCCAGGAAGCCGCTGGGCGAGCAACGCCGCGACCCTGCGATCGACTTCTGCCAGCAGGTTCTGCTCGGATCTTTCGATCGGGAATTGAAGAAAGATCGACAAAACCGCAAAGACGATGCCGATGGCGGTGGTATCAAACGCGACGTACAAGCCGCTTTTTAACTGGTCGACTGCGGCGGCACCGTTACTGAAATCGAGGTTCCCAAGCGTCTGCGTAATGCCAACAACCGTCCCTAAAAAGCCCAACATCGGGATCGCCCAAACGATGATCCGCAGCAGGGCAAAGGATTCGTATGCCCGATCGAGCTCACGTGAAGCGACCTCCCGAAGGTCATCTGCTAAGTGCTCGGTCGACTGGCGATTCTCCTGCCGCTCAAGCAACTCGATCAAGCGAGTTACAAGCGGTCCGCGACGTACGGTCGTTGGTAATTGTCCCAGGGACTCAAGCCAAAGGCGTGCGACCCGCGCGGTGTCGTGCCTGAGGGACCAGCGATCCGAATCCGTGATCACGGTGGGAAGCGAAGGGAGCAGTTCGGATTCGCGAATGCCTGCAGTTAGCCGAGCCGCCTGACGAACCTTGAGAGCCTTGGAAACGAGCAGTCCGAGGCCGGCCAGGAAGAATATTGTCTCCGCGATAGCGACCGGGTGGCCTAGAAAGTACCGCTGGACAAAGGGAGAGGGGACGGCCCAAGCGAACAAGAAAAACAAAGCGTTTAGAGTCGCGGCGAGGGCAATCTCCAGCGCCCAGCCATTCGACGGGATGAACTTCTGCCCCACCTCCTGCGGCGCGGTTTGGGATGGCCCGGATTGGGCGCCCGACTTCACACGATGATCTGCGGACGAGTGATTCGGAGACGAGGCTGTCGCAAACCCTTCCCCCAGGGCACCTCCCTCAAGAGGCTGTGATTTCCCAGAAAAACCGGCCGTGTTGGTCAATTCTGAGTCGGTTTTCGGTTCCTTCGCCATCATTACTTTCGTCCTGAAATTCCGACGGAGATCACCCCCTGTGACGGAAGGGGCTTGGGCCTGCGGACAAACAGACCTCTTTGCCTATCTGTCCATCGGCCGCAGGACCGGCAAACTTAACTCAATCGCCACTTTCGCCCCGCGACCTACGGGCCGAGTTCGAATGTGTCTTGTTCCATGAAATGGCGTTCCTCTACAAGACGAGTTCCGAAAAACGGATTTGTCGCAAGAACGGACCGCCGCGGCCAGAAGCTCCTGGCTTTAGCGAGATAGGAGGGATTACCGCGATGACTCGAGCGATTCGAACGAATTTCGCGATTCTGGCTAGCTTGACTTTTTGCGCGGTTGTGGCGGCCACCGCCCAAGACGGTCACACGCCTGCCGAGCCGGGCCAGGGACAACCGATCGTGCTGCAGTCGGTGACAGGGTCAGAACGACCCGCCCAGTTGACAACGGCGGCCCAAATGCTCGGATTTTCCAAAGAACTTGGCGAAGGGGCACAGGCGATTACACTAATTGATGCGTCTCGCCGATGGATGGCTGTGTATCACATCGACAGCAGCGGGCAGATCCGACTGACCAGCAGTCGCCCTTTGGAAGCCGATTTCACGATCCAATTCAACGCCAGCTCACCGCTACCCGAAGAAATCCGCCGTCTCCAGGGGAAATAGGATAAAATACAGCGAATCGCCACATTGCGTGCTTTGCGCAAGCCCGGCGACCCAAAAAAGAGATTTGTCACTACTTGTTCAGTATCCCTTACCGATCCATGACTCCCAGCCTTTTGGCGGTTGGGGCTAACCCTGTCCTTCTGAACTTTTTCTCACCTCCGAAACAATGCCCTGAGCGGAGCGCTCGCGATCATGTCCAGTCAATTCCTATCCTTAGAAGAAGCCGCCAAGAAACTCGGAATGCCGCCCGAAACTTTGGTTTCGATGCGAAGCGAAGGAAGGATTCGTGGGTTTCGGGATGGCTCCAGTTGGAAATTCGCGATCGAAGAGTTAACACGTTTTGCCGAGGAGCTCGCACAGGAGTCAGAAGCTTACGATCCGTACCAAATGGCAGCGGACGATGAGGAAGAGTATCGTTTGGCCGACGAGGACCAGGCCGAATCACCTGCGGTTGCCAAGGGGCCTTCAAAGGCCGGAATCCAAACGCCCCCGAAGGCTGGGAGTGGTAGGCTTGAGCTCGATTCGGATGATTTGGAACTGACCCTTGAGTCGCCTCCACTTACACATGATTCGGCAGATCTTGATTTGGCTGACATGGGCAAGTCGGACTTACCTCTGGGCCCATCCAAACCAGTTGGAAAGGCTCCGGTTGCGGGTTCGGACAGCGGTTTGGCGTTCGACTCGTTCGATGACGACGACGAGATGGATAGTGACGACGAGTTGATCGGATTGAACGACGACGCGTTCGAAGAACGGCCTGCGGCAGGAAAGGGAAAACAAGACAAAGCCGCGGCTTCGAGCGGGCTCGACCTGATCGATGATTTGGATGACTTGACCGATATCGGCGGTGCGAGCGGCGTTCTGAGCGACATCGACCTGTTGGGCAAACAGACCGCGGGAAGCAGCTTGATTTCCGGTGACAGCGGCGCGGGAAAATCGGGCGGTTCGGCAAAAACTCCGGGCCCGGGCAAAAGCGGTTCGGTCGGGAAGGGAAGCGGCTTGAAGCCGGCTAGCGGTTCTGGCCGTGCTGCGAAAGTGCCAGATAATGACGACGATCTGTTAATCACCGATAACGAAGACGAACTCGTACTGGGTGGCGGCAGCGACTTATCGATCAGTGGCGACAGTGGCATCAATTTGATGAGCCCGTCCGACAGTGGCATTTCGCTGGAAAGCGAACCCCTGGATTTGGCCGGAAGTAGCATATCAGCACTCGACTTAGCAGCCGAACTTGGCAGCGGGATCGGTAGCGGCGCATCAGGTATCGGATCAAGCCCGGGTGCCGAGGACTTTCAGCTCTCGCCATCGGGTCTTAACCTGGAGACGGACAACGACAGTAGTTCCCAGGTGATCGAGGTCGAGGACAGCGCAGCCTTCAGCGAAATCGATCCGAATAGCCTCGACGCGGCAGGATTCGGCCAAGCCCTCGACGACCAAGAAGCTCTCGGCGAAGGCGAGCCAATCGGGGAAGATGCGATGGGGCTGGACGACGGATTTGGGGCCGAAGGTGAACTGCCCATGCGTTCGGCCGCCCCGGTTTCAACTGAGGTTCCCTATTCGGTGTTTCAAGTGCTCGGGTTGGTTTGCATCCTAGCCGTCCTCAGCCTCGGTGGGATGCTGATGACTGATATGGTTCGCAACATTTGGAGTTACAGCAAACCGGAAGCGCCAGTAAGCGGACTCACCGATTGGTTGATCGACCTGTCGCCCTTCGGAAGCTAACATCTAGGGACCGGTCCGGCGTCGGTACGCCGAACGGATTTCTCGGATACGAGCGTTGATCATGTCGTTTCAGTCACCTGCCGTTGCGTCGTCGGCAGCGATCTTGTTTTGTTTTTTTCAGGCCCTCAGTAGCCCAGTCTTCGCCACCGAAGTTCGAACGATCGCAGGTATTGGCGAAAGGGGATGGAAAGGGGATGGCGGGGCGGCAAACTTGGCGGCGGTGGGCGAACCTTATGGTGTTGAAGTCGGTCCGGACGGGGCGCTCTACATCACAGAGATCGCCAGCCACGTGATTCGCCGTGTCGATCTTCAGACCGGACTGATATCAACGGTTGCCGGCGTCGGGGAGAAAGGATACTCGGGGGACGGGGGCCCGGCGACTGGGGCGAAGCTATATGAGCCCTACGAAGTCCGCTTTGATAGCCGAGGCAATCTGCTCTTTGTTGAAATGAAAGGGGCAGTGGTCCGAAAGGTAGATGCGAAAACGGGCACCATTTCGACCATCGCGGGAACGGGCGAAGAAGGTTTTTCAGGAGACGGTGGCCCGGCGACAGATGCGAAGCTCAAACAACCTCATTCGATCGCCTTGGATAGCCAGGACAATGTTTACATCTGCGATATTGGCAATCACCGGATCCGGCGGGTTGACGCGGTGACCGGAACGATCAGCACTTTCGCCGGTACGGGCAGCCGGGAGCCGACACCGGATGGGGCACCAATCTCGGGAACACCCCTCAATGGCCCCCGCGCCCTCGACTTTGACAATCAAGGCAACTTCGCGCTTGCGCTACGAGAAGGTAATTCGATTTATCGAATGGAGTTGAAAGATAACAGGCTTCACCACGTCGGGGGTAACGGCAAAAAAGGGTACACCGGGGACGGTGGCGATGCGAAAGCAGCAACGCTCTCAGGACCGAAAGGAATAGCACTCGGGTCTAACGGTGACATCTATTTTGCGGATACGGAAAGCCACACGATCCGCGTCGTGAGGGCAACGTCAGGTTTGATCGAAACCGTAGTAGGCGATGGGCAACGCGGTGACGGTCCTGACGGAGATCCCCGTAAGTGCCGACTAGCACGTCCCCACGGTATCTGCGTCGACGGTAAGGGCAACCTTTACATCGGCGATAGCGAATCTTTTAAGGTTCGAGTGATCAAGGTCGAATGAGTCGGACGTTGTCATCGACTGGGCAAGACTTCACCGAAAAATCGCATCCAATTTCCGAAGAAAATCGACTCGATATCCGCCTGGGAGTAGCCTCGTTTTTCCAGCAGAGGAAGCAAGATCTTGGGCAAATCGGTATATCGGTTGAGATCCACCGGTGTCTGCTCGTTTCCATAACCGCCGTCGAGATCGGTACCGATCCCGACATTACGGACGCTGCCAGCCATCTGACAGATGATATCGATATTTTCGACGGCCCTCTGGATCGACATCTGAGCTGGGGTCAAACCTCGAACGTACCCGTGCTGCATCATGATCACGTCGAACGCGATCCCGATCACCCCATCACGATCGATCACCGCTTGATACTGTTCGTCGCTGAACTGACGTTGCCAGTTCGAAATCCGGCGAGAATTTTGATGGCTGGCATGGATCCGTCCCCCGAAGAGATCTAAAACCTGCCAAAACGCGACATCAGACAGATGGGTGACGTCTACGGTCATCCCGAGCCCTTCGATATTTTTGAGCAACGGTACCGCGTCCAGCGCCAACCCGACCTCAGAACGTGTACCTCCGCCGTATCGATTTGCACCGTAATGGGTCAGGCCGATCGCCCTCAGCCCATGTTCATAAAACTCGTGGATCGTGTCTGGGGTCAGCACCGGATCTGCCCCCTCCATCGTCAATACGAAGCCGAGCGGGGCCTTTCGAGGCTCTCGCTGATATGCCGCGAAATGTTCGGCGAGATCCTGCCGAGTCTTTAACATTTTCATCCATCCGTCACGCTCCATCGCGCGGTAATAAGCCAAATGGGCGTGCGCCATCGCGTAACAGGCATGGGGAGAGATCCAACCCATCTCGTGGTTGATCTCCTTCTCCTGACGAGCCAAAAGCGTGGTGAGACAAATCGCGACTCCAGAATCCCTAAGTTCCGGAAGTGACAAGGTCCCGTTCCCCCGACCTTTTTGGGCCATCCCGAGCGACTGCTCCTGGGCGCGAATATCGTCGACGGAAGACCTCAAGTCGCGGTTCCAATCGAC
>JBEIRZ010000256.1:0-6588 GCA_040375695.1 Planctomycetaceae bacterium
CGGTGTCCACGAGATGATCGCTTCGCCATAGGTCACCCCGGGGGTGATCGTGGCACCGGCGGGGAGCCCTGCGAGGAAATAGTCGAGCATTTCTTGGTCGGGATCGGACGCCTTGACCGCCATTAGCATCGGTTCGCCAACGACCGCCGCGGTGTCACCGATGAAGCCCCAGCGTGGGGGTTCGTTTGGTGCCGAAACGGTAACGATGAACGTGAACGGCGTGTCGATCGTCGCCCATCGCCCTGCCCCGTCACCGTCATCGGTCGCGAACAGGGTCAACCCATAATCGCCGCGGTCACCGGCGAGCGGTCTCAGCCGCACCGTGCCGATCCCGTTGCCATGGTCGGTGAACGAAACGAAATCGGGTACGGGGTACCCGGGTTGGGCGCTTTCGATCCGCAGTTTTACAGGATTCCCATCCGGGTCGGTCACACGGACGGGGACATCGATCGTTTGGTCGCGCGAAACGACTTGATTCGCAATCGGTACGAACTCAGGTGCCCGGTTCAAATTCATCACTTCGATCCGCACCACGGACCGCGTTTCCAGCGGGATCCCTGTCCCGTTGCCGTCATCGGTCGCGGTGAAGGTGACGTCATAGACCCCGGCTTGGGTGTAATCGGGGATCCAGGTCAAAAATGTCGTTTCGGCGTCGAACTGTGCCCCGGGGGGAAGGCCGGATACCGCGTAAGTCACCGTCGCTGGGCTCTCGGGGGTACGGACCACGAGGTTCCCCTTCGAATCTCGCAGCGGGGTTTCGAAGCCGGGGTTGTCTGGGTCGGTGGCGAATGCCGACAACGACATCAGTTGCCCTTCGTAGACTCGCCAACCGGACAGGTTGTCAAACACCGGTGCCCCGTTGGCGTTGATCACCGTGAGGCTCATCGATTTGGTCACCGACACGCCGCCGCTGGTGACAGTGATCGGCACGACGTATGGTTCGGCGCTAGCGAGGTAATAAGCCGGCGTCCAATCGAAAACGCCGGTGGTCGGATGGAGCGTCGCACCGGGCGGGAGCATGTGGCTGGAAAATTCGACCGGTTGTCCGTCTGGGTCGGAACCACGCAGCACCAAGCGAAGGCGGTCCCCTTCACGAAGGGTGCGATCGGCCGGGAGGACCAAGACCGGCGGCTGATCCTTGGGGGCGATCGCAAATGTCGTCGAACGCGACACGACCTTTGTCCCATCGGTCGCGTAGATCGTGACCCCTTCGTAAGTCCCGGCCGATTCGAAATCGGGTACCCAGGTGAGTGTGCGTGAAATCGGGTCGATCGTCGCACCCGGCGGCAATCGGTCGCCCCAAACCGCCAACGCGTCGCCGTCGAAGTCGACGATCGGAAGTGGGAATTCGATCAATTCCCCTTCACGTCCTTCGATCACCTCGGGCAACGGGTCGAACAGCGGGATGCGGTTCCCTTCGATCACGTCGATCGTGAATTGCTGGACCACCGAAGCACCTCGGCTATCGTAAACCCTGAGCTCGACATCGACCGACTCGAGTTCGTCCTCGGCCGGCGACCAAGTGACTTCACCCGTCTCCGAATCGACGACCATCCCTTGGGGCCCGCGCTGCAAGAAGTACCGCAGATAGATCCCGTCGGGATCGGATGCCTGGGCCGTGTATTCGTAAAACCCGCCCGCCGCGGTGACAACCGACGGGGTGCTCTCGAAGACAGGCGGCTTGTTAACCCCAGGGTTTGCCAACAGGTCCACACCGAAATCGACGCGGCGGTTGTCTTGGTTGGCGACCTCGATCGTCTGGCCGATCGTCGACTCCCCTGGCCTCAACAACCGCGTCTTGATTTCGACCATCCAGCGGCCATCGGAAGACCGCCCCGAATTGTTCATCGGGACACCGGGATAGCCGTCGGCGGGATCGAGGACCAAAAGCACCGGGAAGACGAGGTCAAAATCGCTCGTGTTGGTGATCGCGACGTCCCAGGAGACGACCCCCGTGCTACGATCGGACCGCGCCCGCCCGAAGCGGACATCGACGAGCGACGAATACTCCGAAACGGCCGTGAAGCTCGTACGGTATTCCTTCTCCATCGGGACTTCGGCCGCGCTGGCGACCCGCCCATTGATCACCAACGTGTATTCGTCGGTTTGCAGTGGCTCGGTCTGGATGTAAAGCGTATTCGAAGACGCGATGTAATAAATCCCGAGGATCTCGACTTCGCCGACCGTCTTCCCGACGACCGAATAGTTATCGAAATTCGTGACGGAATTCGCTTCGGTCCCCGCCCCGACCAACATCGACTGGTCGAACCTGATCTGGATGTTGGAAGCCGGCAGGACGGCGATCCCATCGGCCGGCGGGTTGGTGGCGATGACGAGCGGGGCGATGGCGGGGTTTAGCACATCGACCTGGTTCGACTGGCTGATCAGGACACGCCCTTGCGAGGTCGTGATGATCGCATCCCCGCGCGAACCGCCGTCGGCGACGGTGACGCGGCGGAGCGTCGCGACATCGACCATCGTCAGTTCGGAACCGGGGTGATCGTTAGCGCCGCTGTTGTGCGTCACGAACAGCAGCCCGGCGAGGTCCGTCCCGGGTTTGCCGAAGGCGATCGAATCGACCGGCGCGTCGAAGCGGAGCATCGTTTCGGCGCGGCGCTGCGGGGTGAACTTGACGACCTGTTCGCGGTCGGGCCACGTCGTTCCCCAGAGCGAGCCGTCGGGGGCGAAGGCGAGTGACGCGACACGCAGGTTCAGATCACGATTGAACGTCGTAAAAGTTTTCCTCTCGGGGTCGAAGACCTGAACTCCGCCAGGGCTGCCGTGTGCACCGTTAACCCCGCCGGACCAAACGGCACCGGTCGCGACGTAGATCAAGCCGGTGGCGGGATCGATCGCCATGGCCATCGTCACGCCGTCCCCGTATTCCGCAAGGACCTTGCCGTTGTCCGGATCGAGCTGCAACAGCGGCCCGCCCCCGGTCGTCGCCCAAAGCCTCCCTTGGGCATCGAACGCCATGTTGAAAACCGGGTATGGCACTTCGGCCCAGGCGCTGATCGCCTCGCCCCCACGGAAGCTGAATCGGTAGAGCGACCCGCGGGTCGTCCCGCCGCTGATCAGGATATCCCCTTCGGGAGTCTCGACGATCGCCATCGGGCCGATGTCGCCGTGGCTCTGTTCGATCCCCGTCGCGAAGCTGCGGGAGATAAAGGGCCGCAGGACGAGATCGAAATCGGGCGGGGCGATGCTCGAAATCGTCGCCGGGATCAGCTTTTCTGCGGCGAGGAAGAGCGGGTTGGACGAGGGCGTTGTGGCCGGTTTGGGTGCGACGCCAAAATTCGGAGGTGTCGTTTCGGGGACGGTCGGGACGCCACCCAGGTTCACGCCGCTGCCATCCGCTTCGGCGGTGACGCCGGGGCCCGCGAGCTCGCGGTTGCCCGCATAATCAGTCGCCAGCGCGATGAATTGGTAGGTCGAACCGGCATTCCCTTCGAAGACGAGCGACCCGGAGGGGTCTTCGAGCCGTCGCTTCCAAATCTTGTAATCGCCGCCGTCGGTCGCGACGTAGATCGTCACATGGCGGAAGCCCGACCCGCCCTGGTCATCGGTCGAGGTCCATTTGACGACTTGGTTCGGCGAGCCCGCCGAGACGCGGGTGACATCAAGCAGCGTCTTCGGGGCGACCATATCGACACGCTGGGTGAGCGGCGGCGCGTCTTCAGGGGGTGCGTTGTTGTAGAGCACGCGTGCGGATGCGGTGATCTCGCCCCCCGTCACCGCGACCTCGTCATCGGGGACGATCGTGTAACTGACAAAGCCCTGGCCGTGGCCCAGCGCGTTGTTGGGTGACAGCAACCCGCGGGTCGGGTCTTGCAGCAATTCGCCGGTCAGCGGGTCGATCGCTTGGAACAGCCACGTCGCTTCGTGGGCGAATTGATCAACGCCGGCGCTGATCCGCAGGATAAACCCTTCGCTCGTCGTGAAGTCGAACTCGCCCTGATAGAGCGCCCGGTCGGCGGGGACGCGAACGTTGATCTTGCCGATCTTGATGTCGCCCAAGCGGAACGAGAAGACATCAAGGCCTTCATCGATCTTGGCGACAACACGAAGCTCTTGAACATATTGCGACGCGTTTGGGGAATTGGCAAAATTGACGCTATAAGGAAGCGGCTCCGATGCTGGCAACCAACCTTTGGTATCCATCGTTTGCGGGCCGGTGATCGAAGCCAGCCCTTCGACTTGGTCACCTTGAAAGAACTTCGACAAATCGAGCTGCGCGAATTCGTCGCCATCAACCGGTTGGGGGCCGTTGATCTGGTATTCCACGGGCAGCCCCGCACCGCGTTTGTCGAAGTCGAGCCAGGGGACGTAAACGCGGAACGATTCGAAATGCGTCGGCCGGCTCAGGCCAAGGTCGTAATCATCGAAGCTGGCAATCCGCGGAACGGGGATCTCCCCATCTTGGCATCGCGATTTTCGCTTGTCGTAATACTCGATATCGGCCATCTGCTTGGGGTCATTCCCGTACCACGTGCGGACGTCTTCGAAGAAATCGAGCAAGCTGCCGGTTGACCGAACTTGATCGCCCGACGGGCCCAGGATCACCCCGGAGGCAAGGACGGCCATCAGGCTGACGATCTTTTCGCGATCACGGATCGGCGGGGTCGCACCGTCATCGCGCAGCATTCC
This sequence comes from Planctomycetaceae bacterium, assembly GCA_040375695.1. Classification (GTDB taxonomy): domain Bacteria; phylum Planctomycetota; class Planctomycetia; order Pirellulales; family Pirellulaceae; genus UBA6163. The sequence goes on from JBEIRZ010000256.1 coordinate 4,648, forward strand.
TCCTTCTTCGAGGGCGGCGAGAAAGAGTTCGCCCCAAGCCTGGCGATCGGCGGCAAGCGTCAGCAGGGCCGGCGCGACGCTGGAATCGTCATCGATGATCGCTTGCCGGAGCGTCTCCGCTTCGCCCAGCGAGTGTGCGACGAATTCCTCACGCGTCATCGCCGTCGCCGCCGCGACGAGGTGGAATCGGAACGGGATGAACGGTACTTCACATTCGCTCGGAACGGCCGCCAGGTCGCGATAAATCTGCGTCAAGCCGGGATAGATCTCATCGAGTGCCGCGGGGCCCTTGTCGAGGGCCTTCTTTTCGGCCAATTCGGGGATCGCGGCGTAGATCTTCTTGACCAGCTCTTCCCAGTTCCGGTCGTGCAATTCGCGGAGGCCCGGGTAGGTCGAAACGTTGAACGAAAAGCCGGTGAAGCCGTTGGCATCGGTATCGAACAGGTAACCCGGGGCACGAACGGTACCCGCAAAGGTCCCCGTCGTGTTGACGGCCGAATCGATCTGGGTCCAAGCGATGTCGGTCCGCCCGTCCGGCCCGCCACGCAGGTTCGACGCGAATTGGACGAACGGCAAATTGTAGACAAACTCGTTCTGAAGTATTTCCGGGACACCGACTTGAAAGAAAACATAGGGCGTGTCGACGTTCGAAATGCTCTGCAACGCGACGCTGTAAGTACCGACATCGCCCGCCATGATCGTGCGCGGCCCGCCAATCCCGATCGTTACATCGGGCTCGATCGCCTGTTCGATCAAGAAACGATAAGGGAGCACAGCCTTGACATCGCCGGGGTTGATCACGGTGACGTCATACAAGCCATGGGGGGCGTCCGTGAAATCGAATGTGGCGATGATCTTGGTCGAATCGACGACCCGCATCGCGACCGGTAGGAACTCCGCGAAACCGGGTCGGACCAGCTTGAGGATCGCGTTCTCATGGAACCTCGCCCCTTCGATCGTTGTGGTGACAAACTTGGTGTCACCGCCGACGTCGGTATTGACCTTGGTGATCGCCAGCGGCAGGAATTCGGCCAGCAGCGTGACCGGCGTGTTGTCGGCCGGCTCTTTGTAACCTCGCACCAAGACGTAATAGGTCCCGGGGTTGGTCGATGGGATGACCGATTGCACGGAGGCCCCTAAACCCCCATGGTAGGCGGCGTCGTAGGCGGCGAGGGTCGGGGCCTTGTCGTGGCGAAGGAAGATCTCGTTCGCCGAACCTTCCGCTTCGGAATTGAGCGTGACACGCAAGGTCTTGTCGTGCGGGACGACGACCTTGAAGAGCCGCACCTGACCCGTCGAAAGGGTGGTGCGATGCGGCTTATCGATCTCGATCGCCTCGACGGTGACCTCCATCGTTTCGGCCGACGCACCGGCGTTGTTCTTGTCGAACTCACGCTCGTAGATTTGGTTGAAAATGTCGGCCCGCGCGATCACGCGATATTGGCCGGGGGTCACGGCCGGCGGGAGCGTCGTCAGCGTCTGGGTGTACTTTTCGCCCGGGGCGAGTTTGCCGGTGAAGCTGAGTCGCCCCAGCGGCGCGTCGCCGATGTCCCAGGTGGCATCGCTGGAAAGGAAAAGCGTGTCGAACCATTGTCCTTCGGCCGATTCCTTGTCGCTCATGTTCGTCACCGTCCAGCCGACGGTGATCGGTTCACCCGACTTGACGATCGCGGGGACCGTGACTTGGGTCACCTGAAGGTCGGTGGGTGGAGGGAGCTCGAAGACGATCGGTGTCGACGTCGCGCGGTCGTTGTTGTATTCGGCGGTCAGTTCGAAGACCGAGCCGCGGGGTTGGCTGCGGACCGGGTCGGTGATGACGAAAAGGTAGTATTCTTCGGTCTCGTCATCGAACCCGGACGGCGCTTGGAACGAACGCTTCTGGGTGTAGCTTGCGCCACCCGCTAAACCGCCGGTGTGGCGCACCTGGCCGAGGAAGCGGTC
>JBEIRZ010000241.1:0-6817 GCA_040375695.1 Planctomycetaceae bacterium
CCGTTTTTACGCCGCCTTTAAACGCCATGTCGGGCAACAGCCGAAGGATTTTCGCGACTCGTTGAAACCCGGTGCCGATGCCGAGTCGATGCTTTGAACGGGTTCGTGCCCTTGATACTCTGTTACCGCGGATCGGGGTGTTTTTTCGCTGCGGATGCGTGCGACCGCAAGCGAAGTCGCGACGCGTCTTTTCACGGCGGTCGATACGGGCGACACTGACGGTCGGTATCGGGGCTGTTGTCACCGGTGAAGCATCGGCCTGATGTCGCGGATCGAGCGGGTCATCCATTTTGTTGGGGTGTCACATGCGAGAATGTCTTGTCGGGTGTCGAGTGCCGCTTACGAGTTCGCGCAGGCGACCGGTAGGGGGCTCCTTGGGCGATGCTCGTCGATGGGGTAACGCGTTGTTGTTGCGTTTCGCTCGGTTCGCGATGGTGTGCATCGGCTTGTCGATGGCCCCGTCGGTGATGGCTCGGTCGGCGATGTCGGCCGAAGCGATCCCGTTCGCGATCGAGGAGACGGCGGGGTGGCGGCGTTACGGTTACCCGGTGACGGTATCGCTGGAGTGCCCCGAGGGAAAGCTTCGCGACGCTGGTCAAACGCGACTGGTCAATGGTGACGCCAAAGAGATCGCGGCGCAGTTCACGGGGATGTCGACTTGGCCCGACGGGAGTGTGCGCGGGTTGGATGTCGATTTTGCCCCCAGCCCTGGGCCGATGGAACGACTGTCGTTTCGCGTCGAAATCGGCGAGCCTCCGAAGGGGACGCCCAGGGGCGGATTGCGATTGGTCGAGACGGCTGATGAATGGGTCGTCGAGTCGGACGCGATCCGTCATCGGATCCGTCGCGATGGCAAGCCGCTGTTGACTTCGATCGCGTTTGGCAAGACCGAATTCATCGCCTCTGGTGGCGTGAAGACGACGATCGAGCCGGGACCGGTCGAGGTACTCAAGCGGGGGCCGTTCAATGTCACGATCGGGATGGGGGACTTGCGATTGAGCTATGTCAGCACCAAGTCGTGGGTCGAGGTGACGCAGCGCTCGACAACAAATCGTGAACTCGTTGTGGACGCCCACTTCGTGTTATCCGATAAGCCGCTGCTGTGGGATTTCGGGTTGGGGAGCTGGATGTATGGGACGCTGGCTGGTGGCGGCGATCGTGTCTCGCTCCTTCGGGCCGCTGGGGCGTGGCAAGTTCAAGCTTCCGATGGATCGGTCTTGGCGGTCGCCCCCACGTTTGATGGTTGCGGCCATTTCGCCGATGCCGAGCGGGCGGTCGCGTTTGGGGTGATAAGACCGGGAGAGGACACGCGGGTCGATTTGCATCCCGATGGGCGGCTGCGCGTGGCGTCGCGCGGTAGCGAGCTGACGGCTTATTTCCATTTCGTCGGCCAGCCGATCCCTGTCACGGCGGCGACTTCGCCCCAAGCGATGGTATCACCCCTGAAGGTGATTATCCCTTGAGGCTCGCGACGCCGCTTCCGCGAAGGGATCATTGATCAGGCGATGTGGTTCATCGCGGCGTTTGCGGTTTGGCGATCGCCTCGAGGAGACCTTTGGCGATCCGGTCGAGACGTTCTGCGGCGAAAAACGCTTCCCCCCCGTGGCGGCCGCCGGGGATCACTTCGAAGTCGACCGGTAGGCCGGTTTGCCGATAGAGGTCGGCCAGTTGGCGTGACTGCTGGACCGGCATTTGTGGGTCGGCATCGCCATGGATCAGCCAGAGCGGCGGGTCGGTCGGGTCGACGTGGGTAACTGGGCTGGCTAACTTCGCGACCGCTGGCAGCTCGGAGGGCTGGCCCCCCAAAAAGAGTTGCAGCGCCGGGACACGAACGCTAAGCCCGTATTCGGTCGACTGTTGGAGGATCGTCTGTAAATCGGAGGCGCCATAGAACGACACGATCGCACTGACATAGGAAGGGGCCTGGGAAGCGGCATCGGAAGCGGCATCGACCTGGTCGCCGGTCGTCCCTTCGAGCGGAGCGATTCCGCTTGATACGCCGACCAGCGCGGCGAGGTGGCCGCCGGCCGATCCCCCCGCGATCACGAATCGCTCGGGATCGAGCCCCAATTCGTTCGAGCGGGCGCGAAGGAAACGGATGGCCGCCTTGATGTCATGGACCTGGGCAGGAAATTTCGCTTCGGGGCTGAGCCGATACTCGACGCTGGCGATCGCGAAACCATGGTCGAGCCATCGCAGCAGCGGCACGTTCTCCTTCGACCCTGATCGCCACGCGCCGCCATGGACCCAAACGACGAGCGGCGATCGCGATGATGTGGTGTCGCGCTTTGGAAGGTACACGTCAAGTTTCAGCGATCGATCGCCGAGCTTCGCATATTCGATATCGACCCTTGTCGGTTCTGCAGCCATTGACTTGACAAGCCTTGCCTGCGTGATCGGGACCAACAGGAGCAGTGCGACGGTCATCGTTCGGTAGGAAGGTCGCATGGCAAGGCGTTCCGGTGGGATGGGGTGAGGTTGGGATCGCTGGCAAGCCGCGGTGACGGTCGGGTGCGATCGCGTGACGGATGCTCAATCAACGACATCGACCCAGCATCGCTGCCGATGGCTTCGCAGGATCGCTTCGCAGAGCACAATCTCGCGGTGTCCATCGGCCAAGGTCGGGAATGGTGGTGGTGCGTCGAGGTCGCCCGTCGCGATGTGGTTGTAAAAGCTCCGGAAGAGTTGTTTGAAGGTATCGGGGAACCCTTCGTTGTGTCCGCCGGGGTAATTCGAAATCGCGGCAGCCGATGTTCCCATCAGCGCGGGGTCACGGGTCAAGACTTCGTTGGGGCGTTCGCGGTGGCCGATCCACAACCGATCGGGCGATTCGCTTTCCCAAGCCAGCGAGGCGAGCGAGCCGGCGATTTCGAAACGGAGCGAATTTTTGCGGCCCGCGGTCGTTTGCGACACCCACAGCACGCCGTGCGCGCCAGTTGCCAAGCGAAACATCACGCAACCGGCATCCTCGGTGTCGATCGGCACCGGTTCGGTCGATCGGGGTGAAGCACCTTTACCGGCGAAGGTCTCGACGCCCCCGTGAGGACGCTCGCGCGTGGCATGCACGGTCTGCAAGTCGGCACAGAGCGCGACGACAGGATCGTGGCTAACGAATTGGACGAGGTCGAGCCAATGGGTGCCGATGTCGGCGATCGCGCGAAGCTCGCCGCCTTCTTCCGCGAGGACTCGCCAATTGAAATCGGTGGGATGCAGGAGCCAGTCCTGTACATAACTGCCGGTGACATGAAGGACTTTCCCGATCTCACCCCCACCGACCCGCTGGGCCGCTTCGTGACAAAGGGGATAGAAGCGGATGTTGTAGGCGACGCCCGCCGCGACGCCGCTGTTTGCGGCCAGTCGTGTCAATTCGGCCGACTCGCGCGAATTCATCGCCAATGGCTTTTCGCAGAGGAGGTGCTTACCCGCGGCGAGGACTTGCCGGGATTGGTCGAAGTGGAACCGGTTGGGTGTCGTCAGGTGGATCGCGTCGATCGAATCGTCGGCCAGCACTTGATCGAAGGTCGTGTGCGACGTTGAGACGCCGAGCCTTTGAGAGGCCGCGAGGGATTTTTCGGGAGACGAGCCGATGACCGCGGCGACCTCGACCCCCGCACGACGTAGCGCCTCGACATGGACCGGTCCGATGAACCCGGTGCCGATGACCGCGGCGCGAAAGGTCTTCATCTGGTCGAAACTCCGAAGCGTGATGTTGAAAGGTCAGTTGCCTGCCGGCTCACAGGGTGACGCTCGCCAGGGGCAAGGGAATCGTTCCCGAAGAAAGGGGCGTCTCGGATTGTAACGCCCCATCGGTGAGGCTTGGATGGGCGGTCGTTAAGAGGGCTCGTCCGGTTTGGGGGGCGGTCGGCGTGCGGTCATCCATTTTTGAAAAATCGCTGGAAGCTTGTCGAGATTTTGCCGGTCCTGTCGTAATCTCAGGGAAGCCCCTTTCGTCACCTTTTGATCGGACGCCATGCTCCCAGCCGACAGAATCGCCGCGATCCTGCTCGCCGAACGTTTACCGTTGACGGCATTCATCGCCGGGGTGACGCGTGATTTTCACTTGGCGGAGGACGTTTTTCAGGAGACCTGCGTCAAGGCGATCGCGAGGGCGGACGAGTTCGAGAGCGCGGAGCACGTGATCCATTGGGCGCGGTTGAGCGGCAAGAACCGGGCGATCGATATCTTGAGGACGCGTGATGGTCGGTACGAAGGACTGAGCGACGAATTGCTTGCGAAACTCGCCGCCGATTGGCCGGACCGGGCGGCGGGGCCACTGCAAGAATCGCTCACGCGATGCATCGATCGGTTGACCCCGAACAATCGCGAGCTGTTGCGATTGAGGTATTTTGAAACTCGGAGTTGTGTCGACGTGGCGGAGATCCTGGGGAGAAAGGTCGAATCGGTCTATCAGGCGCTGGCGAGGATCCATAAGACGCTGGGTGAATGTGTCCGCAGCCACTTGGGTCAGGAGACGGGTTGATGAATGACATGGAATTTCTCGAAGCGGTGATGCGGTACCAGGATGGTTGCCTGGATGCGGAAGGTTTGGCGCGGCTGGAGCGGGAGTTGTCTGATGACCCTGCGAGGCGGCGGTTGTTCGCGGAGACGTTGGTTCAAGCGGCGGCGCTGCGCGGCGAGTTTCGGCTGGACGCGTTTCGTGCCCCGGAGGTTATCGCGAAGCATGACCGGTTATCGCGGCGTGGGGTTGGGACGAAGCGAATGGCCGTAGCGCTGTTGTCGCTTGGGCTGTTGCTCGGGTTGGCCGGGAGCGGTGTCGTTTGGGCGATGGCGAAACCTCGGTGGGTCGTATCGACATCGCGGGTCGCGGCCTTGGTCGATGGCGGGTTCGAATCGGCCCGTGATTCGGTCCCGGCGGGATTTCCCCAGCGGTTTGGGGATTGGGGTGGCGATGGGGTCGAGCTCATTGCCGAGGGTGCTAGCGAGGGGGTGCGGCGTTTGCGCTTTGCCCGCGCCGAGGCCGACGCGAACACGCCTCAGGGGCGGGCGATCGCGTGTGACCTGTTCCAGCTCGTCGACTTGCGAGGTTTGATCCCACAAGACCCGAATGTGGGGAATTCGGTGCTGGAATTATCGGCCGCTTTTTCGGATGCGCGGCCGCAAAATAGCAACCCGTCGGTGTCGTTTTATTGTCAGATTTATCTCTTTCGGGGCGACCCCGAGTCGATCCATCAGCGTTGGCCTTCGAACATCGCCGAGGCGATCGCGAGCGGCTCGGCGAGCATCACGACGTTGGGCGGCGGCGGTTGGCGCGATGTCACGGCCAAGTGCCTGTTATCGCCCGAGGCGGATTTTGCCGTGATCCATCTGATCGCCCTGCCGAACCTGCGGGTGGGGATGCCCGATGGGCTGTTTGTCGACGACGTGCGACTGATGATCAAGACCCAGCCGCTCCTCCCCTTGCGGGTGGTCGATTGATGCGCGATCGTGCCCGACCTGTCGTCTCTTGGTGCGGAATGCAGCCGCGTTCGGAACGTTCGATCCCTAACATGAATTTGCCGGAGCAACCCAAAGTGAAGAGCGACGCGAAGATCGCATCGTTGTTCCTGCTGGCCGTTTTGGCTGTCGCTTTTACGCAGCCGGTGAGTGCCGATCAGGGCCCTTTTTTAGGGGCGCACTGTTTCGGCTGTCATGACCCGCAAACGAAGTCGGGCGGATTGGACCTGACAACGTTGCAAGCGGACGTTGATGACCCAGGGGCCTTCGCGAAGTGGGTCAAGGTTCACGACCGTGTTGCCAGTGGCGAGATGCCTCCGCGAGACGAGCCTCGACCCGATGCGGCTGAGTCGAAACGCTTTTTGATCGAGCTCGATCAACGGCTTGCTGCTGCGGACCGACGGCGTCAATCGCGCGAGGGTCGGATCCGATTGCGGCGGATGACCCGTCGTGAATTCGAGAACACTCTGAGTGACCTCTTGGCCCTGCCCCGGTTGGACATTCTCGGGCTGTTGCCTGCGGATGGTCGGGTCGCGGGTTATGACAAGATCGCCGGTGGGCTCGACCTTTCCCCCGCGCATTTGGCGGCTTATACGGAAGCGATCGAGACGGCGCTCGATCTGGCGATCGCGACACGGGCGACCCCGCCACCCGTTTTCAAGCGGAGGGTTTACCCTGCGGGCCTTTTCAAATTCCGCGCGAATTTGCACCAGGGTCAATTCGTCTTGCTGATGGACAAACTTCCCGACCCGACCTACCCGCCTCGCGGCGGTTACGAAGAGGTGAAGGGTTATATCGCCGCCGACGATGCCGATGCCGACTTGCCGGAGCGGCAAGCGCTCTATGAGCGGAATGAAGTTGCCAAGAGCGAAGGGGCCGTCGGTTTGTTGAACCCGAACCTAGCGGGCTACGAGGCGGCGATGAATGTGGCACCGATCTATGGCGGGACGTACACCCTGCGTCTTTCGCTTTGGGGCTTTCAGTGGGATGCGGGTAGGGTCAAAGCAGGGACCGATCAGGCCGCGGTGCTCCGGGCGCACGCGGAAGGGAAACAGCAGGAGGGTGGTCGGTTATTGGGCATTTTCACCGCCCCATCGTTGCGATCCGACGTCGCGGAATTGACGACCTGGATCGACCCGCTGGAGAGCATTGTTTTCGATCCCGTGTCGCTCTATTGGATGGGTTTGCGGGTCGGCCAGATCGGCGGGAGATCGGCAAACTACGTCGGGCCCGGGGTGGCGATCGATTGGTTCGAAATCGAGGGGCCGCTCAACCAATCTTGGCCACCTGAGAGCCACAAGCGTCTCTTCGGAGACTTACCGATCCGGCGATACCGCGGTCAGGAAGATGGGATCGCGCCGCG
>JBEIRZ010000505.1:0-2922 GCA_040375695.1 Planctomycetaceae bacterium
CCTCAGAAGGGAAGTCCCGCCGGAACATCAGCACCGCCGTTTGGTCGAGCTTGGCGGCATCGGTCTTGGCCGTCGTCGCGTTCTCTGCCTTTCGAAGTTACCGACATGGGTCGGGCACGCCCTCGAAGGTCGCCGTCCGGGCCGCGACCCCGGCCCCCCAGCGGCCGCAAACACCCGGCCGAAAACGAACCAGGGAAATCGCCACAACCGCCGATGAGCTCGCGTCGTCGCAGGCCTCATCGACAACAATTTCGAAAAGCCCAGCGTCAGCCGGCAGCAGCCCGACCCCGAAATCCCCCGTCTTACTCAGCGGGGATACGGGCCCACTGAGTCGGGCGTCGGAACCTAACACCACCGCCACGGCGAAGGCCTCCGACACCGACTCGATCGGGCCGAATCGCCCCGCCGCGGCACCGATGGCTTCTGAGCTCGCAGCCAACGATCCTTCCGGCCCGTCGTCGCCGCCCAAGCCGCCAATCGATGACCTTGCCGGGCTGGCTAAATTCGACGAGCAGTTCAGGGGTTATTGGATTTCGATCGGTGTGACTCCTGCAAACCTCTCCGATCCGCTCGCGTGGTCCGATCGGATCGCAGACCGATTCGGAATCGCGGTCCAAGCGTCGCCCGAGGCGGGCGACGACAAGGGCGGTGACGAATCCGCCCCTGACGCCGCCCAGGATAACGACGCGATCGCTTCGCGAGTCGCCTACCCGTGGCACGACCCTGCCGCCGCGAGGGAACTCGCGCGGAGGTTGGTCTCCGAGCTAAGCCAAGACCTGCGACCCGGCCGCGATCGCCTCGAAGCGCTGATCGAAACTGCCGCACGAACGATCCATCGCGGCGATCGCTTCGATCATTGGCTAGCCGAATGGGTCGAGGAACTGGCATCATCGCATCGCGAGCCCCAACCGACGAACCGTCCCGGGGCCACTTATCGGCCGGAAGTCCTCGGCGAATGGTTCGCATCCAAAATCGCCGGTGCGGATGCCGCTTGTGCCCGATGTCACGATTCCCCCATCGATAGCCGGTGGACGCAGCAAGATTACTGGTCGACCGCAGCGATGTTCGTTGACGCGAAGTCGGCGACGCTCTTTTATGAACTCCCGGACGGCCGGCAGAAGGTAGCAACGCCAGCAATCCCTGAACGCTGGCTCCCCGCACCAAGCCCATCGACGCCCCTCTCTCCGTCGCCCACGCTGGCGATCCGCGATCGGATCATCGGCAACCGACAAGTCGCGAGAACCCTCGCGAACCACCTCTGGTCGATCGGTTTCGGGACACCCATGGTCTCCCCGACCAGTTCGCCGATCGCAGCCCCACATGACGATGCGCTCGGTCGGGGGCTCGATATGCTCGCCGACCGCTTGCTGGCGACGGACTTTGACATTCGCGCCGCCGCCGATTGGGTGATCCGGTGCGACCCGATGCGTCGAGGTTTGCCGGAAGTTTTTCTGCAAGACCGTTGGCAGATCGCCTCCGAGGAAGCGTTGGCCACGGCGTCCCTTGCCCAGCGGTCCTTCGCCGCGGCACGGGCGCATTGGCCGATGTCGAGCAGTCGGCAACTGATCGCGATGATGAATTCGAGGTCGTCCGGACTGCCAACGACGATCGCGACCGACCGCACGGTCCTCGCACAACCGCTGCTGTTAGCACCCGCCCGAAGGCTAGGCATCGCCCCCACGACCACGGGCCCGACGCAACGACCTGCTGACGAGGATTACTGGTGGGCCCAGTGGTTAGCCGATCGCGAGGGGTTGAGGGGCGGTTGGATGGAATCGATTAGCGACATCGAGGAACAACGCCGTCACGCGTTCTATGCGGCCGGCTATCGCGACGTGGCCCCAGAACAGATCGATATCGCCCGACAGATCACCGGACCATCGGAAGGGGATGAAGAGGCACGGCGCGAAGCGATCGCCAAACTGTTTTGGATTATCCGAAACGGCAGGTGATCAACGCGTGGCCCCGCGTTTCGATCAGAATCGCCACAAAAGTTGCGAGATCAACACGGCCCCTTGCCCGCCTGCGAGTGTGACATAGTCCGTCTGTCGATAATCGGCCTCCAGCCCGATTTGAAACCTCTCGGACACGTCCCACACCATCGTCGTGTAATAAGTCTCGTTACGGGAAATCCCCTTGGGTCCAAGCGTCTCGCCATCGGGGACTTCCAAACCATACCCCAAATGGACGTGGACCTGATCGCTGCAATAGTAAAACGCGTCGACCCAACCACCACTCCCGCGGACGGGATAAAAATCATCGGGGTCAAAAGATTGAAAAATATTCGCCGCGTAACTCCCGATCGCGCTGCCGGTAAAGAATTCTGCCGAAACCCCCATCCGATGGGTCAGGTTCAGCTTACCGTCCAGCGAAACGCCCCAGACATCGATCACTCGTCGTGGGGGTTGAAGCGGATCGAGATCCTCGATATCGAAGACCAGTTGTGTGTTCCGCAACTGCCCAACGACTCCGGCCAAGCCGATTTCCAGATCACGTTCGACCCGGCCACCTGCATAACCTTGCTCGGCACCTAAGCCGAGCGACACGCGACTCTCGACATTCGGCCAACCGTTCCCTTCGGTGGTCCTGCGGGTGTTGTCGATCAACACGGTCGTCAGCGGGTCGCTTAGGGCGAATTGCCACTTGCTCTGAAAGTTGTCACTGGGTCGTAGGGTTCGTTCGATCCGAAATTGGCCGCGAAATGTCCCGGGGTTCCCCGAACCGCCTAACAACACCGTCGGGATAACGGTCGGGTCGCGAGGGGCAAAGCGGTCGGGTTGAAGCCCGGCGGAAACCCGCCATTCCTCATTCTTGATCTCACCAAAAGCGACAACGGGCAGGACCCCATACGTATCCGATGTCAAACTGCCCGCCTGCAGGAATAGCTTGATCAACCCACCCGTCTCCCAATCCGCGAGCGAC
>JBEIRZ010000181.1:0-8899 GCA_040375695.1 Planctomycetaceae bacterium
ACCGCCGATTGCAACGCCGCCGCGGCGATGATCGTCGCCGGCGATACGGTGATCGCCGGTGGGTCAGGGGTGGTGACGTTGATCGATGCGGCGTCGGGGGTGGTCCGCGCGAAGCATGCGGTTGATGGCAATGCCTATGGCTTGGCCGTTTCGGACGGAAGGCTTTTTGTCAGCACCGATACGGGGAAGGTCTATGCGTTTGCGTCACCCGAAGCGACCCCGATCGCGCCGACGCGGCATGTGGCGACACCGGGTGGTGTCGAGCCCGGGAATGTCGATGGGGAGGACGGGCGACGGGTTGCCGCGGCGGCGGAAGAGATCCTGGCTCGGGCATCGCTCCACGGCCAAGGGGAGGCTGCCCAAGGTGATTGCCTCGATTTCGGTTGCGGCGACGGGCGGTTGGCGTATGAGTTGGCTCGTCGCAGCAAGCTGACGATTTATGGCGTCGATGATGACGCGGCGGCGATCGCCGAAGGGCGCAAAAAGCTGATCGCCGCAGGGCTCTATGGGTGGCGGGTCACGCTGCATCACGTCGACGATCTCGGCGCGACGGGCTACCCGAATTATTTTGCCAACCTGATCGTCTCGCGGCGCGGGCTCGATGGCGAGCTCGATCCGAACGTTGCCACCGGCTGGCAATCCTCCCGCAGGCCCTACGGCGGCCAAGCGATCTTTGGGCCGACGGGTCAAATGCGGGTCGATGCCCGCGGGGCGCTCGAAAAGGCCGGCCAATGGACCCACCAATACATGAGCGCCGCCAACCAGCTCTGCTCGACCGACGAAAGGATCGAAGGGCCGCTGGGGATGCTATGGTACCGCGACATCGCGATCGATGTCCCGCAGCGACACGGCCGCCCACCCGCACCGCTCTTTTATGACGGCTTGCTCTATCACGAAGGTATCGACGAGCTTGTCTGCGTCGATGCCTACAACGGGACCGAAGTGTGGCGTTACTCGTTGCCGGGGATATTAAAAGCCTATGACGGCGACGAGCTGATGGGGGCGTCGGGTACCGGGAGCAATTACTGCGTCGGTGATGAGGGGGTCTTTGTGCGGGTCGATGATCACGCCCTGCGCATCGATCGCCGCACGGGAAAATTGCTGGGGAAATTTCCCGCGCCGCCGCAACGTGACGGCAAGGGAGGGACGTGGGGTTATCTCGCCTTGGAACACGGCTCGCTCTTCGGTTCGCTCGCCAATCGTGATCACATCGTGACCTTCCGCTATCGAGCCACGACCGGTGACATGAACCAACAATTGACCGAATCGTCGACCCTCTTTGCCCTCGATCCGCAAAGCGGCGAATTGCGTTGGCGGTACGATGCCAAGGATTCGATCCGGCACAACGCGATCGCGATCGGTGATGAGCAGGTCTTCCTGATCGATCGCAAGCTCGCCAATTTCGACCGCAAGAAGGAGACCAAGGGGGTCGAGAAGGAACATGCGGGTGGCGTCTTGGTCGCCTTGGATGCCAAGACGGGCGAAGAAAAATGGCGGAACGAGAATCAGATCGATGGGACGACGCTATCGCTCGCGCCGGAGTACAAGCGGCTGCTGATGAGCTACCAGCCGACGCGGTTCGCGCTGGAGTCCGAAGTCGGCGGCAGGCTGACCGTCTTCTCGACCGATCGCGGAGAGATGACTTGGACGAAAGGGGTGAACTATTCGAGCCGGCCGCTGATCAACGATTACACGATCTATGCCCAAGGGGGCGCGTGGGATTTGCTCAGCGGCGAAGAACGTCCGTTCAACTTCAGCCGGTCGTACGGCTGCGGCGTCCTTGCCGGGTCGAGGCACATGATGATTTATCGTTCGGCGACCCTCGGTTATTTCGATTTGCTGAAGAACGAGAAGACGGAAAATTATGGCGGGATGCGGCCCGGGTGTTGGATCAATGCCCTTCCGGCAGGTGGCTTGGTACTGGTCCCCGACGCCTCGGCCGGGTGCGCATGCAGCTACCTCAACCAGTCGTGGATCGCCTTGGAACCGGTCGGCCTCAGGCCACCCTCGATCGAACCGGCAGGGGGGGCCTTCGCCGATGACGTCGAGGTGAAGCTTACCCATGACGACCGCGAAGCGATCATCCGTTACACGATCGATGGGTCGGCCCCGACGGTCGATTCGCCCCGTTACGCCGAGCCGATCCGTTTATCCGAATCGGCACGCTTGAGGGTCCGGGCATTCAAGGCGGACGGGCAGGTCAGCCGCGCGTCATCCGGCGAGTTCCGCATCGACCCGCACCTCGTGCCGCTCGATCCCGCCCAGTGGCGAAGTTGGGACATTCAAGCGGCGAAGGTTTCGGGGGCGCCGAGCAAATGGGCGATCGACGGTGGTGTCATTCGTCAGAGTTCGAACATCTTCCTGGGCAGCGCCACCGACGCGAGCCCCGATGTCGAGCGGCCAGGGACGCTCTTTTTCTTCGATGGCGCCGAGAATTTTGGTGACGGTGAGATCGAGCTGGAGCTTCGCAGTGGCGACGACGATGGGCTCGGCTTCGCTTTCCGTGCCGCCGATCCGCAGCATCATTACCTCTGGGCTACCGATTCGCAGCGGAAATTTCGCATCGTCGCCCGTAAGGACGGCGATCGGTACGAGGTGCTCGCCAAGAACGGGTCGGCTTACCAGAAAGGGACGTGGCAACGGGTCAAGGTGACGCTGGCCGGGAAGAAGATCACCGTGCATGTTGACGGTAACGAAGACTTCGTGATCGAGGATGACCGCTTCGCAAAGGGGACGATCGCGCTTTACAGTTGGGGGTCGGATAGCGTCGAATTTCGTAACGTCTCGATCCGGCAGGCCGCGAAGTGATCGATCAGGAAATGTTCAGGCATCGCGAATCGTGTCTCGTATCGCCCTGCCACGTGCGAAGCTCGGCCCATGTCGATGCATGCTGCGAATGCGGCAGTGGCGACTAACACCCAACCGATGATAGGACGGCAAGTGAAATGACGGCGATGGCGCGGATCGGGATCGTGACCGTATCGGACCGGGCGTCGCGAGGGGATTACGAAGACCGGGGCGGGCCTGCGATCCGGCAATACCTCAGCGAGGTGTTGGTGACGCCGTGGGAACCGATCGCCCGGTTGATCGAAGACGACCAGCCGACGATCGAAGCGACGCTACGGGAATTGGCGGAGCTCGCCTGTGGATTGATCGTCACGACCGGCGGGACGGGACCTGCCCTTCGTGACGTCACTCCGGAAGCGACCGAAGCGGTTTGCGAAAAGATGATGCCGGGGTTCGGTGAATTGATGCGTAAAGTCTCGCTGGAAAAGGTCCCGACAGCGATCCTGTCGCGGCAAACCGCTGGGATTCTCAAGCAAAGCCTGATCGTTAACCTGCCGGGGCAACCGCGTGCGATCGCCGAATGTCTCGACGCCGTCTTCCCCGCGATCCCTTATTGTGTCGACTTGATCGGCGGCCCGTGGCTCGATACCGACCCGTCGCGGATCGTCGCTTTTCGGCCGAAAAAATAGGCTTTTCGGCGATTCGTTTGCCCGTCAGGGGGGGGCCAATTACACTTGATAATCTTTGCCTCGTCCCGATCACAGGTGGGTTGCCTACCCACGAACATGCAACGCAGACCTAGCCCCAAGCTCGCCTTCGATCGATTTGCGGTGAGGCATCCTTCCTCTGAGGAATGTCGATTGGCCGCATGCCAGGTGATTCCCCCAGTCGATCATCGGTCGTGGGTCGGATCGGTTTTGATCGCGGCAGTGATGTTCTTTGGTCCGACATGCCCGGGTGCTTTGGGGCAAACCGAGACGGCGTCGGCAGAACCGGCGATTGGGACTGACGGGGCGCCGACACCTTCGACGACGCCGGTCGATGCCGCGGTTAAGGGTGGTGAGCCGGATGCCAAGCCTAGTGATGGGACCGCTCCTGCGGTCCCGCCCGGCGACAAACCGCCCATGCCGCCCGGCGATAAGCCGCCGATGCCCGCGGACGGTGCAGCCCCCAAGCCAGAGTCCGCTGGCCAGCCGCAGGTGATCCGTCGCCAAGACGTGAAAGCGCCGACCGGTGACAACAAAGAGCTGGATGCGGCGGCGTTGGGCGAAGACGGACGGGTCGCCTTTCAATTCCGCAACCAGACCTGGCCCGAGCTGATCGATTGGCTCGCGGAGCTTTCCGGCGAACCGCTCGATTGGCTCGAACTCCCGGCCGATCGCGTCAACATCACGACCCCCGGTCGCTACACCGTCGACGAAGTCATCGACCTATTCAACCGACATCTTCTGTCGCGTGGTTACACGCTGCTGAAACTCGATGGCGGGTTGAGCGTGGTGAAGTGTGCCGGGATCAACCCGGCCGTCGTGCCAAGGCTCGACCCGGAAGCGCTCGCCAAGGCCCCACCGCACAGCTTCGTCCGCGTCTCCTTCGAAGCGGGGTGGTTGTCAGCAGAAAAGCTTGCCGCGGAGTTCACCCCGATGATCAGCGGCAACGGCAAGTTGACCGCGCTCAGCACCACGAACCGGATCGAAGCGATGGACGCGGCGATCTCGCTCCGCCAGATCGGCGAGCTGCTGAGGCAAGAGCTCGATGCCGCCAGTCGCGAATCGTTGGCCCCCGAATTCAAACTTCGGCACATCCCCGCCGAAGAGGCGAAGCTGTTGTTGGAACAATTCCTGGGCGTCGCCAAAGAACAGTCGCCGGCCTTGACCCCCGAGCAGATGCAAATGCAGATGCAGATGAAAATGCAGATGCAAATGCAGGAACAGCAACTGCAACAACAATCCGGCAAGCCGCCGAGCGACAAGAAGGCCGGTACGATCGCCATCGTTGCCAACCCGCGGCAAAACTCGATCCTGATCCAAGCCCCGCCCGATCGGGTCGCGATCGCGACGGAGTTCTTGAAGCGGATCGATGTCCCCGGGGCTTCGATGACGACGCTGGCCGATGTCGAAAATCGCGTCGAAGTCTTTCGGCTCGTTTCGCTCGACCCTGCGAAATTGATTGACATCATTCAAGAGATGAATGTGCTCGAACCGTCGACCCGCATTCGTGTCGACGCCCAAAACAAGGCCTTGATCGTTTCGGGTTCCGCCGCCGATCGGTACATCATTCGCCAAGTCATCGCGCGGCTCGATGGGAGCGGTCGCAGTTTCGAAGTCCTGCAGCTCCGCCGACTCGATGCCGCCGAGGTCGCCGAATCGATCGGGTTCCTGATGGGGAAAACGAACAAAGAGAAGGACCCACAGCGGCGACGCTACTACGGGTTTTTCGACCAAGGGAACGAAGGGGACAAGCCAAAGGAGGACGAGTTTCGTGTCGCCGCCAACACCCGGTATCGGCAGGTCCTGTTGTGGGCCAACACGACCGAGATGGACGAGGTTCGAAATTTGCTGGTGAAGCTGGGAGAGCTTCCGCCCCCTGACGGCAGCCCCAGCCGGCTTCGCGTCATCGAAGCCGAAGCTGTCCCGGAGACGCTGCGGTACCTCGAACAGCTCCGCCGGCAATGGGAAGAGGTCGAGTCGAACCCGATCGAGCTTCCTCCCGTCGAAAGCTTTCGAAGCGGCGACGCATCGGCCCCTCGGGGTTCGGATGACGCACCTGAAGTTACACCCGAGGTAGGCAGCGAAGGGGAAAAATCTGATTCGGCCGAGAGTAGCTCGGAAGGCGAGGGCGGAGGTGATCGGCCCGAGGGCAAAGTCGATAGCGGTCCGGGGCTTTCCGATGCCGCGACATCCGATCCGTTCGCCGCAGGGCCGCAGACGCTCCGTTTCACGTCGACCCCCGCCGCCGAAGGGCTCGATCAAGGTAACGAACCTGAGCCCACCGCTGGCGAATCCGAGGCACCGGCGCTTCCCAAGATCCGGTCGATGGAAGACTTTGATCGGGCGTTCGCCGAGCCGAAGGGTTCGCCCGAAACGGGCGAATCGCCTCGGGCTGATCCGGCTGGCCCCCAGGAAGCGTCACGCGAGGCTTCACGCGCGGGAGCGCCGGATCGGGCGGGCGATCAAACCGCCACTCGCGGCGGTTCATCGGACCCGATTCGCATCGAGGTCGATCCTTCGGGTAACCTCGTTTTGAGCAGCAAGGATCCGCAGGCGCTCGATCGACTTGAAGGGCTGATGCTTCGCTACGCCCCGCCCCGCAAGCCTTATCACACGTTCTACGCGAAGCACGTCTCCGCGACCTGGATCAAACTCAACCTCGAAGATTTCTTCAAGGAAGACGACAAGAAAAAAGACGATAGTGACTCCATAGCCAGGTGGATCTTTGACCTCGACACGCAGGAAAAGGACGAAGGGCCGGCCGGGTTGGGAAAATCGAACAAATTGCGCTTCGTCGATGACATCGACACCGGCACGATCGTCGTTCGTGGGGCGACCCCCGAACAGCTCAAAACGATCGAGGAGCTGATCCGAATTTGGGATGTCCCCGAACCGGTCAACGACCGGCGGGCTCGCTTCACCAAACTGGTTACGCTCCGTTACGCGCGGGCCGAAGCGGTCGCCGAAACGATCAAGGAGACCTACCGCGATTTGCTCAGCGGCAACGACAAGGCGTTTCAACAGGCCCAGGTGCAGCCCGATCCGGGGGCACAAAACGGTCGTCCCCCGCGTGCGCCACGCAACGGCCGGCGCGGCAACTCGGGGGATGGGGAACAAGAACAAGGGACCGTCCCGCAGGGTGGCCCCGCCGATCCAACCTTCAAAGGGAAACTCTCGATCGGCGTCGATGCGGTCGGGAACACCCTGTTGTTAAGCGCCGAAGGGGAACCGCTCCTGGAATTGATCAGTGACGCGATCCTGCAACTCGACCAAGCGGCCCGCTCCGCCGATGGCGTCCAAATCACCAACGTTCCGGTAACGATCCGTGCCGAGTCGCTCGAAAACGCCCTTAAGGTGATCCGGTCGGCGACCCCGGACCCCAAAGCAGGCCCACGCGACCGGTCGGTTCCCTCCCCACCCGACTCGCGCCGCACGCCCAAGCGGGACCAGCCTGCCGAGAAACCCGGCGAATCGCCCGAGGGTTGACCAGGCCCTTCTTGTTACGCAACGTTACGGCCGGCCGGGCTGCTTTGCCGCGAACGAATCGCCGGGATTATCGGAGGCGATCGCCATGCCCAATCGGTGGTGTCCCGAGAAAAAAATCTACCCTCCACCCCCTGTTTTTGGTGCTAGACTTCGCCGTGGGACTTCACTTTTTCGGCAGTCTGGAAAGAATAGGTTGTCTCTGCGGCCTCTCTGGCCACCTTCGAGCGCTCTTTCCGAGCCGCCAAACCGGCACCTTCACAGCAAATACACGTCCATTCGTTGAGTCGATTTCCATGTCACTCCATTTTTCTTCCCGTCGCTCGTTTTTAACGAGTGTCCTTTCGATCGCTGCGGTCGTTGTCGCGACCGAGCCTGCCCGAGCCGCCGATTGGGCTAACGCGATGTTCCCGATCAAGCAACACGCATTTGGCGACGTCGCGGTTTCGGCCAAGTGCGAAGTCCGCTTTCCGATCGAAAACAAGAGCGACAAGACGGTCCACATCAAGAGCGTCCGGGCGAGCTGTGGATGCACGACCCCGATCATCGAAACGAATTACATCGAGCCGGGCCAGACCGGAACGATCCTCGCCCGGTTCAACACCGACACCCACCGCGGCAAAAAGGGTGCGACGCTGATGGTTATCATTGACAAGCCGAATTATGCGGAGGTGCAGTTGAAGGTCGACGGTTACATCCGCCAAGACCTCGTCTTCAACCCTGGCAGCGTCGAGTTCGGGAAGATCCCCAATGCGGTCGAGCAGACCCGGAGCGTCAATTTGACCTATGCCGGCCGGACCGATTGGGAAATTTTGCAGGTCGAAAGCTCCAAGCCGTGGATCACTGCCCAAGCGACGCTCGTGAGCCGCTCGGGGATCAACGCGAACTATCAAGTGAACGTTCGCGTCGACCCATCGGCGCCCCAAGGGGCGTTCCATGACGAATTGGTCGTGACGACGAACGACAAGTCGAAGACGCGCGTCTCGTTGTTGGTAACAGGCGAAGTCGAAAGCAGCCTGATCGTCTCGCCCCAGGCGTTGGCCCTCGGGGAGATCATGCCGGGCCAGGTCGTGGAAAAGAAACTCGTCATCCGCGGTTCGAGCCCCTTCCTGATCGATTCGATCAAGGCGAAGGGATGGGAAATCGATTTTGATGCGCCGGTCGAACCGAAGACGACGCACCTGATCAACGCCCGGATGACGGCGACCGGCGAAGCGGTCGGGCAGGTAACCGGCCACCTCGTCGTCACCGCCGGTCAGGGGCTGAACGCGTCCTCGTCGGCGACCGTCACCGCGATCATCCGCGAAAAGTAATCGCCCCGCGATCGATGCAGGGGTCGGCGTTCTCGGCTGCCGACCCCTTTCACGCCACGGCTGGTGGTACCACGGCTCGCGAGACGTCGCCGATTCTCCGCTATTGCCGACTCGATCCCCCATCGCGATACCGCTATGATCAGGGGGTGATCGGGACGATGGGTCAGGCCGTTAGCAATCCAGCGGCGGCCTCCGCGTAGGGAACTGGCTCGCATGTTCGGCTTTCGGTTCAGCTTCGACGCGCCCCACTACCTCTGGCTGTTGACGCTTCTCGTCCCGCTGTGGTGGTTCGGCTTTCGTCGGCTTGCCCAGCTCGGCACGACCCGTCGCCTCTTCGCGCTGCTGCTCCGTTCGCTCGTCATCATCTCGCTCGTCCTGGCACTCGCGGGGCTTCAGTGGGTTTGGGTAACCGACCGGATCACCGTCGTTTACCTTCTGGACCAATCCGACAGCATCCCTCAGGCCTTGCGGCGGCGGATGCTCGATTTCGCCATCGACAACGCGCGAAGGCATCGCGATGCGGCTCGCGAAGACCGGGTCGGGTTGATCGCGTTCGGCCGTGAAGCCGCGGTCGAAGTTCCCCCGTTCGACGCCGAATTGCCCGCTGCC
>JBEIRZ010000639.1:0-1696 GCA_040375695.1 Planctomycetaceae bacterium
CGCAGCACGGGGATATGCCGTGCCGATCATCCCATAAAACGCGGTCGCCGAGGCCGGTTCGTGAAAATTTACAATTTCAGTTCGGACGATCGCCGGAACATCTTCGTTTCGAATTGCACGGACAGCCGGCCGCGGTTGGTCGCCGATCACAGATTTAACCAGCTTTTCGAGGATCATGCTTTTTTACCTCCCCTGGCAGCGGTCGCCGCCGATGTCCTGCCAATCGTCGCCAGCCCTTTTTTGATTAGCTTCCGCCACGTCGTCTCGCCCCGCTCGATTGCCCGCAAATGCGAGCGATAGCACGACTCGCACAGACCGCGAGCGCGTTGACGCTTTTGACAATTTGGGGTGATGCAGTTTGGCATAGGTGACTCACTGGGACAAACGACGACATACGTTATCGACCAGTGTCAAGGCTTGCAAGTGTCTATTTTTTATTTTGTGACTTTTGTGGACGGTTGTGGTTGAAAGTTATAGCGGGGACCGATAGAGTATCAAGCCGCCTGACCCAAATATCTACCAGGGTGTGATTATGTCGCTGCTTTCCCCCATCTACTATTTTGCCGCGGCCCTTATTTTTCTCGGTGCGACTCGTGGTCCGCGACTAAGTTTTTCGCGACTTTGTTTCGCGTTGGCTGTCGCGATCTTCTGGCCGATTGCGATACCTGCGATCGGGATTTATGCGATCGGCAAGTCGGTTTCCGGAAGTTTCCCGCGATTCTAAGGGCCGGAAATGTCGGATTTTGGCTACATCTACGACCCCGCGGGCTGTCGTGTCATCTGGAAATGCGAAGGCTTCCCGGACGCCGCTGCGATCAATTCGCTTATTTCGTCGCTTCCGGAAGACGAGCGGGAAGGGCATGTCGCAACGACCAACGTTTACGGCGCAATGGAGTCTCCCGTAAAGCCGCTGGCTCTAGCATATTGCCAGCGATTTTCGGACGCCGACGAAGTTTTTGTCATCCACGACTGCGATCAGCCTGGCCAGGACGGCGCGACGTGGGTGACGGACCCGACCGGGAAAAAACGGCCCGGATGGGGGCCAACCCTGGCAGCGTTTTGTTCAATTGTAAAAAATGTAGTTCTGCCTTACCCGGTCGCGAAAGATCACGGACCCGACGCCCGAGACTGGATTCGCGAACAAAGGAAAGAGCTAGTTCCCGACCAAGAGATTTATCGAAATCTGCTTAAAATGGCCCGCCAGGGTGAGGTGATGCCCGCCGCCGCAGTCGAGGTCAGCCGAGCGGCGAAGCGTAAAGACGCGGCCCCGCTGCTCGAATCGTCGCGGCCGGTGTCGGTCGAGCAACGGGTCGATTCGTTGTCGATCCCGGCCCCTGATGACATTTGGGAAAGCGAAGACGATCACGTCCGCTTGGCTCGTTTGAACCTGTCGGTTTATCAGGAATTCGCGGGCGGTCGGTTGTTATTTTGGCGGGACGATTTTTGGAAATGGCGGGACGGGGCATGGCGGATCATCAGCGACTCAGATTTAGGCGCGAAACTACACAAGGTCATCCGAGCGGAGTTCGAACGGTGTTGGCGGGTGGCCGAAGCGGAGCGGTTGACGAAGCAGGAAGAATCCGGGCGCGAAATCAAATCAAAGCCGGTTCGGCAAGTGACGTCGAGACTGATTCGCGACGTCACGCTAGCCCTGCGATCCCTTGTCGGGATAAGCGCTAACATCGAAATGCCGTCC
>JBEIRZ010000259.1:0-6565 GCA_040375695.1 Planctomycetaceae bacterium
CCGGGGCGTCAATGGGAGTTTTTCGCCCATTTCGACGAGGAAATCGCATTTCCGGCCCGTTGGCCAAGGGTTGGGAATCTGGCTTTATCGCCCCCGTCGGTTATCATCAAGGGAGCTTCCAAGCCGCCACTTCCCCTCTGACGCTCGCCTTTTACTCGGAGTCGATCGATGCTCCCTTCCCGTTTGTCCCGTTATGCGTTTCACCAACCCGATCGCGATAGCGAGGCTGGTACGCCGATCGGATCGCGTCGTGGTCACAGGATCGCCTGTGGTTGGTTGGCCGGTTCGCTGCTCGGTTGCCAAGTGCTGACGCAGTTCGTTGGCATGGGGTCCGCGTCGGCTCAGGGGACGTTGCCATCCTCCGTGCAGCCACCGCCTCGGCCCGGAGTCGCTCAGCCTCGGCCTGCGGTGCAGGCACCGGCTCGCCCCGGACTTCAACCGCCGACTCGGCCTGCCGCACCGGTCCAGCCGGGTGTTGCACCCGCGAGGCCGGCGGCCGCGCCGGCGGCACAGCCTGCGGCGGCGGGAGCTGTGGGGGCGGGTGCGGCTCGTGAATGGAAGAGTGCGAAGGGGCAGGTCGTTTTGACGGGGTCGTTTGTCGCCGCTAACGACGCGACCGTTGTCATCGAAAAGCCCACCGGGGAGCTGGTCGGCGTCAAGCTGGAAGAGTTGTCCGAAGCGGACCGGAAGTTGGCCCAGGAGCTGCGATTGGCCGAGGTCCAGGCGAAGAGCGAATCGGAAGCGAAGCGGGCCGAAGAGCGTGCTTATGACCCGCACGTCTGGACGACCCGTGACGGGGTGAAGTTGAAAGGGCGTGTGACCTCGTTCGCCCGCAAGGACGTGACCTACCGTCGCAACACCGGGGTCACGATGGTCAACGAGCACCCGTTCTCGAAATTGCCCGCTTATTATCAGGATGTCGCGACCCGGATCGTTGGGCAGATGGCCGACCCGAACGTTAAGACCGAAGCGGATTTGACGCGATGGGCGAGGTCGCTGCGCGGCCAGCCGAAGACGTTCAGCGTCGAAGGGGTGATCTTGAGGTTAGAAGACAACACCGAATTGCCGATCCCGTTTTTCTTGCTTAGCGACGATGACCTGAAAATGCTGCGGCCAGGTTGGGACGCGTGGAAGAAGCAGGATGCCGATGAGGAGAGCCGCAAGCGCGAAAGCTTTTTGCTCGAGGTGCAGGCGCAGCAATATCAAGAGGATCGGGCGATGACGCAGCAGATCCAGATGATGAACATGCAATACATGGCGGTAGCGACGGGGCTGACCAGGATCTGGGAAGTTTATCTTTATCCCCCGGCGGGTGTGTACGCGCGGCCGATGGCGGTGGTCGTCAATGCGCTGGACAACGTCCAGGCGCAGCAAGTCGCGTCGATGATGTACCCCGGGTATTTCGTCGGCCCGGTGAGGAAGTTGAGCCCTTGAGCGCCGGTTCTTGATCGGCGGTTGGAAGGGCGTGTCGAGGTGCAAGGCCGGTTCGTGAGTCCGGCCATTCGATTCGAAGGAGACTGGAACCGATGCCATCGGGTGGGCAGCCTGCCGATTTCGTCCTGTCGATGGATGAGCTGAACGATCGGGCGCTTCGGACCCGGATCGCCAGCATCGTGCTGGGGCAGGTGAAGGTGGGGCAAGCGGATGGGAAAGCGGCTGAAGTTGCGGCGGCATCGGTGGGTGAGTCGGACCGAGATGGTCAGGGGCCGTTGATCCGGATCGAGGGTGCGCGGGGTCAGGCCAACGCGTTGATGGCGATCCGGTCGGCGGTGAGGCTGCACGTCATCGGGTCATTGGGAGATTATTCGCTGAGCCTCTGCTCGCGGTGTGACGTCCGGGTCGATGGCGATGGTGGGCATGGCGTGGCGGAGTGTTTGGAGGGGGCGGTCGTGCGGGTTCGCGGCAACGTCGGCCATGCGGTCGGGGTGGGGATGCGAGGCGGGGCGACGATCGCGGTTTATGGGAACGCCGGGGATCGGGTTGGGGCGGCGATGTTGGCCGGGGAGCTGTTTGTCCGCGGCGATGTCGGCCAGGACGCGGGGGTCGGGATGCGAGGCGGGACGTTGGTCGTGGGTGGCAACGCCGGTCCGCGGTTGGGGGAACATCGCGGCAACGGGATCATTTATTTGAAGGGGCGGGCCGAGTCGTTGGCCGAAGGGATGGTCGAGGTCCCCTTGAAGAAAAAGGATGAATTGCGGTTGGGGATGTTGTTGATCAACGCGTCGATCCGGGCGGAGGCGAAAGAGTTTCGCCGCGTGATCCCCGAGACGATGTGGCGGCAAGAGCAATCGAAGAGCACCGGCGTAATGAGGCCCAGTTGGCGATGATGCGATCGGGAAAGAGGCTCGAAGAGTATCGACTCGCCCCGCCGCCGATCGATCGGTTCGTGCGGTCGCCCAGTCAATCGTGGTTGCGGGTCCGCGCGACTCGGGAGTCGGGGATCGGCTTGGAACCGGGTAAGCACGAGGATGGCAGCGGTTGGATACCGATCCCGTTTTTTTGGCACGACCCGCCGTGGTATGTCGCATCGCCGGCGCATGCCCGCGCCGTCGCTCAGGCCGTTGCCGGGTGTGGGGTGACGATCGGGGTGAACCAAAGCGATTTGGGAGACGAGCCGGCGAGTGGTGCGGCAGGGAGCGGTGCGGCAGGGAGCGGTGCGGCAGGGAGCGGTGCGGCGGGGAATGCGTCACCGGCTGGTGCTTCGTTGGGGTTGGCATCGTTGGGGAATGCGACGCGGTCGGGGTCGATGTCTGGGGCGGGTGGTGAGATCCATTGGTCGCGATTGGTACCGCAGCGGTGTGACCGTGCGGGATGGACGCTCGATGATTGCCAGATGGCAAAGGTGATCGAAGTACGGTTGGGGATGGGGCGTGGCCAGCGAGGCGGGTATGAGTACGACCCGCGGCAGTACCAGCGATGGCATCCGGCGGCGGGTGGGGTGCCACCGGTGCCGCTGCTGTTTCCTCCGGAGTGGGGCGACTTGTCGATGGTCGGTGCGAAGGTGCGTCAATTGAGGGTGCTCGGGGATGCGGCGGTCTATTTTTCGTGTGACGAGTCGCAGGTCGATCGGTTGTTGCCCGAGGTGGTCACCGGTGGCGGGGACGGGGTGATCGTGCGTTGCGGGGGTGACCCGGCGGCGATGTTCGTGCGATGCGGCAGGGTGCTCGATCGGATCCCGATCGGTCAGCGGCCGAGGGTTTGGGTCAGCGGCCCGGAGTTGGATGTCGATGACGCGGTCAAGTGTTTTGCGTTGGGGGCCAGCGGGGTCGCGATCGATTCGATCTGCAACGCGTGGTTGACCGACGAAGCGATGGCGAAGGCGTTCGCGACGCAGCCCAGCGGCTTCGGTTTTGGCGGGTCGGCGGGGAAGAACCAGCAACAGAAATTTCTCGATGCGATCCGCGAGCGGTTGATCGGAATGTGCGATCGGCTTGCGGCGATCCTGCAATCGTTGATGGTCCGGTCGATCGAAGAGCTCGGACCGGGTCATCTCGTTACTCGTGGGCATCTTGGTATTGATGGGCCACATGTTGTTGACGGGCCACTTGTTGTTGATAGGCCACTTGTTGATGGGCGTCGCATGATCGACGGGCATCGCGTCGTTGACGGGGAGCTCGTGGGGGATGGTGACCGTTCGACGTGATCACGGTGTTGTATGAAGACAATCACCTGTTGGTCGTGAACAAGCCGGCGGGGGTCGCGACGATGGGTGAGGAGGGGGACGACCGAGAGGTTTCGGTCCACCGCTGGGGGTGTGATTATGTGCGTCGCAAGTACGGGAAGCCGGGTCGGGTTTATCTGGGCGTTGTTCATCGGCTCGATCGGGTCACCAGCGGGGTGTTGGTGTTGGCCAGGACCAGCAAGGCGGCGGCGAGGTTGAGCGAGCAGTTTCGTCGCGAAGGGACAGCGCGAGGTGGGGCGGAGTCTGGGGAGCGAAAGGGAGTCGCGGGGCGAGGGGATGGTGAAGCGGGCGATGGATTGGGTGAGGGGCCTGAAAAGGTTTATCTCGCCGTGACGCGAGGGGGGAAGGGGCAATCCGGGGCGATCGTTCCGTCGCAGGGGATGATGCGGGATTGGGTCATCAAGAATGAGCGGGCGCAGCGGATGGAAGTGGTGCGGCAGGTCGGGTTGGTTCCGCCGGTGGGGGCGGCCGAAGCGGTCCTCGAGTACCGGTCGTTGCGGCGGGGCAAGGATCGCCAAGGGAGGCCGATCGAGTTGGTGCGGGTCGATTTGAAGACCGGAAGGAAGCACCAGATACGGTTGCAGTTCGCGCATCGCGGCCACCCGATTGACGGGGATCGGAAGTACGGGGGGGACGGGAGCGGTGGGGGCGAGCGTACTTCTCAAGGTGGGGTATTTGTCGGTGGTGAGCGCGAGGAGATCGGGTTGCACGCTTGGCGGTTGAGTCTTTGGCATCCAGTCGCTAAAAAGCGGATGACCTGGGTCGCCCCGGTCCCCGAGTCGTGGGGGCGGCGGTATGCACAATTGATGCCTTGGCCGGTCGAGTGATGAACGGATTGGGAACGGATCGGATCGGGATTTGACACGGATCGTGAAGGGGACGCATGGCCGCAAGAAAGACATTACGCAAGGCGAAGGTGCATTGGCCCGAGCGGATCATCAGCGGGGGTCAGACCGGAGTCGACCGCGCCGGGTTGGAAGCGGCGATCGCGCTGGGGATCGAGCATGGCGGGTGGTGTCCGTTGGGTCGGCTGGCGGAGGATGGTGTGGTCCCGTCGCGGTATGAATTGGTCGAGAACCACTCGTCCGATTACAAGGTGAGGACGGCGCAGAACGTCGAGGAGAGTGACGCGACGTTGATCTTGAGCCATCGCTTGTCGCTCAGCGGTGGGACGCGATTGACGCAGCGTGTCGCGGAGCGGTTGGGGAAACCGGTCGGCGTTTTTCGGGTTGGGGATGAGGATGTCGAAGGGGTCAGGGCGTGGTTGGCCGAGACCCGCCCGAGGGTCTTGAATGTCGCCGGGCCGCGAGAGAGTTCGGACCCTGGGATCGAGCGCAGGGCGACGGAAATGTTGATGCGGGTTTTCGCGCGCGGGGCGTGAAACGCTTCAGGCTTGAGATGAAGACGCCTCGATTCTTTTGATCTGCCGCGGATTTGGTCTTCGAAGGCGGTTTGCTTGGCGCATGCGTTCCATTCGGACGGGTCCGCTTAATCGGCCCGTTTTTTCCTATCAGACGCTTTTTCCCAGACGGCAAGGGCAACGCATTTGGTGCGCTTTGCCGATAGCCATAGCTGTCGAAAGCGAGCTTTGAGCGAGCCGCGATCGCGATCCCGCCTGTGAAGTGAGCCCGACCGAGATAGCGCCACCGGTCGGGTCAGAACGCTACCCCACCTGAGGCGCGAGCAACCAACACCGTCCGGAGGACCACCGAATGAAACGTTGTGCAAGCCCGATGGGCACGAAGATTCGCAAGAGCTTACGCCGCCGCTTGGCAACGACCTTGATGGCGATCGTTTCCGTGACAGCCGGTGGCATCGGCGTGGCGCGTGGCGGTGACGAGGTCGGAGCGATCGCGCCGGTGGCGGTTGTCGATTTGGACGGGGTGCTGGGGCGGATGTCGGGACGATTCGTTTCGCCGCTCGATTTGGCCGCGTGGCGAGCGCCGCTGATGCCGATGGCAGCCGATTCGATGGCAGCCGATTCGGCGAATGTTGCGGCGAGCGGAGAGGTAGCCGGGTTAGCGGACGATTCGGACGCGGAAGAGCTGCGGATGTGTGAGGAGTTAGCGGCCGAGTCGAATCGAGACGCGGCGGCGCGGAAGACGTCGATGCAGCTGTTCGAATTTTGGCGGTTGCGTGATTCGTTCCACGTCCGGTCCAACGATCCGGTGCAGCGGGCGTTGGCAGGTTTGGCGGAACAAGAGCCGATCGATGTGAGCAGCCAGCAGACCACGGAGGCTTCGGTCGAAGTCAGGGATTTGGCGAGTCGTTTGTTTGAAGAAGAAGAGGTGACCGTCGGCGGTGAGTCGGGTGCGGGGGCGAGCGGATCGGAGGTTGCGGGCGGAAGTGAGCCCGATAGCAGCCACTGGGTAGCGCTTGACGAGTGGATGGCGGCGATGGCTGAGCGAGCGAAACCGGAAAGGGACGAGGCGAACTTGCCCCCGCAGTATGCCGCATTGGCCGGTATCGGTGGCGGGCCGATGATCGTCACGTTGGACGAACCCTACATGGCTTATGACATGAGCCCGGAGGACTTGATCGCGCTGCGGATGTACCCGATCCCTGGGGATGAGCCGGGTTCGCGGTTCCCCGGGATCGAGAGCGGTTATGCGAAGGCGAGCGATATCGCGGCGGCGATGCCCGCGGAAGCAGGGGCATCTGAAGGAGCGGCGGCCGACGATGTATTGGATGTCGATGCGGTTTTGGACCGGATGATTGCGGGTGATGTGGGATCGACCGGGAGCGTCGCGTCGCCATCGAGTCTGATGGCCGAAGCGACGTTGATGGAGCCGCGACCGGCCCAGGGGGTTGCGACGCCGCGGGCAGAGTCGCCGCGGGTCCCGCCGCTTGCGTTGGCTTATCAGACGGCGATCGATATTGTCG
>JBEIRZ010000555.1:0-2411 GCA_040375695.1 Planctomycetaceae bacterium
ACCGGACTGCCACTCCATCACTAATCGGCAGCTCAAGCCAACGACAACCCCTACCGTATCTCCGACCACGTGCTCGAATTGGTGATCGACCCCAAACGCAAAATCGAAGCTTGCAAGGCGATGATCGACGAAACGGGGTGCACCCTTGCCGAAGCCAAACGTGAAGTCGAACGGATCTACGCCCGCTACCAACTGATCGCCGCCCAGCCCGATCGCTAACTTCGCTGCCCACCCCGATCGCTAACCCTTTCGCCGAAATCGACCCTTCCCCTTCGGCGGCATACGAGTCCCCTTCGGCGGCCTACGAGTCGCCCCGACCGACCCCTTCACAAAGGCCAGCACGGATTTCGCTCCGGTCCCGTCGATTTCCGTTCCTCGGGCCGCTGTGCTAAACTCGATGCTCAGCCCTCCCTGCCAACTGCCGCCCGCCCGATGCTTAACCTCATGCCGCCTCTGCCGATCGTCACCCGCGTCGCCGCTCTGCTGACGTTTGTCCTGTCGGCCTCGATCACTCACGCCCAATCCCCAACCGACCCGCCGCCCGCAACCGCCGCGGCCTTACAGACCGATGCCGCCGCGGCCTTACAGACCGATGCCGCCGCGGCCCCACCCGCCGATGCGATCGCCTTTTTCGAAAGCCGCATCCGCCCGCTGCTGATCGAACATTGCATCGATTGCCATGGCCCCGAAACGGCCGAAGGAAAACTGCGGCTCGATTCGAAACAGGGTTGGCAACGAGGTGGCGAACAAGGCCCCGCGATCGTCCCCGGCGACCCCTCGGCCAGCCTCCTGATCCGGCTCGTTGCTTACCGCCCGCAAGAATTGAAGATGCCCCCCGAGGACGCCGGCGGCAAATTGACCGATCAACAGATCGCCGACCTGACGACTTGGGTCCGCCAAGGGGCTCACGACCCGCGCGACGGCGACCAGGTCGTGACCGACATCGAAGCCGCCGCACGCGACCACTGGGCCTTCCGACCGATCACCCCACCCCCAATCACCCCACCCGAAATCGGTCCGAACGCCAACCCGATCGACCTCTTGATCGGACGCAACCTTCACGACCGCGGCTTCCGCGCCACCGAACCGGCCGACATGCCGACGCTGATCCGCCGCGCGACGTTCGACCTGCACGGCCTCCCGCCGACCTTCGCCCAAAACCAAACGGCCCGCGAAGATTTCCCCAAACTCGTCCGCGAACTCCTCGCGTCACCTCGCTACGGCGAACGCTGGGGCCGCCACTGGCTCGACGTGGCCCGTTATTCCGATGCCAAAGACGGCGTGCTGATGTATGGCGACGCCCGCATCCGCCCCTTCGCTTACACCTATCGCGATTACGTCATCCGCGCCTTTAACGATGACAAGCCTTTCGACCGCTTCGTCCACGAACAACTTGCCGCCGACAAACTTTCGCTCCCCCCCGACGCCCCCGAACTCGCCGCGCTCGGCCTGCTGACGCTCGGTCGCATGTTCGACCGCAACCTGCACGACGTGATCGACGACCAGATCGACGTGATCAGCCGCGGCTTCCTCGGCCTGACCGTTTCCTGTGCCCGTTGCCACGACCACAAGTTCGATCCGATCCCCACCGCCGATTACTACTCGCTTTACGGCGTCTTGGCGAGCTGCATCGAACCTTACGACCGACCCCGCATCGGCCCGCTGACCGACGCCGGCAAGCCGTTCGAAGACGAATTCGGGGCGAAGCTGAAACAGGTCATCGACCAACAGCAAACGCATTACGACGAAGTCCTCAAGACGGCCCGCGAGCGGACCGCCGATTACCTCGTTCAAGCCGCCACGACCGAACCCGACGTCGCCGAAACCGCGATCTTTTTCCTGTCCCTGATCCCCGACCAACTCCGCCCCCAAGTCACCCGCCGCTGGCGACAAACGATCGCCAAACGGGCCTTCCCCGACGACCCCGTCTTCGGTCCGTGGGCCGATTTGGTCGCGGAGATCAACCGCCATCCGATGGCCCCAATTTCGCCACAACCCGAGCGGTGGCGACAAAACGGCGTCGACCCGCGGATCATCGATGGCCTCGTCGCCGCTAACCCCCAAACCGTCGCCGACGTCGCCAAGGCCTATGGCCAAATCCTGGTCGATGCCTGGAAGAATGCCGAAGCTGCCGCCGACCCGGCCGACCCCGCGGCGATCGATGCCGACCCGCTCGCCAGCCTCCTCGTCTCCCGCTCCGGGCCCGTCTGGTTCCCCAAACAGGACGTCGCGAATTACCTTTCACGGACACCCGGTGATGCCTACCGCGGACTGCTCGGCGAACTCGACGCGATCGCCGTCAAACACCCCGACGCCGCCGCGCGGGCGATGGTCCTGTTGGATGCCGAAGTCCTCTGCGACCCCGTGATCTTCCAACGCGGCGACCCCATCCAACGCGGTGCCCCCGTCCC
>JBEIRZ010000536.1:0-2594 GCA_040375695.1 Planctomycetaceae bacterium
ACGCGGCACCGGCGAACCTCACGCGTGACTTCGGTTACCGCGGCCCGGGCTCGATCGGCGACACGATCTTCTTGGACATCAACGGCAACAACGCCCCCAACGTCGGGGAAGGGATCGCCGGGGTTACGGTGCGGTTGTCGGGTGACTTTGACGGTGACGGCGTTGCCGAGACGGTCACGACGACCACGGACACGAACGGGAATTATCTCTTCAGCGGGCTTCCGGTATCGGTGGCAGGGATCGCCTACACCGTTTCGGTGGTGACGGCGACGTTGCCAGCGGGCGCCGGTCAGACGTACGACCCGGACGGGACGCTCGATCATCAGTCGGTATCGACGCTGACGGTCGCGGCGCCCACCGACCTGACTCGAGACTTCGGTTACCGTGCCAGTGGCTCGATCGGCGACATGATTTTCTTGGACGTCAACAACAACGGCGTCGTCGATCCCGGCGAAGGGATCACCGGGGTCACGGTGCAGTTGGTCGGTGACATCGACGGCGACGGGACGAACGAGACGATCACGACGACGACCGGACCGGACGGGACGTACGGTTTCGGCGGCTTGCCGACGAGCCCATCGGGTGTGACGTACACGGTGATCGTTGACAGCACAACCTTGCCGCCGGGGCTGACCCAGTCGTTCGATCCGGACGGGGTGATCAACCATCAATCGACCGCGACGCTGACCGATGCGGCCCCTTCGGACCAAACACGCGATTTCGGTTATCGCGGGCCGGGTTCGATCGGCGACACGATCTTCCTGGACATCAACGGGAACGGCGTGGCCGAACCGGGGGAAGGGATCGCCGGGGTAACGGTCACGTTAACGGGTGACCTCGATGGCGACGGCGTGAACGAGACGGTGACGACGACGACCGATGCGAGCGGCGTCTACGGCTTCAGCGGCCTGCGGACGACGGGGGGTGGCGTCAGCTACACCGTGGCGGTTGACGCGTCGACGATCCCGAGTGGGCTGAGCCAGACCTTTGACCCGGACGGGACGATCAACGGGCAATCGACCGCGACGCTGACCAACGCGGCACCGAGCAACCTGACGCGCGATTTCGGTTATCGCGGCCCCGCCGACTTGCGGCTGACCAAGAGCAATGGCGCGACGATGCTCTTTCCGACGTTGCCGACGACGTACACCATCGAGGTGTTCAATGACGGGCCATTCCCGATGTCGGGTGCGACCGTAACCGACGTCTTGCCGGCCGGATTGACTTACGTTTCCGGATCCCAGGGGGTCACGTACAACCCGACGACGAGAACGGTGACCTACGTGACCGGGCAGATTAACGTCAACGGCTCGACGACCTTCACGATAACGGCGACCGTTGACCCGACGGCACCGCTGACGATTCGCAACACCGCCACGGTGACCCCGCCATCGGGGATCACCGATCCGGACCCGACCGATAACACCGGCACGGACGAGGACCAAGTCATCTTCGAGGCGGACCTGTCGATCACCAAGTCGAACGGAAGCGGCGTCTATCAAGAGGGTGGGACGGCCGTTTACACGATCGTCGTGACGAACAACTCGGAGTTCCCGGTCTTTGACGTGCGGGTCCAGGACCCGCTCCCTGCGGGGGTCGTCTCGGCCACATGGACGGCGGTCTTCTCGACCGGATCGTCCGGTACGGCTTCAGGGAGCGGCGCGATCAATCAATTGGTCAGTCTCTCTGCCGGTGGTTCGGCCATTTACACCTTCCGAGCGGTGATCGGTCAATCGACCAGCGGTAAGCTCGTCAACACGGCGACGGTGACGCCACCCACTTGGTTGACCGATCCGGACCCGACCAACAACTCGGCGACCGACATCGACAAATTGCCGATTGTCGTCACGGGGACGGAGGTCGGTTGCACCTCGTCGCCGATGATCACCGTAATCGACCCCTACACGAATACTGTGCGCCGGCAATTCTCGCTGTTTGAGCCGGCCTTCCGCGGCGGGGTCCGGGTTTCGGTTGGCGACGTCGATGGCGACGGCGTTGACGAGATCATCGCGGCACCGGGTGCGGGTCGGGTGGGCGAAATTCGCGTCTTCAGGCAAGACGGTACCGAGTTGACCGCCTACCGGACCTTCCCCTTCGGCCCATCGTATCGCAACGGGGTGGAGATCGCGGTCGGCGACATCTATGGTGACGGCGATGACGACATCATCGCCGCGGCGTCGCGTGGTCCCGGCGATGTGCGTGTCTTCCAGGTCAATCCCGGTGCGGCCGATCCGGTCGCGGATACGCCGATCAAGAGCTTCCGAGCTTTTGCCGCAAACTTCCAGGGCGGGGCGACGGTCGCCGTAGCGGATCTTGGCACGTACTCGGGCGGCACGACCGTGAATTCGAATCTCCCTGACGGGAAGATGGAAATCGTCGTTGGGAGCGGCGCGGGGATGCGGGCGACGGTTCAGAACTATGACGTTTCTGGCACACCCCGTTTGATCGACACGTTGTTGCCGCTCCCCAGTACGTTCCGCAACGGCGTCTCGGTTTCGTCCGCTCGCGTGAATGGTGACGCGATCGACGATGTCATCGTCGCTTCAGGTCGGGGCGGTTCGACGGTCCGTGAAACGTTTGACGGCCGGATCTCC
>JBEIRZ010000355.1:0-4668 GCA_040375695.1 Planctomycetaceae bacterium
GCCCAGAAGGAACTCATGAAGCGTGGCGTCATCCCCACGCCGACCGATTTCTAATCCGATTCCTTTCCGCGACCAACCGACCCACCCCAATCAACCAACGACCGACCGACCCCTTTCCGTTTCATTTCTCCTTCGGAAAGGAAGATTCTTATGTTGGTCGAAATATGGCCCATCGATCGGGTCAAGCCTTACGAGCGCAATCACCGCGTCAACGACGGCGCCGGTGATGCCGTCTGCAAGAGCCTCAGCGAATTCGGATTCCGGCAGCCGCTGGTAGTCGACACCGACGGCGTGTTGATCGTCGGCCATACCCGCTGGAAGGCTGCGAAGAAGCTCGGCCTGCTGGAAGTCCCGGTTCACGTCGCGCGTGACATGGAACCCGAAGCGGTCCGCGCGTACCGCATCGCCGATAACAAGACCGGCGAGATCGCCGACTGGGACATGGACCTGTTGCCGATCGAGCTGCAGGCCCTCAGCGACGGCGGGTACGACCTTGGCTTGCTCGGGTTCGACAAGGAAGAGCTGGCCAAGCTGATGGATACCGGAGTCCAGGAAGGACTGACCGATCCTGATGATGTCCCGGAGCCTCCTGACGACCCGATCACCCAGAAGGGAGACCTGTGGATCCTCGGTGATCACCGGCTGCTATGCGGTGACTCGTCGTCGCCGGCCGATGTCGATCGACTGCTCGGGGGCGAGGTGATTCACCTCGTCAACAGCGACCCGCCCTACAACGTGAAGGTCGAACCTCGCAGCAAGAACGCGATCGCGGCTGGCTTGAGCTCGTTCGCAAATAACGCCGCGTCGTCGAAGCTAAAGAACGACCAGGGCAACGCCGCGTTCACCGCCGCGCTGCAGAAGAAGAAAGGCAAAGCTGACGGAGCGTCCGGCGTCGCCGACCCGCCGGCCAAGCAAAAGATGCGAGCCAAGGACCGCCCGCTGGCGAACGACTTCGTTACCGACGACGAGTTCGATCGGCTGCTGGATGCGTGGTTCGGCAATATGTCGCGAGTCCTGGTGCCCGGAGGGAGTTTTTATATCTGGGGTGGCTATGCCAACATCGGGAATTATCCCGCGCCGTTAAAGCGGGCCGGACTCTATTTCAGCCAAGCGATCATCTGGGACAAGATGCATCCGGTGCTGACCCGCAAGGATTATATGGGCGCGCACGAACTCGCGTTTTATGGTTGGAAAGAGGGTGCTGGCCATAAGTTTTACGGGCCCAACAACGCTACCGACCTCTGGCACGTCAAGAAGATTCCGCCCCAGCAGCTTGAGCATCTCACCGGCAAGCCGGCCGAGCTGGCGGTGCGAGCCATCCAGTACTCGTCGCTCAATGGGAACAACGTGCTGGACTTGTTCGGTGGGAGCGGGTCGACGCTGATCGGTGCCCAGCAGACCCAGCGCCGTGCGTTCCTGATGGAACTCGACCAGGCGTACTGCGACGTGATCGTCGATCGCTATCAGAGGTTCACCGGCAAGGCCGCTGTGCTCGAAAGGACCGGCGAGTCGCCGATCCCGATGAAGCCACGCGAAACCGATATGCGCTAACGGCAACGATGCGGCCGCTTCGTGCCACCAGGTGGATGGCTACGCCTAGCTCCTCGGTGGCACGACTTCGACGCAGTCATCCGGCATCGACAACATCAACTTGCGTCCGTTGTCCCAGGCGACCTCGACCTGCTGCCACTCACCGTGATTGATCACCTTCAAAACCACACCCAGCGTTCCGACCGGAACCGGATTAACATCATCCGGCATCGAGATCAGCCGCACGCGGTCTCCGGGCTTGAGCGTTCTACCAATCGAACCAGCCATTCAGCGATTCCTCAAGTTCATCGTGTCCAGGGCGTCGGCGATGTCCGAAAGCTGGGCGTTGATCCGGTTCATCGCCCGGGCATGGCTCCAACGCAGATTTCGGTCGTCTGGTTCTATCGCACCATCGAGTTGCCGGCAAATGTCATTCAGTAAATCGCGAGCGATCAGGTGGGCGTTTTCGTAAACCGAAACGGGCTGCAGGTCTTGGGGGGCGGTCATGCTTGGAAGTCTTTATGGGCGGGTTCAAAGAAACGGTTGTCGAACGATTCGAACGGACACACATCAGCCATGAAAAACACGTTCGATCAAGCCGAGCCGAAAGGAATCCCCATGTTTTTCAGGGGCTTTTCGAGGCACGCGCCTGGCCCGCAGGTTTGCGACGTGTGGGGCGCAGGGCTAAGTGGGGCGTTCGCCCCGCACCCATTGAAAACGCCCCACGGTGGGGGCGTCCGGGGGGCGGTGCGCGATGCGATCGAATCAGGCTCGGGCGGCAAACAAGCCGCGATCGGGGTTGGTGAAACGAGCCGCCTCGCCCTTGGTCTTGATCTCCCGCGCGATCGCCGCGTAAAGCGTCGCCTCGGGCGTCTTGCCGCCGGGGCTCGACCAGTAGCCCTTCTGGGCCATCGCCTCGATCAGCTGTTTGGAGTTCATCGGCTGGCCGACCTCGACCAGTACCTTGGCCGCGGCCGCAAGCGCGCTGAGCTTCTTCTGGCCTGCGGCTGCATCCGTCACCTTGGCACCGGTCACGCGCTTGCCGCGCTTTGGCTTGGCGACCGGATCCGTTTCTGCCTGGACTTCGGAGTCGCTATCGGTCACCGCGGCTTGGCTTGTCACTTCGGCCTGTGCCACCCGCTTGCCGCGCTTGGGCTTGGTGGCCGGCGTCTCTTCGGTCTGGCCCTCGGCATCGTTATCGCTCGCCGCGGCGTTGTTCGACTTGCCGGACATCGGGGTGAGTCGACCAGCGGTTTTGATCCGCACCTGTTTGCCGGTCGTTTGGTTGGTCGCGCTCCAGCCACCGTGCCGATTTTCCGCATCGATCTTCACGACCACCTTGCGGCCACTCACCGTAGCGAAGTACTTCCCACCGATCTTTACGTCTGCCTTTTTCATTTTGTTCTCTCCGATTTCGATTACGTGGTTGGCTGCCATCGTCAGGCGGCGGGTACCACCCGCCGCAACGCCCCGTGGCTGGGCGTTTCGGCTTACGTATGGAAAAACCCAACCAGCAGGTTGGGCAGTTGTTCGCAGCGTTCCTGGTGCCCGCAGATCGCGCAGCGAAAAACCACTTTGCGGAAGTCGAACCGGCGATCCTCGGGA
Source organism: Planctomycetaceae bacterium (assembly GCA_040375695.1). Taxonomy (GTDB): domain Bacteria; phylum Planctomycetota; class Planctomycetia; order Pirellulales; family Pirellulaceae; genus UBA6163. The sequence goes on from JBEIRZ010000355.1 coordinate 3,136, forward strand.
TGTTTGGGATCGCTCCGCACCGGACCGCGGCACTGGGTGTGCTGGGTCCGCGTCTCGCACCGCGGGCACCGGCGCGTGGTGCCCTCCGTAGGTTGGGATCGCATTATCGAACCCTCTCCGTTAGCGATTGGCGACTTCCCAGGCCCGCTTGGATCCGTAGCCCAGTTGCTGCCCTTCGACGATGTAGAGCACCGCATCCTGTTCGACGTCGTCGTCGTCGGATTCCCCTTCGTCTTCTTCGTCGTCTTCGCTCTCGTTGATCTCGGCGCCCGAAACCAAGCCGTAGACCGTGTTCTCGAAGGGCCAATTCTGCTGGGTCATCAACCGGACCTCGGCGTCGCCACCGATCTCATCGCGGTAGCCTTCAAGCCGCTCAATCAATTCGTCGATCGTCATCTCTGCATCTCCGTGGAAGAAAGGAACCTGCGGGGTCTTGGCCCCGTCACGAGGGCAACCCGCCGGTGGTCCGGCGGGTGGGCGTGGTTCGGTCGGAGTGCTGGGTCGTTGTGGTGGGTCGGTGGGGTTGTTGGTGTCGTTTGGGTCTTAGCCGTGGATCGCTTCGGCCAGGCCGGCGCAAAGGAATTCAACCATCGCGGCGACCTCTTCGTTGGCGGCGGCGACATCCAGGCCGCGGTCGAAATTGAAAACCGTCTTGCGGTCGGTCGTGTCTCGGATCCAGAGCTTCGAAATCTTGCTCCGGTTCAATTCGAAGGATTCCGACTCGGCGTGTTCGGAGAACACCAGGGCTTCGAACCTGTATCGGTCATCAATCTTGCCGGCCACCGCGACCCCGCCCATCTGGCGCTTTCCGCTGGCCTTGGTGATTCGTACGTCGAATTCGTAGCAGGTCATGATCGTCGTCTCTGGGTTTGGCGTTTGTTGATCCGCGTTGTTGGTCGCGATGACACACATGAGCCATGCGGTTTGAACCGCATCAAGCGGATCTCGGAAAGAAAAAACATCTTTTTTCGATGTTTTTTCGCTACCTGCGGTTGGCCCCGCTTTGCCCCGGCGTGGGGCCGGTTCACCTGTTGGCCAACCAGGGGTAACCGGGGACAAGTCGCGCCTGTGGGGCAACGGTTGGCCCCGGTGGGCATCACAGCGTTACCGGCCGCAGTTGGCGATCCCGCGGAGCATCTGTTGTTTTTCGATCAGCTCGCTCAGGCGGGCCTTCGCTTCGCGGGCGTTGCGAAGATCACTTTCGGCGAAATCGACCCACATCATGCTGCAGGGCTGGTCGGCGAGCATCGCGTCGGTCGATTCGACCGCTTCGGCAGCGCGCCGGGCCATCGCCTTAGCGGCGCCAGCCAATTCCCGTTTGGCGTCGGCGATCATCCATTCGAGTTGCTGGAGGTACTGGTTGAGGAGTTGGTTGTCGGTGGTGATCTGGGCCATCTGCGTTTCTCCGTGGTTTTGGTTTACGTGGCGTGCGACCGGCGTCGCGATAACACACATGAGCCATGCGGTTTGCAAATGCTCAAGCCGAACATTGAAAATTTCGAAAAGAATTCGGAATGTTTTTCGAGCGCCCAA
>JBEIRZ010000577.1:0-2235 GCA_040375695.1 Planctomycetaceae bacterium
GAACAAATCGTCCAATCGATGCCGGGTCACCAGTTTAAAATGCAGGCATTGATCCGCGAAAGCGTCCTCAGCGACCCGTTCCGCAAACGCCGCGGCGTCGTCGGGGCCGAATGATTTTCCCCCCACGCGTTCCCTCCCCTTTCATCCTTCCCTCCCAACCGCTGACGAGATTGGCATGTTGATCCCCAGCCATCCGGTTCCCCGCCGCACGTTGCTCCGCGGCCTCGGCGTCACCCTCTCCCTCCCCTGGCTCGAAGCGATGCGGCGCAAGGGATACGCCCAGGAATCGGAAGAGACGAAGTCGCCCAATCGGATGGCGATGCTCTATGTCCCCAACGGCAAAAACATGGCCGACTGGACGCCGAAGTCCGATGGGGCTGGCTTCGAACTGACCCCGATCCTCGAACCCCTCGCGGCCGTCAAAGAACAACTCCTCGTCCTCTCCGGGCTGACCGCCGACGGCGCCAGGGCCTATGCCGATGGCGGCGGCGACCATGCCCGCGCCTTGGCGGCCTTCCTGACCGGGGCCCGACCCCTCAAGACCGATGGCGTCAACATCCGCAACGGCGTCAGCGTCGACCAAGTCGCCGCCTCGCGGCTTGGCGACCAAACCCGGTTGCCCTCGCTCGAAATCGGTACCGAAGCGGGCGCGATGGCGGGGAATTGCGACTCGGGTTATAGCTGCGTCTATTCGTCGACGATGTCGTGGCGTTCGGCGACACAGCCGCTCCCCAAAGAAGTCAACCCCAAGGTCGTCTTCGACCGCCTCTTCGGCGCCAGCAACGACCCGGCCCGCGCCAAACGCGACGCCAGGCGCAAGAGCATCCTCGATTTCGTTCGCGAAGACTCGCAATCGCTCACGCAAAAGCTCGCGACCAACGACGTGCGGAAGCTCGATGAATACTTCGCTTCGATCCGCGACATCGAAGTGCGGATCGAGCGGGCCGAAAAATTGCCCCCGGTCAAAACCCCCGATTACCCCGCACCTCAATCGATCCCGGCCGTCTACGAAGAACACATCCGGCTGATGTACGACCTGATGGCACTCGCCTTCCAAGCAGACGTCACCCGCGTGATCACTTTCGTCTTGGCGAACGAAGGGAGCAACAAGTCCTACGGCTTCATCGAAGTCCCCGAGGGTCACCATGACCTCTCTCATCACGGCGGCGACGCGGCCAAGCAAGCGAAGCTTCGTCAGATCAATACCTTCCACACCAAACAGCTCGCCTATTTCCTCGAGAAGTTGCGATCGATTCAAGAGGGTGACGGGACGCTGCTCGATCACGCGATGGTCACCTATGGCAGCGGCATTCACGACGGCAACGCCCACAACCACGACGATTTACCGATCCTCGTCGCGGGATCGGGTTGTGGGACGCTCAAGAGCGGTCGGCATTTGTCATACGCCAAAGAGACCCCGATCAGCAACCTTTGGTTATCGCTCCTCGACCGGATGGAGGTCGACCTCGAGCGTCTAGGCGACAGCAAAGGCCACCTCCCCGACCTCATCTGAACCCCACAAACACCTAGCCCCACAATCACCGCGCCCCATCGCTCCTCAGCCAATCGACTGTGGGTTGATGGCACGCTCGACGTGCTACTGATGTCCCGTAAATCCTTGTCCGCCATCCGACGGGAAGACGAGCGAGCGTAGGTTTGGGATCGGCTTCTCTCGTTTTGCAGCCGAAAATCAACCCCAAGGTGGCGTCAAGCCTTCGGTGTGCCCAAAAGGTTACCCATAGCAATTCAAAAAATTACGAAAAATTTGAGAATTCTGAATTTGAATCCGTCGTAAGAATATTGACTGGGGTGTGAAGTGGCACCAAAGTAGAGGGCTTCGGACGGCGATTTTCATTCAAGGCTGAACTTTTCGTTACTTCGTAGCAGAGGAGTATTCGCATGGGTTCAATTAGTCGGTCTGCGAATTTCTTGGCTGTGATGCGTCAACTGAGCTTCAAGACAGTTTCAAGCATTGCATTTCTTCTCGTCGCTGTCCTATTGGCGACAACCCCGGTACAGGCGGGCGTTTTCACCTTCGTTTATTCGAATGTCGAAGGCCCGGTTCCCGGAGCAGTGTCCGGCACGATCACTCTCCCCGACGGAGATGGAACATTTGCCGCGTCATTAATAACTGTTGAGTCGGCTCCGGCAGCGCTAGGCTATACGACGCCCGTCGACGTTACTCAATTAACGACGCAACTTGCCAACTCCTTCGTTGTTTCCGGAGGCCAGATA
>JBEIRZ010000665.1:0-1382 GCA_040375695.1 Planctomycetaceae bacterium
CGACTCGCGAAGCGTAAACCCGATCGATCGCCCCCGGCCGAACCGCCGTCGTCGAATCGCCCAGCATCACCACCACCGGCGGCGCCCCCGCCACCGATACAGAGACAAGGGTGCCGAAAAGAATGGGCAATAACAGTAGTGATCGCAAGAGCGTCATCGCATGATCGGGGCAAGGACGGTAATGGGCGGGCCACCACAGCGATCAGTCTAACCGGCAAATGCCTCCTCGGTTGCGGGAGGCGGGTTCAAGACTGGGCAATCGCGGCCCCTTCGGCCCGCAGCGCGTCCATCAGCGGCCAGAGTTCGTCGACTTCCGATTTGAAGAGATCCCCGATCAGGACGTCGGTGACGAGCCCTTTGCGGTCGCTATGTTTCCGGACGAAGCGGCCGAAGCTGAGGCCGTCGTAAAACTCGCAAACCAGCCGCCGCATCCGATCCATCCCGGCGATGAAATCCGGCCCCCAACAGCCGAGCCGTCCCTCCGACGTGTCCCCGCTGGCGAGCCCCTCGCAGATCGCGTCGGCGGCATACGCACCTGACTTCAATGCGAGCAGCACGCCGGAGGAGTAAAGCGGATCGAGGAAGCCGAACGCATCGCCGACCAGGACCCACCCGTCACCCGCGACCTTTCGGCTGCGATACGAATACTCTTTGGCCGCCCGAAACGGCGCCGCACGCTCGGCGCTCTCGATCCGCGGTTGCACCCCAGGGCACTTCGCGACCTCCTCGAAGTAAATCGTCTCAAGGTCCTTCGAGTTACGGCCGGAGAAGAGATAATCGTACGGGGCGACGACGCCAACGCTGATCAGGTCATCGTGCAAGGGGATGTACCAGAACCAGCCGAGCTTGCCGCGGGTTTGCATGACGATCGTCGCCCCCTCGTCGCGGCCCCGATCGCGATAGGCACCCTTCCAATAGGTCCAGATCGCCGCCTTTTTCAGGACCGGGTCCCATTCCCGCAAGCCGAGCCGATCCTGGATCAGGCAGCTTTGTCCCGCCGCGTCGACCACCACCTTGGCCCGCACTTCGAACCGCTCGCCGTCCTCGCCCTGGGCCCGAACTCCGACCGCCCGCGTCCCATCGAACAACACCTCCAACACCCGGACCCCCTCCCGTACATCGACGCCATGCTCCCGGGCGTTGTCGAGCATCAATTGGTCGAATTCCTGGCGGTAGACCTGCCAGGTCCGGGACGAATCGTGTGGCTTGTTGTCGGCGAAATAGAAGGGCTCGGACAACCGCCCCTGTTCCGAAACGAACTGGACGCTGTGCTTGTTGACGAATCGGCTGCCCCGCATCTTGTTGAGCATGCCGAGCCGGTCCAGCACCCAAACCGTCTCGGGGATGAGCGACTCACCGATGTGGTAGCGGGGAAAAGTCTC
>JBEIRZ010000525.1:0-2710 GCA_040375695.1 Planctomycetaceae bacterium
CATGTCGTGGATGTGGTTGCCGACCTTTTCTTGGGCGATCAGCTTGCCATCGGCCGAGGAGTAGACGCTGACGAAGCCGCCGTTATCGCCGCCTGCGGCGACGAACCAGCCGTCACCGGGGCCGAACCGCAGCGTTTCGACGAGGCCTTTGTACTTCGTGTCTTCGATCTCGAACCGTTTGGCCTGCGTTTGCCAATCGAAGGTCTCGATCCGCGAGGCCCCTTCGAGGTGGTCGATATTGTTGACCTTCCCCATCCCGCCGACGGCGAGCGTTTTGGCATCGGACGAGAAGGCGAGCGCGCGAATGCCGCCGATCGAATGGTTGCGGGCCTTGGGGTCCCAGGTGTACATGACGGGCGTTTCGAGCTTGGCCGCGATGCTGCCGGTGGCCGGGTCGCGGACGAGGACCAAACCGGTCTTCGAGCCGGTCGCCAAAAAATGTCCGTCGGGCGAGAAGGCGACGGCGTAGAGCATCGACGGGTAGCCGTGCGGCGTCTTGATCTCGTAGTCGCCCCACTCGGCGACCTTTTCGCCCGAAGCGACATCCCACATTTTCGTCTTCATGTCATCCGCGACGCTGACGACGCGGGTGCCATCGGGCGAGAGGGCCAATTTGCGGATCCATTTGGCGTGTGCGTTTTCGGCCTTGCGGATGACTTGGCCCGATGTCGCGTCCCACCAGATCAAGGCCCCGTCGTACCCGCCCGAGATGATCGTATTCCCCGCGCGGACGATCCCGGTGACGTAGCTGCCGTGGCGTGCGTCGCCGATCGGTTTCGCTTCGGGTTTCTCGGCCGCCAAATCGATGCGATGGACGGCGAAGTCGGACATGCCGATGAACGCGACCGCTTGATCGCCGGGGGCGATGCACAGCGGGATTGCCGGGAGCGACAGCGTCTTGTCGACCTTCACCGCCGCGGGGACGGGCGGCGGGGGTGCGGTTTCGTTGGGGTTCATGGGAGGCGGTTTCCTGGGACGAAACGTGCGGGCTTGCAAAAACGGTGCGGGGCGAAACCTTGAAGGCTGAACGAGTGGGTCGGGCTCAGGCGAGGACATCGGCGATCGGTTTGCTGCCGAAATCGGCCAGCGGTACCGGTCGCGACCCGAGCATGTATTCGTGTTCGTGATCGATCCCCAGCGCGGCTAAGATGGTGGCGAAGAGGTCGGCCGCGGAGGCTTCCCCTTCGACGACGGTGTGACCTTCGGGATCGGTCTTGCCGTAGGCGACGCCGCCGCGGATCCCCGAACCGGAGAGGCTGCAGCTCCAGGCGCTGGCGAAGTGGTCACGGCCGAGGCTGGCGTTGATCCCGGGTGTGCGGCCGAATTCGCCCAGCGTGATGACGAGCGTCTTTTCGAGGAGGCCCCGTTCGCTGAGGTCATCGAGCAGCGTCGACATGCAGTGGTCGAGGTCGGCGCAGAGCTCTTGGTGCGTTTCGAAGTTTTGTCCGTGGCTGTCCCACCAGGCCCGCGCGACCTTGACGAAGGGGACGCCGGCCTCGACCAACCGCCTCGCGATGAGGCACTGTTGGCCGAACTGCGTCTGGCCGTAACGGGCGCGAACGGCTTCCGGTTCTTGCTCGATATCGAACAGGTCAGCGCTGGCCATCAACCCTTGGACGCGTTGGTAGGCCGATTGGTGGCTATCGACGGTGAGGGAGCGGCTTTCGGTGGTGAATTTTTTCGCCAAGGCATCGCGGAGCGCGGCGCGGTCGCGGTGATCGACTTCGCTAAGCGTTTCGAGCCGTAAGATGTTAGGCGGGGTCATGCTTTCGCTGAGGAACATCGGCGAATAGCGGGCCCCCAGGAAGCCGCTGGTCCCTTTGCGTCTCCCTTCGGTCGAGGTGTAGAGCGAGACGTAATCGGGGACCTTGCTTTCCAATCGACCCAGCTCGCGGGCGACGACCGCGCCGATGTCGGGGTAGCGGACGCTGGGGTCGTTGCGGCGGCCGCATTCCATCAGTTCGGCGGCCGTCCCGTGGTCGGCGATCTTGGTGTTGAGCGAACGGATGATCGCGGTGTGACGCATCCGCTGGGCGAGGGATGGCAACAATTCGCTGATATGGATCCCCGGGACATCGGTGGGGATCGCGCGGAACGGCCCGCCCGTCTTGACCCCTGGCTTGGGGTCCCACGTCTCGAATTGGCTTGCCCCGCCCGCCAGCCAAAGGAGGATCACCCGCTTGTCTTGTTTCTTCAGTTCGCTCGCCATCGCCGGCGATCGCAACAGGTTGATCGCCGACATATCAGCCACGAGCGACGCGGCACCCAGCGCCGTGGCCGACAGGAAACCGCGGCGAGAAAAGGGGGATGCGGGCAAGGCCAGGCCGCTTGATTGGGCGCGGGATGGCCGTTTCGGATCGCTGAATACCGGTCCGCCGGCGTGAAGGCCGCTGTGCTGATCGGGTGCTGACATCGCGGGGGGCTCCGTTTCGGGTCGACGGTTTGAAATCGGTTTGCGGTAAGGGGTTGTGTGTGTGCGGGTCCGGCTTAGCGGTTAAATCTCGCTTCGGGGCCGGCGAGGACCGCCCAAGCGAGCGACCGGATCGAACCGAGACGGTCGCTGGGGTTTTTGGCGAGCCAATCCTTGGCGGCTTGGAGTTCTTCGTCCGACGGTTCGCGGGTCAACACCCGTCGCCACAATTCGCGGGTCAGCTCGTCGTCGGCTTCGATCCCCTTGAGGCGGCCGACGAGCGAATCGCCGGCGTCGCGG